>JAIPFM010000024.1 GCA_021736645.1 Phycisphaerae bacterium | reverse complement strand
GGGGTGCTTCTGGGTTCGACACTGAGGTGGAAGCCCATTCCCGCGGGCGCCACACGAGAGGTATACTTTGGCACGACCAATCCCCCGGCACTTGTGAGTGTGCAGGAAGGCACTTCATATTACCCAGGCCCCATTGATCCAAACACCACATACTACTGGCAGGTGGATGAGGTCGAGGCCGATGGCACAACGGTGCATGCCGGTGACATCTGGAGCTTTACCACCGGATTGAGCAACGTGCGCACCGATACAGCCATCACCAGCGATAACGATGATGGAGAAGACCACATCGCCCATGGTGATGCTGTGGACGACGGGGCTGAGAGTCGCGGAAGCAGTGACCTTGAGATGCCGTGGGACAATGACGAAGCGGACTTGCGTCAAGTGATAGGTTTACGTTTTACGGATATGCCTATTCTCAAGGGCGCACCCATCACTGAAGCCTATGTACAGTTTACAGCGGACAATGAGAATCTGGACGGCGGTCCGGTGAACCTGATTATCAGTGGTCTGTTGCTGCCTGATACAGATGAGCTTGGCAGCGGTGAGAATTTCTACGACGACAGAGCTCCCAAAACCGTCGCAGAGGTGGCGTGGACCGATATCCCGGAATGGACCAGTTCACAGGCCACAGACGCCTCAAGAACCCCGGATATCTCCAGTATCATCCAGGAGATCGTCAACCAGGACGGTTGGGCTCCGGGCAATGCCATCATGCTGTTCATCAGAGACGATGAAACGAATCCCTCGTTGGACAATCGAAGTGCTCTATCCATGAGTGCGGTGCTGCATGTGCCGACGTCCAATCCAGCAGGGACACAACCCAGCCCGGTGAATGGTGCAGAAGAAGTGCCTGTGGATACCATGCTGAGTTGGTGGCCTGGGCTCGACGCGGTATCGCACGAGGTGTACCTGTGGACCGACAGTCCTCTGGCCTCTCTGCCGCTGCTGATCACCACTCCAGAGGTCACCGTTGATCCGGGAGACCTTCTGCGAGGGACGACCTACTACTGGCAGGTCGTGGCTATTACACCCGACGCTGACGCCAGCGTGAGTGACATCTGGAGCTTCTCTACCCCGGCTATCAAGGCCACGAAACCCGCTCCGGCGGATGGAGCTGTCGAATTACTCAATCCTATTGCCCTGAGTTGGGCAGCACCGCAAGGCGCCGTAGAATACGCCGTGTACCTCAGCGATGATGCGGTGATTGATGAGGCGGATCTTCTGGGGTCAGGCGAAGCCGTCGAATACGCACTGCCCGAACTGAACCTCGGCAAGACCTACTATTGGCGTGTCGATACCACACATGAGGATCTGACCGTGGTTGAAGGTGATGTATGGCAGTTTACGATGTTCCCCAATTATGCCTATGGCCCCATGCCGTCTGATGGCGGGATGTGGCAGATCGGGACCGACACGGAATTGAGTTGGACCGCGGGCATGGGTGCAGTACTCCACCATGCGTATGTCAGCACAGACAAGTCTCTTGTCGATGCCAGAGACATGAGTGTGGCCACGATGTTCCTGTCGACCAATTCGCATAATCCAGGCGAATTGACCCCAGGGACTATCTACTACTGGGCAGTTGATGAGTTTGGCCCAGCAGGGACCATTTCAGGTGCAACCTGGAGCTTTGAGACATCCGGTCTCTAATCGTTTGACCCACAGCCGGGGCCTGGTCGTGCACTGTACGATCAGGCCCCTTTTTTTTGCCCCTGCCTGACGCCTGCATGTTTATTTTCCCGGGTTTTGCAGTTTTGATTTGATGTTTTCCTGATTTTTGTGTAAAAAGGCGTGTTTATGGTTTGCCTTTGCTCTGTGTGGCTAAGGTACGAAGTGCTTAGCCTGTTTGTTTTTCGACGTGAGATACGCCCATGGCACGTTATCGAGGTCAAAAAGCCTTATATGAGGTCATAGGCGGCCGTGCTCGAAACAAGTCTGCACGAGCCGCGGCAGAGCCATTGAGGCCGGAAAAACAGCAGGCGGTTAAGCCTGCGATCAAAAAAGTACCTGCCGTGGTACAGGCCAAGCCCCTGGAAAAGGCTGCGCCTGCGGTGCCTGAAAGAAAGGCAATTTCCTGGAAGCAGAAACCGATTCAGTGCCACGACGGTCGACTCGAGATTACCTTGTCGACCCGGGTTGCGATCATGACGGCTTTGTGTCTGATTGTGGTGTGCCTGGCCTGCTTTAAGGCGGGCCAGTGGTATCCCGAGCTGCAAGGCAGACTGTTCATTGACAATAGAAATAACTCGCCTGATCAAACTGGGCTGCCGAACATGGCGTCAGCCAATCAACCTGTGGCCAGTCGGTCTGAGCCAGCAGGCACTATGCCTCAGTCGAAGGCACCGGTGATCCAGACTGTTCAGTCTGACAGGCCGTCGAGACCCCTGATCCATGGCAATGCCATCGTGATTCAGGAATTTGACAAGAAGGCAGATTTAGTGGCTGTGGGACGCTTCTTTGACTCCCAAGGGATTTCCACTGAAATCGTGAGTCGAGAGAATACCTACTACTTGATTACTCAGGAACGATTTCATTATAATCCTGCATCCGCACCACAGACCTCTGGCAACAGACTGTTGAATGAGATTCGTTTATTGGGAAAAGATTATAAGGCACCCCTGGGGCTGGAGTCGTTTGCCCCGAATAAGTTTAAAGGTGCCTATGGACGAAATATAGATGATCAGTATATAGGAGAAGTAACAGATGTCCCTTGATCCATCATTGAAATCAAAAGGCGCATTGAGTCGCCACCGTAATGTGTTAAGTCGTGACGAAAGAATTCTTCTGCTCAAGGAAGAAGAACGCTGGGAAGAAGGCAAGTCCGTGCTGGGCCTGCCCAAGGTGGCCAACCGCAAGGTGAAGTAATCGGTCGCAATTCTGGTGTCTCGTAGTTTGACTATCCTCGATCATGAAAATGATCGGGGTTTTGTCATGCGCGCACAGACCGTCTATACGGCCTGTGCTTTTGTTATCTCTTGGGCCAAAATGGCCATGCCCTGCTCCACGATGGCGTCTTCCTGCGCGTAACTGATTCTCAGGCACTGGGTGGTGTGAGACCACGGTTCTTTCAAACCTGGGAAAAAATACTCACCAGGCACCACAATCACGCCTCTGGCCTTTAGGCGTTCATACAACTGCTGCGCCGGGATCCGCAGTTCCGGCAGCCACAACCAGAGAAAAAACGCACCTTGCGGCTTGTGCAGATAAAAGGGCTGGCCCTCCAGGGCCTGACAGAGTGTGTGCACAGCATGCTCACACTTGCGCTGGTAATAGGGACGTACCACGGTCTGAGATAAGGTCATCATCTGGCCGGTCTGGATCAATTCCGTGGCCAGCGCAGCCCCCACACCACCAGGGGCCAGACTGACAATCGCATTGATACGGGACAGGGCTTCAATGTGATCTTCATGGGCAATCACAATACCTGTGCGTGTGCCCGGCAAACCGAGCTTGGACAGGCTCAGACATAAAATCGTGTGTTCATTCCAGACCAGTTCGGCATCTTCATAGATGATCCCAGGAAAGGGCAATCCGTAGGCGTTGTCAATAATCAGGGGGATCTGATAGTGACTGGCCAGGGTGGAGAGGGTCTGGATTTCATGGTTGGTCAGCACATTGCCCGTGGGATTCGTGGGCCTGGACACACATATGGCACCCATGGTCTGCTGTTTGAGAGCCGATTCAATGCGATCAAAGTCCACGTGATACTTGAACAGATGCCCGTCCAGATGCTCAATCGTGGGGATCGCGGAGACAAACAAGTCCGGTTCCAGCCCCAAATCGCTATAGCCGATGTACTCAGGAATCAGGGGCAGCAGGATTTTTCGCTGCGTCCCGTCTGAGAAGGACCCGGCCAACATGTTGAACAGGCCGAAAAAGGCGGACTGACTGCCATGGGTCAAGGCAATGTTTTCCGGTTTGACAGGCCAATAATGTTCGGAGAGCAGGTCCGCCAGTGTCCTGGCAAAGACACGGTTTCCGTGGGGCGGATCATAGTCGCCAATCATGTGGGCAAATCGGCCAGGAGACTCAAGAATGCAACGCATGGCCTGTTTCAGGGCCTGTTCAACCTCAGGGATATGGGCGGGATTGCCGCCGCCGAGCATGTAGATGGTATCCGTGGAGGTCAATGCTGAGCCAAGATCGTGCATCAACCGGCATATGCCCGAGTCCACGGCCAACTGTTTGGTAAAATTAGACACGCACATGAAGGTTCCAATAAAAAACGGGCTATTCCGATAAGTCCCTGACTCATGCGGGAATAGCCCGAAGTATTCGTTTCTAAGGGTGCTACGACAAAGAGGCTACATCCCCTTGGCCACAATAAATATCTCAACGCGACGATTCTTGGCGTTGCCCTTTTTGTCGGGCTTATTGGGCTCCAAGGGCCGATACTCGCCAAAGCCTCTGACACTCAAACGATTGGGAACCACACCATCGGCAATCATCAAGTCAAGCACGGAGATGCCACGATGTGCAGAGAGATGCCAGTTGGTGGGATGCTTGAGACGGGTCTCGGGTTTGGATACCGGCATGTCGTCCGTATGACCTGCCACAATCACATCAAAGCCCGTTGCCTCTTCTGAATTCAGCACCGTACACAAAGACTTCACGGCTGTCACCGCAGACCCCTTGACCTGGTCACTCCCTGGTTCAAACGTCAGGTCGCTTTCAAATTTAAGCACACCCCGTTCATTGTCGTAACTGATCATGTCATATTTGTTGGCCAGTTCTTCGAGCTTGGTGGTCAACTCCACAGGCAACTGCGCGCCTGTGGTGAGCAACTGTGCCTGCATGGAAGCGATTAGTTGTTTCTTGAGTTCAATGTCTTCCCGCAGCGCAGCGATCTCTGATTGCAGGACTTCCATCTCCGCAGATCTCGTGCCCGAGGCTGAGGTCAATTGTCTTTTAAGCTGTTCCAGTTCAATCGTCTTTGCATCTAGTTCGCTGGTCAGTTCCCCAATTCGCTTCTGTTGGAGATCATTTTGTATCCGCAAATCAGCCACCTGTGAACCACACCCACTCAACGTAAGCATACACATAAAGAGGCCAGTCAAACCCAATAATCTTGCCGTTCGCATTGCTTCAATCCTTTCATGACGCGCCAAGCCATATCCAATACAGCCCGCAAAAGTCCCCAACACGTTATTTTTAAAATAGTTAAAGCTAGTTCACCCTCCCGTTTCAAGCATCGATATGTTAAAGGCAAGACCTCAATATCGTCAAGTAGAAACTTGAAACAATTGTAACCCTACAGATGCCCCTTCACATAGGTCACTGCATTGTTGAAGATCGTCATGCCGTCACACTCTGACGGACCTGCGCCGCGGGTCCAGTGCGGGTGGTGTGTGGCATGAATATGGCGCTCAGGATGCGGCATCAGGCCAAGCACGCGCCCGGTCGAATCGGTCAGTCCGGCGATCCCCAGGACTGAGCCATTGGGATTGATCGGGTACGGACCGGGTTCGCCATCCTTGTCCACATAGCTGAAAGCGACGAGGTGGTCAGATTGCAGTCGTGTCAATACGGCGTCATCTGTGGGCACCACCTTGCCCTCGCCATGTGCCACAGGCAAGTACAGAGTGCGCCCCGGTTCAAGGAAGACACAGTGATCGGATTGCGGCTTGAGATACACCCAGCGATCTTCAAATTTGTCACTGTCATTATACGTAATGGTCACATGGCTCTGTCGGGTGTCGAAGCCCGGTAGAATACCCGTCTTGACCAGGACCTGGAAGCCGTTACAGATGCCCAGCACCAGGTTGCCTCTGTCCAGGAATGCCCGGATGGTGTCATGCAGGTGGTGAATCACCTGGTTGGCCAGAATTTTGCCAGCCGACACATCGTCACCATAACTGAATCCGCCGGGAAACACGAGGATCTGGTATTGATCCAGCATGGACGGCTGTCCAATCAGTTGATTGATGTGAACCCGATCCACCTGGGCCCCTGCCAGATCCAGCGCGTGACTTGTTTCGTTGTCACAGTTAATGCCGGCTGCTCTTAAAACAATCGCTTTAGGTTGTGCCATAAATCATGCCTTTTTGTAATACCCAACCGAGTTGAACCCTCGTTCGAGCCAGTTCAAGGTTGTGAGTTTGAATTACCACCGCAAGGGTGCTTGCCATGCCTCTTTGAGTGTCACCATATCCGCCTTGACCACCGTGCGGTTGCCGGCATCCGTGATATGCAGGACTGCGTCTTGCGTGACGAGCCCCACACACGCCACGGGCAGCCCGGCCATCAGGTGTGTGAATTGATCGGCCTTGTCCGGTTCAATCTCCACCACATATCGCGAATTGGATTCGCTGAACAACTGGGATGTCACTGCCTGGCAGTCGTCGCTCACAGGCAATCCGGTGAGACTCACATCCAGCCCCAGCCCACCGGCGAATCCCATCTCCGCCAGGGCCACAGCCAGACCGCCCTCCGAACAGTCGTGGCAACTGGCCACCAGACCTGAGCCAATGGCCTCGTACATTTTTCGCGCCAACCGGGGTGCGAGTGTCAGATCCACCTTGGGCACATGGGCCCCGATTTCATGGTGGATCTTGTAGTAATGAGACCCGCCCAGTTCATCATGCGTCAGGCCCACCACAAAGATGTGATTGCCCGCCTGTTTCACATCCATCGTGACACACTGCCTGGCATCATCCACCAGGGACATGGCACTGATCAACAGGGTGGGAGGAATGCAGATCGTGGTGCCGTCTTCGCAGGCAAATTCATTGTTGAGCGAATCCTTGCCTGAGATAAACGGGGCCGAAAACGCCATGGCCCCGTCATAACACGCCTGGGATGCACGGACCAGGGAGCCAAAAACCTCCGGTTTATGACAATTGCCCCAGCAGAAGTTGTCCAGCAGAGCAATGCGATCCGGTCTGGCACCCACACAAATGAGATTACGAATGGCCTCGTCAATTCCGGCCAGGGCCATCCAGTAGGGATCGATGTCACCATAGCACGGGTTCATGCCGCAGCTTATGGCCACGGCCCGGTTCGAATCGAGCTTGGGCCGGACCACGGCCGCGTCACTGGGGCCGTCGTTGTCCACACCGGTCAAGGGCTTGATCACGGATCCGCCCTGAACCTCATGGTCGTACTGCCGGATAACCCACTCCTTGCTCGCCACATTGTACGACCCGAGGATCTCCTTCAGATCGTCCGTGTAGTCAGACTTGGGTGCCAGTGTGGGCTCTGTCAGAACCGGGGTCTGCCACACGCCCTGCCTGGAGTATTTGGGCACACCGTCGTGCAGGAATTCCATGTCCAGGTCACACACCTGCTGGCCCTGATACCGCAGGATCAGCTTTTTGGTATCCGTGAAGGTTCCCACCACAGTGGACTCCACATCCTCTGCATCAAAAATGGCCTGAACGGCCTTGAGATTCTCCGGCTTGACTGCAATGACCATGCGTTCCTGCGCTTCACTGATCCAGATCTCTGTGTAACTGAGACCCGCATATTTCAAGGGCACCTTGTCCAGGTCCACATCAGCACCCAACGCCTCGCCCATCTCACCAATGGCACTGCTGAGTCCGCCTGCACCACAGTCTGTAATGGATTCGTACAGATTGGCGGCATTGGCCTGGAGCAGCACATCGAGCGTTTTCTTTTCGGTAATCGCATTGCCGATCTGCACGGCATGGGAGAACACGGATTCGTGTTCATGCGTCATCTCGCCGCTGGAGAAGGTGGCCCCGTGAATCCCGTCACGCCCGGTGCGTCCGCCCACCACCACGATCAGATTGCCGCTCTGCTGGTGCTTGAAGCATTTGTTCTTGTCAAGGATGCCGACATTGCCGCAATACACCAGAGGATTGCCCAGGTAGCGATCGTCAAAGTACACCGCCCCATTGACCGTGGGAATGCCCATGCGATTGCCATAGTCACGCACGCCGGACACCACGCCCTTCATAATGCGTTTCGGGTGCAAAATCCCCTTGGGAATCTCCTCGAGTTTTTTGTCCGGCAGGCCAAAGCAGAACACATCCGTGTTGGCCACGGGCTTGGCCCCCATGCCAGTGCCCATGGGGTCACGAATCACCCCGCCAATGCCCGTGGCAGCGCCGCCGTAGGGATCCAGGGCGGAGGGATGATTGTGCGTTTCCACCTTGAAGCACACGGCCGTGTCCTCGTCAAACTCCACCACACCGGCATTGTCAGAAAACACGGAGATACACCAGGGCTTGTTCAGATCCTGGGTGGCCTTGAACACGGTCTCCTTGAGCAGGTTGTCATAATGAATGGTGTCACCGTCATGGGTCATGTCCACAGAACTCTTGAGCGTCTTGTGCACGCAGTGTTCACTCCAGGTCTGCGCCAGGGATTCGAGTTCGACATCCGTGGGCTCCCGGCCCTGGGTCTGAAAATACCTTTGAATGGTCTGCATCTCGATGAGCGTGAGAAACAGGTCCTTCTCTTTACTCAGGGCCATGAGCTGATCGTCCGTGAGATCGCGAATCGGCCAGTGGGTCAGGCTCAATGCGTAGGGCTTGAGGTGGGGTGACGGCGGTTCCGCACTGCCGCCCAGAATGCAATCCTCAATGCAGTCATTGGACAGCACCCGCTTGGCGATCACGTCGATCACGGCCTGATCCAGTGTGCCCTGAAGCACATATTGTCGTGCCGTGCGAACGGAAGTCGCCTCAGCGCCCATATCCGCAATGGCAGTCACCACGGACTGGGCCACGGGATCTGTGACACCGCTTTTCAGGTGCACTTCAATGATCGTGGTCTGGGGCTCTGTGATGGGCCTGCGTCCTGTATGGACGTCTTCACAGACAGGATCTGCCAGAAGCTCATTGGCAATGCGTGCAGCAAACGCGTCGTCCACAGGCGCTTCCACAAGAAACACCTGCGCCGTGGTCACAGCATCGACAAGGTCAATGCCCAATGCCCTGATATCCTCCAACACCTTATTGCCGTGCACATCTGGAAATCCAGGTTTGCTGAATACTTCAAATCGCCATGGTTTCACTAGTACAGTTCCTTCCTGCTGATCTTGTCTTGGATCATCTTGGCCCGTTTTTCCCGGGCCTGGTTGAGTAATTGCATGACCCGGCTGCGACGCCCGGTTTGAATGGCCGCTTTCAGCTTGGTCAGCTCAGCTATGGTCTTGTCAATGCCCCTGGACACATGTTGGGCATTGGTTAATAATATATCAGTCCACACCTCTTCGGGCCCTGACGCCACACGAGACGTGTCCACAAATCCCTTGCCCGTGTAAAACAAGTCATCCGGGTGTGAGGCATTCATCAATGAGGCCGCCATCACATGAGGCACATGGCTGATTCTGGCCACAATACGATCATGCTGGTCCGGCAACAGGCATTTCACACGGCAGCCCAATGTCTTCCACAGCCGTGAAACAGTCTCCACAGCCCAATCAGGGGTGTTTTTTCGACAGGTCACCAGACACAGGGCACGTTCAAACAAATCGTCCCTGGCATACTCCAAACCACTCTGTTCAGACCCGGCCATGGGATGCGAGCCCACATAAATCACGCCCTTCGGGAGGTAGGCAGCAGCCCATTGATGTATCTGGACCTTGGTGGATCCCACATCCGTGACAATGCATTGATCAGGAAGATGGGACGCCATGTCCTTGAAAATAGCCTCAAACGTGCATACCGGCGAGGCCAGAAGCACCAAATCCGCACTGGACACGGCCTGCTCAAGGCTGTCAGCGACTTCAAAACCGCTGCCCAGCGCTCTCGCCTTTTCCCTGGTTTTGCGGCGATGCGCATACCCCACCACTGCAACCTCAGGCAGGCATCGCAGTAATGCCAGAGAGACTGACCCGCCCAATAAGCCCAGTCCAACGACCGCTATTTTTTGTAACCCTTTTGTTTTCAATTTCTTACGAGTTTATAGTTTTGGATTATTTTTGGCTTAAAGGTACTGGCGGCCCAGGCATCTGTCAATTTTTTTTCTTTGAATTGAATCACCAAAAGTGCTAGTATTGTATTTTGTATAATGACTTATGTAATGTTTAAACAGTATGGCCAGCTACTTTGTGGCGGGCTTTTTTTATAACGGCGGGTCAGGACACTGCAGGTATGCGGTGTTTGTGATGCACGCTGGTGAGTGAACCTATGGGTAAAAAAAATAAAACTGCTGGTCTGGGTGGGTACCTGGAGTTTGAAGAAAAGGTCGCTGACCTGGATCAGCAGATCGATGAGCTAAAACATCTCTGCTCCATCAAGGGGATTGACTATTCCCCTGAAATCCGGGCCCTGCAGCGCGAGCGTGTGGCGGAACTCAAGCACGTGTACGGTCAATTGTCAGCCTGGCAAACCGTGCAGGTGGCACGACATCCCAAGCGTCCCCTGCTGGGCGATTACCTGGACCTCATGGTCAAGGACTTCAGAGAACTCCACGGCGATCGAAATTTTGGAGACGACAAGGCCCTGATTACAGGGTTTGGTCAGATCGCACGCAACAAGGTGTTGGTGATCGGTCAGAGTAAAGGTCGCACCACCAAGGAAAAAATCGCGTGCAACTTTGGCAGCCCCAAGCCAGAAGGGTATCGCAAGGCCCTGGCCAAAATGCGTTTTGCTGAAAAGTTTGGTCTGCCGATTGTCACGTTCATTGACACGCCCGGGGCCTATCCCGGTGTGGAGGGTGAAGAACGCGGTGTTGCCCAGGCCATTGCCGTGAATCTCGCGGAGATGTCTCGGCTGAAGGTGCCGATCGTCTGCATCTGTATTGGTGAAGGCGGGTCCGGCGGGGCCCTGGGGATTGGCGTGGGAGATCGCATGGCCATGCTGGAATACGCGTACTACTCGGTCATCACACCGGAAGGCTGCGCCGGTATCCTCTGGCGCGACGGATCCAAGGCCTCAGACGCGGCCAAGGCCCTGAAGCTCACCAGCGGTGACCTGCACAAACTGGGCCTCGTGGACACTGTCATTCAGGAACCGGTTGGCGGCGCGCATCGCAACATCCATGACACGGTCTATAATGTGGAGCGCTACATTGCCAGAACACTCGCCGAGCTCCGCCGCACAGACACACAAAAACTGCTGAGTGCGCGCTACCAGAAATGGCGATCTCTGGGGACGAGATTTACGCAACAGGCCTCCGCACAGCTTCCGGCCAAGATCGGATTCAACATTGCGGAAAACACCAAGCCGTCCAAAACCGAGCACCCCTCTGTCAAGGTGTGAGTCAATTTCCCGGTCACCCATTCATGATCAATAAACATCAGCTAGCCACCAGGATCTTTGCACTGTGTATCCATGGATTTCTGGAACTCATTTACAGAACATGTCGCCTGAGCCTTTCTCACCTGGAGGCGGTTGAGGGACATGTGATCGACGGCAAGAACATCTTTGCCTTCTGGCACGGAAGAATGCTGTACCCGATCTACTACTACACGCGCACGATCCCCTCCGTCAAATCTGCCATTCTCATCAGCAAAAGCAAAGACGGGGATTATGGGGAAGCCCTGGTCAAGCGATTGGGTCAGACCTGCATCAGAGGCTCCAGCAGCCGTGGCGGACTCAAGGCACTGCACGACCTGTCGAGTCTCCTGGCAGACGATTACAATCTGGCATTGACACCGGATGGCCCGCGCGGCCCGGCATTCCGTGCCCAGGTCGGTATTATCAAGCTGGCCCAGTACTCAGACGCCACCATCCTGCCCACCACGTACAACGCGTCACACAAGATTACGCTCAAGAGCTGGGATCGCTTTATCATCCCCCTGCCGTTCAGCAGGGTGCATCTCGCATTCGGGGAGCCTATCAAGGTGCCTCTGGAAAGCACCAAGAAAGAGATCGAGGTGATCAGACAGGGTCTGGAAGACTGCCTTCGAAACCTGGATCGCGAATGTGAGGAAGTCCTAGGCCTTTAACTCCCGCGGATCACAGCCTCTTTCCATGGCTTGAATCTTGGCCACGCGACGTTCGTGACGGCCTGCACTGAACTCGCTGGTGAGCCAGGTCTCCACCATCTTTCGGAGCATCACTTCGCCACTCTGATCCGCACCGAAGCACAGGATATTGGAGTCGTTGTGCACCCTGGACACCCCTGCCGTGAATTCGTCATGGCAAAGGGCTGCACGCACCCCCTGGATCTTGTTGGCCGCAATACACATGCCGATGCCCGTGGAGCAAATCAAGATACCGCGATCCACCTCTTTGTTGGACACGGCAATGGACACGCCATAGGCAATATCCGGATAATCCATCGGGTGATTATCCGTGGTGCCCATATCAACAAACTCGTGCCCCATCTGAGTGACTATGGACTTCACAATTTCCTTGGCCTCATAGCCTCTGTGATCGCTCCCTACTGCTATCTTCATAGTGTAAGCTCACTTAATTTTGTCTTAATAGCATCTTCAATTTGAACTGCACAGGCCCTATACACAGTGACAGGCTGCCCCACCGGGTCAGCAATGTCGCCTTTGACGTCCAGCAATACACAACGCTGCGATGCCTCAGGAAACAAGGCCAACACCGTGTCGCGATGAAAGTGTGTCATTGTAAAGATAAAGTCGCTCTCTTCAATCAATCGGGCAGAGAGTCCACGACTCTCATGTCCGGTGATATCAATGCCCCGATCCAAACAAGCTGCAACGGCACCTTCACTGGCAGGCAACCCATGCATGCCCATGGTACCTGCAGACACGATCTTATATCCCAAAACAGACAAATCGTCAACCTCATTACAGGAAAGATGTTGTGCCAGCATGTTTCGAAAAATGCCCTCAGCCATGGGGCTGCGGCACGTATTGCCGGTACACACAAACAGGAACTGGATCTGTGCCATATCGTCAATGGCCTGCCGAGAAAAATAGCCCTCACGGAGGATTTCCACTGGCCCGGAACCACCTATTTTAACCACGGCACTACTCTGCTTGAGCGGACAGGGACCTGCATCCAGGATCCAATGAATATCGCCATTCAAGGTCGTCATCACCTGGTCGGCGTCGGACGCGGGCGCCTGCCCGGTCTTGTTGGCGCTGGGCGCCACCACAGCACAGGCTGCCTGGCTCAGCAGGGATTTGGCCACAGGGTGATCGGGACAGCGAATCCCCAGGGTGTGGTCTCTGCACAGAATCTCAAAGGCAGCCTCTCCAAGCCAATGCCTCACATACTGGCGTGCAGGCTCCGTGAGATCAAAGACCATGGTCAGGGGGCCGGGCCAGGCTTTTTGTGCCAGTTTTGCAACCCTGAGAGAGGTTAATTCAAGGAATCCCTGCAATTGTGACACCTCGCCAACATGCAGGGTATAGTGTTTGTCCGGGGTGCGTCCCTTGATCTGATCCAGCCGGTTTATGGCATCTGCACTGGCCCTGCACGCAATGCCATACACTGTTTCCGTGGGAAATGCCACGAGTTCACCGGCTTCTATGTGCTTGGCGGCCTGTGTCAGGACCTGGTCTTGAGGATCACTGACCTGTATTCGCTCAGTTTTCATGGCCAGAGCATACAGGAAGAACCGGGACTTGGCAAGTCGAGATCGCAGGCCCATTTATGGTCGAAAAAGGCATTGTTGGGGATTCCTCCCAGGGCGATTGCCCGGGTGCAAAGTCCGAACCCCTGAAAATAGGTTGCAAAAATGGGGATCACCGATATACTTGGGTCGCTCAAAACGGTGAAAGGATTAAATCGAATGCCTAAAGATAACCAAGACATCAAGCAGATCAAAGAACTGATTGAGATCATGAAGGAAAACGATCTCGTTGAAGTGAATATTGAACATGGTGACAACAAGCTCTGTTTAAAACGGGCCTCTGCACACGCCATGACAGGCATGCCTTTTATGGGTATGCCCATGCCGCCCCAGTCTATAAACGGGTCAGCACAAGGTGTCTCAGACAGCGCATCCGCTGCGGATGATGGCCTGATCGATATCCCGTCCCCCATTGTCGGCACGTTCTATGAAGCCCCCAGCCCGGACTCCAATCACTATGTAGAAATTGGCACGCACGTCAGTCCATCCTCTGTGGTCTGTATCATCGAAGCCATGAAGGTCATGAATGAAATTAAGGCAGAAGTCAGTGGCACCATTGCCCGGATCCTGGTGAGTAATGGCCAGGCCGTGGAATTTGGGCAGCCGCTGTTTAAGGTCAAGCCGAACTAAACCCATGTCGTGACATTTGACCCGGCGTCTGTTGGCTGCTGCCCCCCATCTGTATGATTGAAGGATTGTTATGCTATCCAGAGTTCTAGTTGCAAATCGTGGTGAGATTGCGTTGCGTGTGATTCGTGCCTGCCGGGAATTGGGTATTGAGACCGTGGCGGTCCACTCCAAAGCAGACAGCGCGTTTCCCTACCTGGATCTGGCCGATGAAACCGTGTGTATTGGCCCTGCGGACTGCGCCCAGAGTTACCTCAATATCCCCCGTATTATCAGCGCCGCTGAAGTGACTGACGCTGAAGCCATCCATCCAGGATACGGCTTCCTCGCTGAAAATATTGAATTTGCGCAGATCTGCAGAGACTGCGGCATCCTGTTTATTGGGCCAAGCGTGGAAGCCATGCAACTGCTGAGCGACAAGGTCGAGGCTCGCAAGGCAGCCATGCGGGCCAAGGTGCCCGTGGTTCCAGGTTCAGAAGGCACGATGGACAGCGTCGAAGAGGCCCTCAAGCTGGCAGAGAAGATTGGCTATCCTGTGATCGTCAAGGCCGTTGCAGGCGGCGGCGGACGCGGTATGCGTGTGGCGCACAATGACATCAGCCTGCGCAATGGATACACAGCAGCCAAGGCAGAGGCTCAGGCCGCCTTTGGCAACGGCACAGTGTATCTGGAAAAGTTCATTGAAGAACCCAGGCATGTGGAAGTCCAGGTCATGGCCGACAACCATGGGCATGCCGTTCATTTTTACGAACGGGACTGTTCTGTACAGCGGCGTCACCAGAAAATGATTGAAGAATCCCCCTGCCCGGTCCTGGATCAAGAGACTCGAATCAAGCTTTGTGACGCTGCGTTGCGATTGATCCGCGAGGCAAAATACTCCAGTGCGGCCACTGTGGAGTTCCTCCTGGACAAGAACAAGAACTATTATTTTATTGAAGCCAACACACGTATCCAGGTGGAGCATCCGGTCTCTGAAATGGTCACAGGCCAGGATCTCATCAAGTGGCAGCTCAAAATCGCTGGAGGGCAGGCCATTGACATCACCCAGGATGACATCAAACTGAATGGTGTGGCCATAGAATGCCGGATCAATGCAGAAGATCCGAGCAACAATTTTGCGCCCTGTCCGGGCCCCATTGACCAATACATGCCCCCCGGCGGATTTGGTGTTCGTGTGGATACGCATCTGCACCAGGGTGCCAAAATTTCACCGCACTATGACTCCATGATTGCCAAGGTGATTGTCCATCAGCCCACACGGAAAGAAGCCATTGCCACCATGCAGAGGGCACTGCGGGAATTCAAGATTGGCCCTATCAAAACGACCATTCCGGCCTGTCAGGATATCCTGTCGCATAACCTGTTTGTCAAGGGCGAAATCGATACGGGATTCATTGACAGGACCTTTTAGACCCTTTTGCTCAATGGGCAAAAGGGTTGGTTCACGGTTGGAAAAACCAGACTATTCAATCCACTGTGAACGTGGAACAGTGAACCCTTTTTACACAAACCACATTCTATCTACACCTCTCTGGCAATGAGATCCTCGTACGTCTCGCGTCTGGAAATCACCTTGAAATCGCTGCCATTCACCAGCACCTCCGGGGCCCGGCCGCGTGCATTGTAGTTGCTGCTCATGGAGAAACCATAGGCCCCTGCAGTGAAGATGCCCAAAACATCGCCGCGTTTGACAGGCGGCATGGGCCAGTCCTGGGCAAAGAAGTCCCCGCTTTCACAGATAGGACCCACCACGTCCACGATCTCAGTGTTGTCAAAAAGCAGGTTCTTGCTCCGCCGGACCGGGAGAAATTCGGGGCTCACCCGGGTCGGCCAGATAAAGTGGAATGCCTGATACAGAGCAGGACGAATCAGGTCATTCATGGCGGCATCCACAATCACGAATTTCTTGGCACCGCCCTGTTTGGTATACAGCACCTGGGTCAACAGGATGCCTGCATTGGCGCAGATACTCTTGCCAGGCTCCAGAATGAGTCTCAAGTCTTTATCCTTGAGCAACGGTACCAATCCGGCTGCATAGTCTTCTGAGGAGGGCACAGTGCCGGACTCGTAGGCAGCGCCATAGCCGCCTCCCAAATCCAGGGTCTCTATGACATGGCCCTTTGACCGCAGTACATCCACCAGAGGCAGGATCTTTTCCACGGCCTGGACATAGGGATCAATGGTCTTGCCCCCTGAGCCCAGGTGCACGTGAATCCCGCACAGGGACACAGCCCCATTATCCGCATAGTGATCAAATGCGTTTATGGCCTGCTGAATATCAATGCCGAATTTGCTCTCCTTTTTGCCGGTCGTGATGTAGGCGTGCGTCTTGTACTCCACATCCGGGTTCACACGCAGGGCAGCCTTGGCGGTCTTATTGTGTTCTTGGGCCAATCGGATCAGGTTGTCCAGTTCTGACAGGGACTCAATATTGAAGTAGCCAATGCCCGCGTTCAAGGCCTCAACCATTTCCCGGTCCGTCTTGCCCACACCGGCAAACATGACCTTATCCATATCGCCGCCCGCCTGTTGTACGCGAAAGAGTTCTCCCCCGCTGACAATGTCAAATCCGCTGCCCGCTTCTGCCATGAGCTTCAAAATATGGATATTGCCACAGGCCTTGACAGCATAGCAGACCGTTGTGTCCAGGGCCTTGTACGCCTCCTGAATCTTGGTCATGTGATCCAGGAAGGTGGCCTGGCTATAGACATACACGGGGGAACCGACCTCTTCAATAATCCTGTCAATCTGTACCTGTTCTGCAAACAACGCACCGTTTTTGTACTTAAAGTGATCCATATACGCTCTCAAAAAACCTGACTTCCATTCTGACGACAATGATACTCTGTCAACAACGGATGTAGTATAGACGAAGTGGCCCCATTTGCAAGATCTGCCTGAAATTTCGGGTGGCGATTTATCTAAGTCGCCGCGCACAAATAACTGATTCATTTATGCAAGGCTCCTGAGACAAAAAAAGCCAGGTCACGATAAACGTCACCTGGCTTTCGGAGGAGGGTGATGAAAAGCTTGGGAATTCAGTGAGGAAACATTCTCTCTGATGGGATGAAGCCCGAGGTTAAGCGGTGGAATCTGTACCCTACCTACCCTACAGGAAGGAATTCACATCCATGTGATCTGGTGCAAACCCTTGCATTTCCTTCCTGCATGGTTTGTCAACTCTTGATCAGAGCTGTTATACAGTGAGAATAGGTTGTAGTCATAGTTGTTGTCATGAGCACAGACTGACACTTGCCCAGAAATGGATGTTCAAGTAGGACCCTTGAAGTGATATCAACTCGATTTTGCATTGATCGAAACCACCCTACGCGCACCATTAGCGCAAATAAACTCAGAGCCCAGTAACCTAATAGATTTGCTTGATCCAGCTTGACTTGACAATCCGTGTCTTCATCACTCCGTATGCCTCCATGCAGACGTACCCCAATTCCATTTATTGTTCGGTCTTTTTGACGTCCTGTTCTTTTGTGTCCTCCGAATACTACAAATCAAAAAATACCTGAACGTCTGATTCACGTCAAGTACAAAACAAACGAAACTCCCGCTTTTTCATTGACGCAGCGATGGACTCTTTGAATCAGGCGATTCTTGACAAATACATGCGGTCACGTCACAATCTTTTTCTCTGATGGCCAAACAAAATTTTCGGGAATCGCCTATGACAATCTACAATGGAATAAGTGCCTGCGGTGTGATCGGCCTGCTCTTGATTGCGTGGATATTCTCTGCACATCGTAAGTGTCTGAACTGGCGAATGATAGGCATTGGCCTGGGACTCCAGCTCATCCTCGGCCTGCTTCTTTTTACAGTGCCTGCAGGTGCCAGAGTGTTTACGGCGATCAACACCGGGGTGGTCTCAGTCCTGGATTCCGCAGGCCAGGGCGCTCGTTTTGTGTTTGGCCCGCTGGCCCTGGCGCCCGGCCAAACCGATGCAGACGGCAATGCGTCCCCTGGATTCATTTTGGCGTTCCAGGCGTTTCCTACGATCATTTTTTTCTCTGCACTGATTGCAGTACTGTACTATTTTGGCATCATGTCGCTCATCATACGCAGCTTTGCCTACGTATTTACCAAGCTCATGAGGATTTCAGGGGCTGAATCGCTTGTGGTGGCAAGCAACATCTTTGTGGGTATTGAGTCCACGCTGACCATCAAACCCTATTTGAACAGACTCACACAGTCTGAACTCTGTACCAACACTTCTGTACTCTTTGGAGGACAATAATGCCTGTTATTGCTTTGAAAAGCTGCCCTGAATTCACAGCCGGTGATCACTGTCTTCTCAGAGAAATGATCCACCCGGACAAGCAGGATCTGGCACTGCGCTACAGCCTGGCCCACGCCACAGTGCCTGCTGGAAAGACCACCACGCCCCACCGCCTGTGTACCAGTGAAGTCTATTACATCCTTCAGGGACAGGGGCTCATGCACATCGATGATGACCACAGTGAGGTCGCAGTCAGCGACACTGTGTACATCCCGCCGCATGCGGTCCAGTCCATTACCAACACAGGCCCAGGAGAACTCACCTTCATCTGTATTGTGGATCCCGCGTGGCAGGACGAAAATGAGGAAATCCTGGGATAGACTCCGGTTTTCAGTAGGCAGTCTTCAGTGTTCAGTTGACGGTTTGTAGTTTTCGATAGGCGGTATTCTGTGGAAACACCGACACTCATTACATTCATAGCCTACTTCATTGGCCTGACAGGCATTGGCCTTTATTTCTGGCGCAAAAATCGTAATGTGGAAGACTATCTCCTGGGAGGCCGCGGTATGGGCGCCTGGGTCACGGCCCTGTCTGCACAGGCCAGTGACATGAGCGGGTGGCTGCTCATGGGTCTGCCAGGTGCGATTTATGCGTCTGGGTTGGCTGACAGTTGGATTGCCATCGGCCTCTTTATTGGCACGGTCCTGAACTGGTGTCTGGTATCCGGGCGTTTGCGCATCTATACCCAGGTCACAGGGGCCATCACCCTGCCATGCTTTTTCGAAACACGCTTTGCCGATCCCACGGGCCTGCTGCGCATCCTGTCGGCCATCATCATCCTGGTGTTCTTTACCATCTACTGCTCCAGCGGCCTGGTGGCCACTGGACGACTGTTTGAATCCACATTCAACATCTCATACCGAACTGCAGTGCTCTCTGGCTGCGCGATTATCATGCTGTACACCTTTCTGGGCGGATTCATGGCCGTATGCTGGACAGACCTCTTTCAAGGCCTGCTCATGCTGTTCGCCCTCATCGTGGTGCCAGTGATGGCATTTCACAAGATCGGCGGCATGTCTGCCATTGAAACGGCCATGGCAGCCAAGGGGATCTCTTCCAGCCTCATCCCCACCACCAGGGCGCCCATGCTGACCATCATTTCGGCCATGGCCTGGGGCCTGGGCTATTTCGGTCAGCCGCATATCCTGACACGATTCATGAGTGTCAAGACCCTGCACAAACTCAACAAATCCAAGGTCATTGCCATTGTGTGGGTGGCCATTTCTCTGGTGGCTGCTGTCGGGATCGGCCTGATCGGCATGGGCATGTTTGACACCCTGGACATCCAGCAGAAAGAGCATGAGAAGGTCTTTATCTACATGATCGGTGAAGTCATGGGGCCCTGGCTTGGCGGGATCATGCTGGCTGCCATTCTCTCAGCTATCATGTCCACCATTGACTCGCAATTGCTGGTCTCCTCCTCAGCCCTGACAGAAGACTTCTACCAGAAGGTACTCAACCGAGATGCCAGTGATAAGGAAGTGGTACTGGTGGGACGTCTGTGTGTGATAGTCATCTCTGTAATCGCCATGGCACTGGCCTTGAATCCCAAGGATTCCATCCTCAATATTGTGGCATACGCCTGGGGCGGCCTGGGTGCCGCGTTTGGCCCTCTGGTCCTGTGCGCCCTGTTCTGTAAAAAAACCACGTGGCAGGCAGCACTGGCAGGCATGGTCTGCGGGACAGTCGTCCTGGTCGTGTGGAAGCAGGCGGGGCTGGGCACCACACTCTACGAACTTGTCCCCGGATTTGCAGCCAACTGCCTGACAATCCTGATGGTGAGCCACTTCTTTGCACAGTCGAATCCTGAGGTACTGAGCCAATACGATGCGGTCCTTCAAACCCATGAAACAGATCGCAGTTGACGCTTCAAATCCCGGTGCTGAGCAATCTGGCCGACGCCTTGATGCCCTTGACAAAGCTGGTCAGGCTGAAATGTTCATTGGGACTGTGCGCCCCATCACTGTCCAGACCAAGGCCCATGAGGATCACAGGGCAGCCCCACACCTCAGAAAAGGTGCTTACCACAGGGATCGAGCCCCCGGTTCGGATAAACACCGGCTCATGATCAAAACCGTGCTTTAGCGCCTCTGCGGCGAGTTTCATGGCGGGTGTGTCCACTTCAAACACCACAGGAGGACCTCCGCCTGTGAAGGTCAGTTCCAGGGTCACAGTCTCCGGGCAGATGTCCCGGAGGAATCCAAACACACGGTCCCGCACCCTGTCCACAGTCTGACCAGGCACCAGACGGACACTGACCTTGGCAAAGGCCTCTCTGGGAATAATCGTCTTGGAATGCTGGCCCTGGTAGCCTCCATAGATGCCATTGATCTCAAAGGTCGGACGCACCCAGAGCCGTTCCAGTGTGCTGTGTTCGGGGTCCCTGATCAGGGCAGGTGCCTGCACCTCCCGGCGCAGCACCTCATCGTCAAATCGAAGTGCCTCCATGTTCTCGAGCTCCCACTGGGCCGCACCCTGTACGTCGTCATAAAAACCCGGGATCAGGATCTCGCCCTGCTGAGACACACACTGGCTGATCAGATGCGTCAGCACCACAGCCGGATTGGCCACAGCCCCGCCGTACCCTCCTGAATGCAGGTCAAATCCGGGCCCTTTCACATGGATTTCAAAGGTGATGATGCCGCGCAGGCCATAGGTGATGGCAGGCACCTGTTCGTTGTTCATGTCCCCATCCGAGATGATCAGGGCATCAGGCTTTAAGGCCCTGCCCGCGTCGGACCGGACATAGCGCACCAGGGCCTCGCCCCCGGACTCCTCTTCCCCCTCCAGCAGGAAGACCACATCACAGGGCAATTCACCCTGGGTCTTGATCAGCGCTTCCAGGGCCTTGACATGCGCAAAGAACTGGCCCTTGTCGTCCGTGGCACCGCGCGCATAGAGCACGCCGTCCTGTTCAACCGGCTCAAACGGCTTTGTGCGCCACTGATCAATCGGGTCTTCAGGCTGCACATCATAATGCCCGTAGATCACAATACTGCCCGGGCCCCGGCCCTTGGCGCGCGCCACCACAATGGGCTGCCCGCCCTGATCCACCAGGTCAGAGTCCAGACCCAGGTCCGCCAGATGCTGACGCACCCACTGGGCGCAGGCCGCAGTCTCTGCGTCACGACTCCGCTGAGCACTCACCGAGGCAAAGCGCAGCAGGTCCTTGAGTTCCTCAATAAATCGACCTTTGTTGTTTTCAATATAGACATCCAAGGTGTCTTTCATGGTCAGGATCCTTTCATTTCCAGTAACACAGTCATTATGCCGCATGATCTCCAGATTGTACAGGCCTTGATCCAATGAGTTGGATGCTTTACAATGCTCTTCAATTGGAACCTGTTTCTTTGAGAGGTGACCCATGAAACCATGCGTGGCATTTGGCAATGCCATAAAGATGATGGTTAACTTGCTGCAGGAGCAGGACATGAAACAAAAGATCAAGGACTTCATCAATCGCGTACATGACAGGCTTGCGATCATTGGCATCTGCCTGGCAGGTGCTTTCTGGATCATCGAATCTATCATGCATGTCTATGTGTTTCATCAGCTCAGCTTCGTTGAATCGGTGTTCTTTCCAGAAGCGCACGAGGCCTGGATGCGACTGATCATTGTGGGGATGTTCATCTGCTTTGGCATCTATGCCCAACTGCTGATGAATGCCCGCAAGCAGGCCCAGGCAGCGCTCGGTGTGGCCAATGCAGAACTCACCCAGATATTTGAGACCTCGGCTGACGGCATGCGTGTCATTGACCGCGCATTCAATATGCTCCGCGCAAACAACACTTTTTGCAGGTTAACGGGCATCCATAAAAAGGACGCCCTAGGCAAGAAGTGCTACGAGATCTTTCGCGGCCCCCTGTGTCATACGGACGGCTGCCCCTTGACACGAATCTTGAACGGGGAAGACCGGGTGGAATGCGATTCAGAGAAAATCCCGGAGAGCGGCCCGGAGATCCAGTGTATAGTCACTGCCACCCCCTTTAAGGGGCCCGAGGGAGATGTGATAGGCATTGTGGAGGATTTCAAAGACATTTCGGAACGTAAGCTGACAGAACAGGAATTGATACAATCGCGGCGACGCTTGCGAGAACTCGCATCTCACCTGGAGTCTGCCAGAGAAATGGAAAGGACACGAATTGCCCGGGAAATCCATGATGAGCTGGGCCAGTCGTTGACAGCCCTGAAGATGGAACTGCACTGGTGCATTAAACGACTTCCGCAAGACAACCAGGAGTTGGTGGAAAAGGCCAAAACACTGCCTGGCCTGGTGGATGCCAATGTTCACCTGGTTCAAAGGATCTCTTCGGAATTGAGACCGGGACTGCTAGACCATCTGGGGTTGTCCGCAGCCATGGAGTGGCAGACCGGGCAGTTTCAGGAGCGCACAGGGATACCGTGCGATATCATCTGTGAGCCGAGCGACATCATACTGGATCAAGCGCGTTCCACGGCCCTGTTTCGTATTCTTCAGGAAACCCTGACCAATATTATCCGTCATGCTGATGCCACAAGGGTGGAGATTGTGCTTCGGGAAAAGGATGGCGGCGTGGAACTCACAGTGACTGACAATGGAAAGGGCATCACAGAACAGGAAATATCTGATCCCAAATCATTTGGACTAATGGGGATCAAGGAGAGGCTTTATTCCCTGGGGGGAAGTGTAACGATCTCTGGAAGCAAAGACAAAGGAACGACTGTCTGGGTCAGTGTGCCTGCAGACGCAAGTGAGGAGTCGACACATGCTGAAGATACTGGTGGCAGATGATCACATGGTGGTTCGCGAAGGCCTCAAGCAGATACTGGGCGAGGTGCCTGATATAATCGTGGCCGGTGAAGCCTCTGACGGTGTGGAGACTTTGCATAAGATCCGAGAGGATCACTATGACCTGGTGCTTCTGGATATCGCCATGCCGGGCCTCAGTGGTCTGGACGTGCTGAAGCAGCTCAAATCGGAAAAACCGGAATTGCCGGTCTTGATGTTGAGCATGTATCCGGAAGAACAGTATGCTGTGCGCACATTAAAGGCCGGTGCCTCCGGGTATCTGACCAAGGAGAGTGCTTCTGACGAACTGATTGCGGCCATACGCAAGGTGTGCAGCGGCGGCAAATACGTCACAGCTTCCCTGGCTGAAAAGCTGGCCTCCTGCCTTGATACATATTCAGAGACGCCGGTTCACGAAAGGCTTTCAGATCGGGAATATCAGGTGGTACGCATGATTGCCTCCGGCAAGACGGTCACAGAAATCGCAGACGCATTGTGCCTGAGTGTGAAGACTATCAGCACAAACCGCAGCCGTGCCTTGACAAAGATGGGCATGAAGACCAATGCAGAGATCACCTACTATGCCATCAAGCACGACCTGGTGGAATAGCCCCCCTCTTGTAGGACAAAACCTGACATCTTATTCAGCCATAGTCTGACAAGATAAATAGCCTCTCGCCGATATACGCTCCCCGCCAAAGGGTTTAGACTACGGTTCAGTGTAGTCCACGAAACAGAAGGTATTTTTTAGCCAAGGAGATGTGCTATGTTTGGATCAAAGAGAAACAGGGTATGGTTGGCAGGTGCTTTGCTGGTAATAGCAGGTACAAGTTTGGTCATGGCCAACAAAGCCACAGACGGGGATGGACTTTGTATTACCATCTCACCTAACACACTTTCACTTAATCGTGGAAACAACGTTATCAGCGTGCATTCTAATATACCCTTCAGTATTGTCTCTAGAGATACTCTTGTTCTTATCCCTGATTCTGAAGCGTTCACCATTGCCAGAATCTGGTCCTTTGCCGATGATTGCGGTGACCTCGTTGTCAAGGCTGAACTTAAACTTGTTTCACTGCCCGGAGACAATCTCACTCTTACACTGAAGGGACAACTAACAGGCGGCAGAGCATTAGAAGCATCGGATACTGTCGCCATTAAGCCATAAAACAGGTAATACCGCCCATCATAGATGACGTGTATAAACACGAGGAGGCTTAAGGGGCAGGTTTTGGTTTTTTCGATCTCCGTATCGTGACAGCAATGTAAACCATCCGCCCCCCTGTGTCCCACCGATACAGGTAGACTGAGACTATTTCCCGACCTGTCCTCCCTTGGGGTGCTTCTGCCAGATCCATGCGTCGATCACCGCCAGGTCCTTGCCGGGTCTGGTGTCGATCGTCTTCAACATCAGGGTGCTTCCCTGGAACCTGAGCATCGTGACTGTGGGAAATGACTTCGTGTCAGGCGTGAAAGCCGTCTTCTCGACCTTCTTGGGAGGCCTTGTAAAACTGGCACCCCCGGTCCCATTGATAATGTGAACCATGCCGTTTTCCAGGTCTTGCACGCCATCAGGCAACAGGGGGTAGGTACGAAGATAGGTATGGGCATCCCCATGAAACACCAGATCGCCGCCATACTTGTGGAGCGTGTCCAGCCAGGCCTGGCATGCCTTGAGGTAACTGGGTTTGTAGGTGACATCCCCGTAGCAGGGCGCATGCCAGACCCCAATGATCCAGTCCTCGGGTGGGATGGCCTTCAACTCCGCCTCGAGCCATGTGTTGACCACCGCGGGCTTGGTGAATTGTGCATCGCAGAAGAAGATATGGACATTGCCCTGCTGGTGATGATAGAAATGCGTGGTGTTGTCCACCTCGTTGACTGGCAGTACCCCCTGGGTGTACTTGTCATAGGTGCGCCGCACCTTGTCATGATTGCTTGTACACATGAAGAACCTGCCCTGCACAAAGACGTCTCTCATGCCCTGAAAGTCAAGCGACTTCTCCCAGGTCTTGGCAGAGCCATTGGACGTAAAATCGCCCGTATGGATCATGATATCCCAGTCCCGGATATCTTCCTGAAGCACCTTGAGTGTATTGACAGTGGCATTGCCCACGTTCTCACGGGAATCACCCCAGAGCACAATCGCCACATCTTTCCCGGAATCGACGACCTGCCCTTCGACACCCGCATCCTTGCCGGTAACCCGTGATTGGAGGGCCATGGCCAGCAGGCATATGCACACAGCCAACCCAATTTTTTTCCCAAAAAGCAGGCTTTCGAATTTCATCACAGTACCCCCATTTTTCTTGTTGCCCTGTCGCAGCCATGCAACGCGACTCACGACGGACATGAATTTTGTCATTTTCAACTATAAGCGTGTTAGGCTCTGTCTGAAAAGTCCATCGTCGGCCCGAGAGCGAGCCATTTTTTCGCCTGGCAAAGACGGCGAAGCAGGCGATATTGGTTGTATCGTCGATGCAGCCGGATGCAGCCAGGCGGGAAAAGGGCCGCTCGAAGCCAGAGCGACTTTTGAGACAGAGCCTAATACGCACAAGGCACACAAGCTGTTCAGATTAGAATAGCCGTACTGGATGGCCCTTTTCTCGAAGGGTTTTGGGCGTCGCCTGGGCTGTGGGAGGGACGGTCACTTAAGCGACGAAGGAGCGGTGACTGTCCCGGTTGATTGCTTTGGCTTAGAAACCGCTGGTATGGCCAAACGGCTCGACTGCGTAGGATTTCCGCATCCGGCCCCCCGCTTTGTACAAAAAAAGAACTGGGGAACAGGGACTCGAACCCCGACTAACGGATCCAGAAACCGTGGTGCTGCCATTACACTATTCCCCAGTGCAAGTGGAACAAATTACGCAATATCAGGGGATCTGTCAAGGGGGTGTGCAAAAAAACTGCGGTTGGGGTGCGGTTTTGGCGACCCTGCCCTGCCGATCTCTTGCAAATCCGGGGTAATTCGCTATAACTGTGATCGTTACACATTAGGCTCTGTGGAGCAAAAGTGTGGGTTCCAGGTTAGTAAGGTTCACGGTTAATAACTTGAAGAACCTGCTTATTCGATCAACTGTGAACCTGGAACCGTGAACCGTGAACCGCTTTGGCAAAGTGTTTCACTTGGCCGAAGAATGCCCCGTGGTCCATCATGATATCAGATTTAAACACACGCATGCAGGTGTTGCGCCGGGAGATTCGGCACCACGACTATCAGTACTATGTGCTGAACCAGCCGGAGATTACAGACAAGTCGTATGATGCCCTGTTTGCGGAGCTGAAACAGATCGAACAGGCCCACCCGGAGTGGGTTACGCCGGATTCGCCGACTCAACGCGTGTCAGAGCAGCCTGTGGAGGGGTTTACTACGGTCGATCACGCGGTGCCCATGCTGAGCATCGACAATACCTTCAGCGCCGATGAACTGCGCGCATTTGAGACGCGTGTGCAAAAGCAACTGGAGGGTGCACGCGCGGCGTATGTCGTGGAACCCAAGATCGATGGTCTGGCCATTAACCTGCATTATGAACAGGGTCTGCTGATCCGGGCTGCCACGCGGGGCAATGGGCGCCAGGGGGATGATGTGACTGCCAATGTACGCACCATCAAGGCCGTACCCCTGAAACTCCAGGAGGACGTGTCTCTGCCTGCGTCATTGGATGTACGCGGGGAAATCTACATGAGCAATACGGCATTTTCGCGGCTCAATGCCCTGCGGGAACAGGCCGGTGAGCCCTTCTTTGCCAATCCGCGTAATGCGGCGGCCGGTTCTCTGAAGCTCCTGGATGCGCGTATCACGGCGTCTCGCAATCTGTCGTTTTTTGCGTACGCCGCAGGCCAGGACCCGAATGCCCCGGTCTTCGAAGACACGCACTGGGCCGTGCTGACTCACCTGAGGGCCCTGGGCCTGCCTGTGAATGAGCATGCGTGCAGAGTCGAGAGCCTGGATGAAGTGCTGGCCCTGTGCGAACAGTGGCAGGTGCGGCGCCAGGCATTGGACTACCAGATTGACGGTCTGGTCGTCAAGGTGGATCGCCTGGACCAGCAGGCACAACTCGGATATACAGGGCGTGCGCCGCGCTGGTGTATGGCGTATAAATTTCCGGCAGAGCAGGCCCTGACTGTGGTGGAGTCCATTGACGTACAGGTGGGCAAGTCCGGCATACTCACGCCTGTGGCCAATCTGACACCCGTGCCCCTGGCTGGGACCACAGTCAAACGAGCCAGCCTGCACAACTTCGATGAACTCCAGCGTCTGGACGTGCGCGTGGGTGACACCGTGGTCGTGGAAAAGGCCGGTGAGATCATTCCCCAGGTGGTTGAGGTGGTGCTCAAGGCGCGGCCAGAAGAGTCGAAACCGTTTGACTTGCCGTCAGCCTGCCCCATGTGCGGTCATGCGACTGCCAGGGATGAAAACGGCGTGTACATTCGCTGCATGAACGAGGCTTGCCCTGCCCAGCTCAAGGAACGTCTGAATTACTTTGTGGGCAAGGGACAAATGGACATGGAGCGTTTGGGCACGGCCCTGATCGACCAGCTCGTGGAGTCCGGCCTGGTGAAGGACTGCGCAGATCTGTTTACCCTGACCCATGAGCAGCTGCTGTCCCTGGACCGCATGGGTGACAAGAGTGCCGCCAATGTCATTCACTCCATTCATGCAGCCAGGACGCGTGACCTCTGGCGACTGATTGCAGCGCTGGGCATTCGACATATCGGCACGCAGAGTGCGCAGATCCTGGCCCAGGAGTTCAAGACACTGGACGCTGTGGCGCACGCAGACGAGGCCGCGCTGGAAAGCATTGAGCAGATCGGGCCGATCATGGCAGCCAGTGTATATGAGTTTTTTCAGAATGAAGAGAACCAGCACCTCCTGGATAAGCTGTTGAAAGCGGGTGTGAGCCCTGAGCCCGTGCAGGCGCAGGCCGCCACGGCCCTGTCAGGCAAGACCCTTGTGGTGACTGGCACACTCACGCAGTTCACACGCCAGTCCATCAAAGACGCCATTCTGCAGGCCGGCGCCAAGGTCTCTGCGTCGGTCAGTAAAAAGACGGACTATGTGGTGGCTGGTGACAACCCGGGCAGCAAACTGGACAAGGCCCAGGCCCTGGGTGTGCCCATACTCGATGAAGCGGCGTTTCTGGCATTGATGGATCAGGTGCCGGATCAACCTCAACCGGAATCCGGGCAGTTGTTCTGATGGCCCGACACCTCCTCAGCGAAGAAAGGCCCTGATGCAGACTCATGAAGAGAAGATGATGTGCATGGCACTGTCTCAGGCGCGTCTGGGTATTGGGTCTGTAGAACCCAATCCGGCAGTGGGATGCATGATTGAAAAAAACGGTCAGATTATCGGCAAGGGGTACCACAAAAAATTTGGTGAGGCCCATGCTGAAATCAATGCCCTGGCCAATTGCCGGAAGAACCTGGGGGTGGATCCCAGAGGCGCGACTGTGTATGTCACCCTGGAGCCTTGTTGTCACCAGGGTAAGACCGGGCCCTGTACTCAAGCCTTGATTCAAGCGGGCGTGGACACTGTGGTGATGGCCTGCGTGGATCCCTTTAAAGCAGTCTCCGGACTGGGACGCCGGCAACTGGAACAGGCCGGCATTCGTGTGATCACCGGTGTGTGTGAACAAGAGGCCCGTATTCTAAATGCGCCCTTTTTCCACTTTGCTCAAACCGGACAGACCTGGGTGGTTTTAAAGTGGGCGCAGAGCATTGATGCACAACTCGCGTATGCCCCTGGGCAGTCAGACTCGCCGTGGATTTCGTGTGAAGCCAGCAGGCAGGATGTACACAGGCTGAGACAACGAACCCAGGCCATTTTGGTGGGCATTAACACGGTGCTGGAGGATGATCCCCTGCTCACGCCGCGGCCTGACCATGGTCACCATCCCTGGCGCATTGTCCTGGATAATCAGCTGCGCATACCGGAGACATGCCAACTCGTAAACACCACAAATCAGCACCCCCTCTGGGTGGTCACGCAGCAACACGCCCTTGACCAACAGCCTCGAAAAGCCGAGTTTCTGCGAAACCGGGGGGTCCAGTTTTTGTCTTTGGCGCATGAGCCCTCCAATTTGACGGCGCTTCTGACCCATCTCTCCAGCCACGGCATCCAGCAACTGCTTGTGGAGGGCGGACCGAAGGTGCTGGCGAGCTTCATGAAAGAGAGAATGGCCCACGAAATATTCGTGTACATTGGCGGAAAAATCTTGGGGAGCCAGGGGAAATCCCCCCTATATGACCCAATGAAAATCCTCCCAAAACCCCTATTATTACATCACACCACCATAAAGGGATTCGGCACAGATGCAAGGCTCCATGGTTATGTCAATTCGATGCATAAATAATCTTTCAAATGACCGGGTTTCCTTGACCCATTGGAGTTCATTTACTATACTATACCTGTTGCGAATGCAAACAGAGATCAGTGGTCTCAAGCACAACCCGCGGTAATGTGCAAAACGGCACTACGCAACAAGGAGACGGGCCTACAACTTATTCACGAACCTATGCCCTCGTCTCCTTTTTTTTATGCGCTCATTTCTTGCACATGTCACGATACCATTCTTGCCTAACCTACCACTGACACACGAAATCCCTGACCGGCCCAGAGACGGGTCGAATGATGCATAAAAAACCAGGATTTGCAGACTCAATGCGTGTATGACACAAGGGATTCGCCCTCTTGTGTTGTCTCGCTTTTTTTTTATTATGGTAGGCAAGTCATAGAGTGAGTAATTGTAAGGGTTAAGCAAAACCGTGCTTCGATTTGATGATTTTTCCAGGTTTTGGACTTTACATTGCCTGTGAATATCATTAATCTTCCGGAACCTACTTTTAGGACGTAAACAATATCTAGTTTGCTTTTTTCGTTCCGCACTACTATATTTAGTGTTTTACATTTTGCACGGAGGCATTTGGCATGGCCTATAGATTTGATCCACAGAATCCATTTGAGTCCAATAAATCAAACAAGAAAAAGAGAAAAAACATGGACGAAAACAATGGTCTTGGCATAGAACACTTTTTTTCAACAGACGGTGTACACCCCTTCGAACAGTTGGAATGGGAATCGCGTTCCGCCAAAATCATGGGTGATAATGGTCAGGCGATTTTTGAGCAGGACAACATTGAAGTACCCGAATCGTGGAGCCAGCTGGCCACGAAGGTCGTTTCAAGCAAGTATTTTTACGGAGACATTGAAACCGGTCAGAGAGAGCACTCAGCCAAGCAACTGATCCATCGTGTCTGCCGAAGCCTGGCAGATCGGGGCCTCAAGGATGGCTATTTTGCCTCTCAAAATGAATCGGATATTTATTACGCAGAACTGTGCTGGCTGTGCATTAACCAGTACGGCGCATTTAATTCGCCGGTCTGGTTCAATGTGGGCCTGTACGATGTCTATGGTGTGGCAGGCAGCAAGCACAACTACCACTGGGACGAACAAGCCCAGGATGCAGTGCCCTGCGAGAACAGTTATGAATTTCCACAAGGCTCCGCGTGTTTTATTCAGTCTGTTAAAGACTCCATGGATGACATCATGCGTCTGGCCACCAGCGAAGCCATGCTGTTCAAGCACGGATCCGGCACTGGCACAGACCTGTCCACACTGCGAAGCAGTCGTGAAAAGCTCTCCGGCGGCGGCAAACCTTCTGGCCCCCTGAGCTTCATGCGAGTCTACGATCAGATCGCTGCGGTGATCAAGTCCGGGGGCAAGACACGTCGAGCCGCCAAGATGCAGTCTCTTCGTATTGACCATCCGGATATCAAGGACTTTATCACCTGCAAAACTGAAGAAGAAAAGAAGGCCTGGGCCTTGATTGATGCAGGGTATTCGGGTGATCATAACAATGAAGCCTACAACAGTGTGATGTTCCAGAATGCCAACCTGTCAGTGCGCGTGACTGATGAGTTCATGCAGGCCGTGGAAAAAGACGGCACCTGGACCACGACCTCTGTGACCACAGGTCAGCCTGCCGAAGAATACTCGGCTCGGGAGCTCATGAATCTGATCGCAGAAGGTACGCACATTTGTGGTGACCCGGGCCTGCAGTACCACACCACCATCAACCGCTGGCACACCTGCCCGGAATCCGGTCCGATCAATGCGTCAAATCCCTGTAGTGAATACATGTTCCTGGATGACTCCGCCTGTAATCTGGCTTCTTTGAATCTCATGAAGTTCCGCAAGGAGGATGGCTCCTTTGACATTGAATCGTTCAAGTGCGCGATACGTCTGTTCATCATTGCCCAGGACATCCTGGTGGACAATGGCAGTTACCCGGACAAAAAGATCGCAGTGAATAGTCACCTGTTCAGGCCGCTGGGTCTCGGGTATGCCAATCTTGGCTCGCTTGTCATGAGCCTGGCCCTGGCCTACGATTCAGATCAGGCCCGCGCTATTGCCGGTTCCATTTCAGCCATCATGACAGGCACGGCCTACACCGTCAGTGCTGAACTGGCCGCACTCAAGGGGCCGTTTGACGGCTTCCCCAAGAATACAAATTCCATGCTCAAAGTCATTAACATGCACAGGAAGCATGCCCAGGAATTCATTGAGACCCTGTGCCCAAGTTACCTGAGCAATGCAGCCAAGGATGCTTGGGATCAAGCCCTGGACGCAGGCTCCAAACACGGTTACCGCAATTCACAGGTCACGGTATTGGCCCCCACCGGCACCATTGGCTTCCTCATGGACTGCGACACCACAGGCATTGAGCCGGACATCGCCCTGGTCAAGTACAAACTTCTGGCCGGCGGCGGCATGCTGAAACTGGTCAACCGGACCGTGCCCATGGCCCTGGAGCGTCTGGGGTACGACATTGACGACATCAAGGCCATTACCGATTACATTGACAAGCATGAAACCATTGAAGGGTGTGACATCCTGAGCAAGGAACATCTCGACATCTTTGACTGTGCGTTCAAGCCCAAAAACGGCAAACGCAGCATTCACTACATGGCCCATCTCAAGATGATGGCTGCGGTCCAGCCCTTTATTTCAGGGGCCCTGAGCAAAACCATCAACATGCCCAAAGAATGCGCCGTGGAGGATGTTTCCTCGGCCTACATGGAAGGCTGGAAATTGGGTCTCAAGGCAGTCGCCATTTATCGTGACGGATCCAAACGCCTGCAGCCGGTGTCCACGGACAGCAAGCACGGTAAGAAATCGGTCAAGGCTGACGCCGCGGCAGTCGCACCCGCAAAACCCTTCAGACGAAGACTGGCAGAGACGCGTCAGAGTATTACGCACAAGTTCTCTGTGGCAGGACATGAAGGCTACCTGACGGTGGGGTTATACGAGGATGGTCAACCTGGTGAGTTATTCGTCACCATGGCCAAGGAAGGCAGCACCGTGGGTGGTCTTATGGATGTGATAGGAACGTGCACGTCCATGGCCCTGCAGTATGGCGTCCCCCTGATCACCCTGGTGGACAAGTTCCGGCATGCTCGCTTTGAACCGGCGGGCATGACCTCCAACCGGGAAATCCCGTTTGCCAAGAGTGTCATCGACTATATCTTCTGCTGGCTCGGGTGTCAGTTTATTCCCGGCTATGCAGACAAGAATCTGCCCAATCGGGTCAGCGCTCCTTCTGTGAAACGGGAGAGCAAGAACAACACCACAGCCAAGGAACTGGTGGAAAAGACCAAGGGCCTGACTCAGAAGATCGCGGAAGTCAAATCCATCACGGACAGCAGCTCCAGAACGTCGACCAGCGCCTCTGCTTCGGCCACCGCCCCCCGTGTCACGGCCATGGCAGACAGGGCCCTGGCCATGGTCACCTCTGCAGTGACAGGCGACGGCGACAAGAGCGTGAAGGTCATTCAGGAATTCAATGCCCAATTTCAGCATTTCCAGGATGACGCACCAGCCTGTGACGTATGCGGTTCCATTACGGTGAGAAACGGGACCTGTTACAAGTGCTTCAACTGTGGCAATTCCATGGGATGCTCATAGATGAGGGACTTTGAAAAGACCGCGTTGCTGTAAGATAGTAAGACGGTGTGACGGTAAGACCGCTGTTCAAAAGAACCTCCTTGCCACCCACTAAAAACTTAACACTTAAAACTTAAAACCAAAAACTTCTTATCGCATGTCAACCATCGGATTTATTGGGGCCGGCAATATGGCAGAGGCCATTTTGCAGGGCATTATCAGTGCCGGGGTGTACGACCCCAAAGACGTGTCAGTCAGTGACATTCGCTCGGATCGACTGGCACAACTGGCGTCGCTCTACCAGGTCATGACCTCTGCCAGCAATGCCGAGGTCGCGGCCCGGTCCGATGTCCTGGTGCTCAGCGTCAAACCCTATGTACTGGACGAAGCCCTTGCCAGCATCCAGGGCCATGTCAAGGCTCAGGCCGTCATCGTGTCCATCATTGCAGGCAAACGCGTGTCCGACATCACAGCCGTGCTGGGCGATGTCCCGGTGATTCGCGTGATGCCCAACACACCGGCCCTCATCAACGAAGGGGCCAGTGCGCTCTACGCCAATGACAAGGCCCGTGACCATATTCAGGCCGTAGAGACCCTCTTTGCCTGTGTGGGGCAGGCCGTGACTGTCGACAGTGAAACTCTGATGGACGCTGTGACAGCGGTCAGCGGATCAGGGCCGGCCTATTACTACCTGCTCATGGAAAAGATGATCGAGGCCGGCGTGGCCATGGGTCTCACACCGGACCTGGCCAGAATCCTCGTCCTGCAGACTGCCAAAGGGGCCTGTCTCCTTGCCAGCCAGGCCGACAGCCGGGGGGAGACCCCGGCAGAGCTCACACGAAAAGTCGCCACACCGGGCGGCACCACTGAGGCCGCGCTCAACGCATTCAAAGAGGGTGGTTTTGGCGAACTCGTTCACACGGCACTCGAACGAGCCTGCACCAGGAGCCAGGCGTTGTCCGTCAGCAGTGATCAATAGACAAGGGTCTGGTGTCGACTTGCTGACCTGGTTTCTGAACTGGGACTGCTGATACGGGGCCGGTGGTCTAAGAGTCTCGTCAAGGGATTTTCTGGGAGGAACAGGTGTCGCCGGGCCACCATGACAAGAGACTGTGGGAGCTTGTCACAGGGGCCAACAGGGCAGCCGTGATGGGTTTAGTCATCGTCAATGAGGATCGCTGCGACAGGACACTCTTCCGCGGCCTGCTGCACTGTCGACATGAGCTCATCTGAGATTTCGTCGGTAATCACCTCAGCGATGTCGTCACCCATTTCAAAGACTTCAGGGCACGTATCGCAGCAGAGCCCACAGGCCGTACAAGTATCTTGTATTGAAACATTCATACCTAAACCTCTAAATCAAAAGATGAATAACCTGCTGATGGGATTATCCCCAAGCCACCAGTTCAGTCAACAAAATAGTCAGGAACTTGATATAAATATTTTCATGTCAAAATCGCCGATCCAGACGGCGATAACTGATGGCCTCTGCCACATGATCTGACGCAATATTTTGTGCCCCATCCAGATCGGCAATGGTCCGCGCCACCTTGCAGATCTTATCGTGTGCCCTGGCAGACAGGCCAAACTGGACCATGGCCCCCTTGAGGAACATCTCGCCCTGGTCGTCCAGGTCACAGTAGCGTTCCACCTGGCGATGGCTCATAACCGCATTGCGACTGGCTGTGGCGCCTTTAAACCGCGTCTGCTGGATCTGGCGAGCCTTGAGTACGCATGCGCGGATCTCAGCAGATCCCGGCTCCTCCGGGGCCCGTTTGGCACGCAATTTCGAAAAGGCCAGTGCAGGCACTTCAATATGAATGTCCATACGATCCATGAGCGGGCCAGACACCTTGGACATGTACCGTTCGATCTGAAGGGGTGTACACCGACACCGCTTGGCATCTGCACCAAAATACCCGCAGGGGCAGGGATTCAAAGATGCCACGCACATGAACTGGGCCGGATACGTGATGGTGCGTTTGGCCCGGGCCACCGTGACTACCCCGTCTTCCATGGGCTGTCGAATCATCTCCAGCACATGACGCGGGAACTCCGCGAATTCATCCAGAAAAAGAATCCCGTGGTGCGCCAGAGACAATTCACCAGGCCTGGCATTGGGCCCGCCGCCCACCAGGGCCGGCCCACTGGAGGAATGGTGCGGTGTCCGAAACGGTCGCGTGGCCATGAGACTCGTGTCCTGATCCAGCAGGCCCATGGACGAGTAAATACGTGTGGTCTCCAGAGATTCCGCCAGGGACAGGGGCGGCAGGACCGTGGGGAGCCTCTGGGCCAGCATGGTCTTGCCTGATCCGGGCGGCCCGATCATGATCACATTATGACCGCCAGCCGCTGCCACGATCAGGGCCCGCTTGGCAGCCTCCTGACCCCGCACATCAGAAAAGTCCCGGGCATAGCGTCCGGCCAGGGAAAAGAGCTGTTCCACATCCACCTGGACTGGGTCCTGCGCGATCTGACCGGCCAGGAATTCCACGGCGAGTCTGAGAGATTCAACACCATAGACCCTGATCCCCTGAACCACAGCCGCTTCTCTGGTATTGGCCATGGGCAGCAGTATCTCATGAAAGCCCCGCTCCCTGGCTGCCATGGCCATACTCAGCGCCCCGTGCACTGGACGCACGCGCCCATCCAGGGCCAGTTCCCCCACAATCAAACGGTCCTTGAGGCACTCGGCCTTCAACGCCCCGGACCCTGCAATCATACCCAGGGCAATGGGCAAGTCAAATCCGGGCCCCTCCTTGCGTACGTGCGCAGGGGCGAGATTCACCACAGACTGGGTCTTGGGAAAGGCATACCCGGAATTGACGACAGCGCTCTTGACCCGCTCGGAACTTTCCTTGACGGCCGCATCAGGCAGCCCCACCACAATGGTCTTTTCAAAGCCCCCGCGAGCCACCTCCACCTCCACCTCACACACGCGTCCCTCAATCCCCTCCAAAGTCACACTATGTAGTCGTGCCAGCATACGGTCCACACCTCGCAATCTCTGAATTTGGCTATAACAGGTATTTTACGACCCTTATTAACTGCCTGCAAGCGAATTACAGGATGGCCAAAGACTGGTCTATTTTTTGCATGTCATAAAAAAAGCGGCTCAAGCCGGGTAGGCTTGAACCGCTTCATTGCAAAGACAATGCAGGCTGTCTACTTGTCGCCTGCCAGATAGCGAATTTCGCCCTCGGACAGGACCCGTGTGTAAATCATCAGCTCGTCTAGAGAGCCCTGGTACAAGGCATCCGGATATTGTGATTTCGCCAGATAATTCTGTGTGGTGTTGCCGAGTTCTGACGGGATGACCTGAGTCGACCCCTGGGCCACCACAGCGCCATTGACATAGAGTGTCATGGTCCTGGTATCGCCGTCGATTACGGCAGTCACATGCTGCCATCCGGAAGGCAGGGTACTCGTGCTGTTAATCACCGACTCGGGCACGGTGGCGGAACGAATGGCCAATCGAATCGGACCATTCGTGTTGACACGAGGACACAGGAACATATAGGGATTCGCACCATCCCCGGAACCGAAGTCCCAGAGTCGCTGCCAGGCACCTCCCTCATTCGAGAAATCGGCCCAGCAGGCAATGGTGATGCTGTCCGCAGAGGCAATCACACCGCCAATGGGCAATGTCACGTAATCGTCCAATCCATTAAAGGAAAGCGCCATGCCATTACCGGGCCGACCCTCTACAAAGAAAGGACCGCCAATGACCGTGCCCGCACCCAAACCATGACCACTGGTATCCTCCAGGGTGTTGTCCAGACTGTACTTGGCAGCCAGACCCTCGGCCCCTGGATCGACACTGACAACCGAATCAGGTGCCTCACGATACAGGCCGAAATCGTCCAGATACAGCACACCGGATCCTGCACCATCCACCCCCACACTCAAGGTGTTGACACTCGTGACATTCAGCGAGGTCAGGTCAATACTCCATTGGGTCCACAGACTGGACTGCAGCACATTGGACTTGGGACAGGTAATCTTCTGGCCATTGATCTTGGCATACAAAGATGTCCCTGTATTGGCGGGATCCCCTGAGATGTACAGGACCAGTGCTTGAATACCATGGAGACTCCAGTCCTGCGGCTTGGACCACTTGCGGTCTATTTGAGAAGCCGCACCACCTGTATTACTGTAGTAGAAAGGCAACGACCCTCGGCCGCTCTTGACAATCGTGTCTTCCATGAGCTTACCGCCAAAGTAGGGGCTGCCAGGACCCCAAATGTCGTGACCCACGCCTGATCCTGTGCCATTGCCTTGATATTCAACCGGGAAAAACTCATCCGCTGAATAGCCGTAGCCATCCAGCCAGGTCTGGAACGGCCGGTCCGGGCTGAAGTTGGTGTACCCCTCGAAATCATCCACCATCAGAGGTTCAGCGAGGGTGAAACTCAGGATGTCACCTTCATACGCCGTATCGCTGACAGCGTTCACTTTCCAGTAATAGGTATTGCCCAATTGCAGGTCTAACGCAGTCAGATCATAACTATCGCCCGCAATGCTTGCAGCCAGGGCTGAGCCATCTGCCACAGCATCCAGATCCTCACTGAGATAGATCTCGTGTGACGTGGCGCCCCGACCCCCTCGCCAACTGAGGCTCATTCCAGGATCGACATCGGTGCTCCCATCTGCAGGTTGTGGTGTACGTACGTATACCGGCAGACCGTAGAACTGGACTTCGGACACACCGTATTGCTTGAGGAAACCACCCCAGTTCGACAGGATGTTGATCTTGACATACTTGGCCTGAACCAATCCCAAGTCAATCACCTGGGGCTCGTTATAGGTGGGATCACCCGGCGCCTTGGTGACTTCAATGGAGTCTGCCAGAGACGTCCAATTCACGCCATCCGTTGAGGTGACAATGTTGACGTCCTTGAGGCCCCAGCCAACAAACGCTTCAGACACGCTGTTTGAGTTCCAGAGCAGCATCTTATCAAGTTTCTGTACCTTGTCAAACTCGTACATCAGCCAGGGTGACAAATCCACGGCAGCGCTGAGCCACATGTCGCCCTGACTGTCGGAATGCACGCCGCCGTCAAGACCGGAACCATCCACGGTCAGACTGGGCGGATTCTTGGCCGTGGCGCTTGACGCAGTGGCCTTCTCAACCTCCACCGGGACCAGGATGGAGTAGGGTTCTACTGTGAAGCTCCAGACTTTGCCTTTAAACACGGTCCGGTCCGGTGCGCCATTGACATCATCCACTCGCCAGTAGTAGGTCGTTCCAAATGTCAGTGTCCCGGGATCAAACGAATTGCTGTCCTGGCCCAGGCTGTCAGGGACCGTCGCACTGTCTACAGTATCAAGATCATCCCCAAAATACACATTGTAAGACTCGCCTACCACACCCGGTGTCCAACTCAATAGGGTCTCGTATGCAACGTCAGTGCTGCCATCCCTGGGTACCGGCTTGTAGGCACCCTTGCCGGATTTGGGGGCCACATTTTC
>JAIPFM010000023.1 GCA_021736645.1 Phycisphaerae bacterium | reverse complement strand
AAGCGACGGCGTTCGACCGCCGGCAGCGAAGCGATGTCCAGGACCCGACGACCTCGCTCGAAAATGACGTGTTGTCCGTCAGGAGACCATCTCGGGTCCTTGCCCGGGACGATAAGCAGTTCGCTCTGCTGGGTCTTGACATCATAGACAGCCACACCGCTGACGCCGAGCACGCCCCGGGCATATGCCAGTTTGTTTCCGTCAGGCGACCAGGTTGGAGCAAAACCCTTGTTGATCAGACGCTTTCCCTTGGAGGCGAGTGCCCGGTAGTTATCTTCAGCCTCGTGCATGTGCATGAAGGGCAGGGCCTCGGGTGGCTTTTCCTTGTGATGCCATGTCTGGCCCGCTGCTTGTCTATCAAAGACATACTTGACGCCCCAGTTCAGGAAATCCATGTTTGCCTGGCCATTGTCCAGGCAATGCCGATAAAACATCTGGCTTGCGAGATCGTAGTCTCCCAGATGCAACAGGGCACAAAACCTATGAAAAGCTAAAACCCTGGCCTCCGGAAAACGTTTGAGACCGGCATCGGCCTCTGTGATCACACGCTGATATAGCCCCAATGCCAGCAGTGTACGACATTGCAGGTCGAGCAATTGGAGATGGCGTCCAGATTCTAGGGCCGTCATCTTGAGAGCGTGCTCGGTTTCCTGAAGCGCAGGCTCGTACTTACCCTGTTCAAACCGTGCTGTAGCGCTGAGGAAATAGCCGAGAGAATCCCTGTGACGAGACACGATGAGGGCCAGGGCATCGGCCTCCATGTCCGGATAACGTTCAGAGGCCCAAAGTGTATAGGCATGGAGACGGCGGGATTGATAGTGTCTCGGATCAAGCGTCAGAGCCTTTTCTAATCTCTGGAGTGTTTCCTTGACAGTCAGCGAGGTCAGGGCACGCAGGTAAAAGGCATCGGCCGTCTCGGGCAGAAGTTTCTCAGCCTCCTGCCGGTGAAAAGCCGCTTGTTCCAGCGAATCAGCCTGCGCCCCGCTGCCTTCCAAAAAAATGCGAGCCAGAAGTCCATGGGCAATGCCGGCGATCTCCGGCTCGCTGTCAAGCAGCGTGGTGAGGTTTTCTATGGCCTCTTGGGGATATCCGCCCTCGACAAGGATGTTGGCCCGCAACAACTGAGCTTGCTCACCGACAGACTCACTATCCAGAATGGGGACGACCTGTTTCAGTGCGTCCGTGAGGCGTCGTTCGGACAAGGCCTCCTGCGCGCCCTGCAGAGTCTCTCGATCGCGTAGTGTGGCCGTCACCCGTGCCTGACGAGACGCTTGAGACGACATGAGCGTCAGCGCCGTGATGCAGGCCACCAAGGCCACTGCGGCGGCGGCAACAAAAACACGTGTTCTATTACGTCGAAGAAATTTTCTTAAACGGTAGGCCAGACCAGGCGCACCGGCAGTGACCGGCTCGTGACGCAGGTGATGCCGAATGTCTTCGGCCAGCGCCTGGGCCGTGGCGTACCGCCGGTCCGGATCCTTGTCCATGGCCTTGAGTGTGATCCAGTCCAGGTCTCCGTGGAGTGTGCGGTTCAGTGTGCGTCTATCCGTGCAGCGCAGCGACGCGGCCTTGGTCGACTTATCGCCCGACACCCTGTTCAAGCGCGTGCTGGGCGTCTTGGGATCCTCTTCCCGGATGACTCGCCGAATGTGGTCAGGGCCCCCTTCCCGAAATGTCTCAGTGTCAAAGGGCAGCACACCAACCAGCAGTTCATACAGGACCACGCCCAGCGAGTAGATGTCGGTTCGTGTATCAATGCCCTGGGCCGTGGGTTCGGCCTGCTCTGGACTCATGTATTCCGGTGTGCCCACAAACTGGCCCTGCTCAGTATACAGTGTCCGCTCAGTCAGAGACTGAGTCAAGGCCTTGGCAATGCCAAAATCGATGACCTTGGTCACTGTCTGATTCTCTTTGCATGACACGAGGATATTTGAGGGCTTGATGTCGCGATGAATGAGACCCTTCTGGTGCGCGTGTGCAATGGCCTCACAGACTTGCAGGAACAACTCAAGACGTTTCTCGACGGTGAGCTTGTGCTTGTCACAGTGCTCTGTGATGGGAATGCCCTCCACATATTCCATCACAAAGTAGGGTCGCCCCCCTGCAGTCAGACCCGCATCGTACACATGGGCCACATACGGGTGATCCATGCAGGCCAGGGCCTGCTGTTCGGCTTCGAATCGCGCGATGATTTTTCCAGAGTCCATGCCCGGCTTGACCAGTTTGAGTGCCACCTGTCGCCGAATGGGTCTCTGCTGTTGGGCCAGGTACACAATGCCCATGCCCCCCTCCCCCAGGACACTGATCAGTTTATAATGGCCGATCCAGTCTCCGGACGTCTCCACAAACATGTCCCCCGGAGTCGTCACTGAGTCTCTGTCCGGCCGGTCGCTTTTATCCGGTCCGAAACCCAGGGCAGCCAGCTTTTTGAGCCGCTGCGTATCCACACCAAATAGAGAGTCACCCTTCATGCGTTCATGTCACCAATCATTAAACATACCGTGCCTCTGTCAAACCAGGCACCTTCTATTGTTTTATCCCGCGTTCAGTTGTAGAAGCTGCGCCTGCTCAGGTCAGATACTGAAATATTTCCTGCAGTTCGCCTTCGACCTCGTCTTCTGTGGCAACCGTGTCACGCACGTGTTTTCGCAGCAGCATCTGGAAACGCCGTTTCACCGTGATGACCATGTTGGAGGCCTTTTTTTCGTGTTCGAGACCATGTCTCTGACAGATCTCAGCGAGTGAGGGCGGCTCAGAATCTTCAAGAATCGGCTGTACCACCCGATCCCGAAAGACCTTCCAGTGCACCTCCAACCCGTCTTTTTGACATTGGGCTTCGAGTTCGGACAGGACCTGTTCCAGCAATTCGGACAGCCAGGCATAGTGAAACGAATCCTCGGGCGTCATCTCGGAAATCAGGCCCGGCAGACCCGACAGATCGCTGGTGTCCAGAGAGACCAGCCCGCCTCTCGGGCAGCGTTTTTTAGCCGTGTGCCTGGCGTTTTCATTGATGAGGTACTGATCCAGCGCATGCAGGAGAAAGCCCCTGAAACGGCCTTTGTTTGGATCTGCACGCTCCACCAGGCTGCGATTGAGTACGACATCGTGAAAAAATCCCTGGGTCAGATCCTTGGCATCCTCGTTTCCGTGACCCTTGCGTCGCAGGTAGCAGTAGACCGGTTTCCAGTAGCGATGAAGCAGGCGATCGATGAGGGCTCGATCCTGATCCTCCGTGGACCGGATACCGTCAATCAACGACCAGCGGGTCGTGAGAAAGACATACCCCGCCCCCCCCATATCCGTTTCATTGCGTGCATTCATGTTTGCTCTCTCACTGGAACCCCGCAACAGACCGAGCCAAGAAGTTACCGAAAAACAAGTCTAGCCCCCAAAAGAAGGCATGTCAACGCTGGTACGGCAAGTAATTTCCAGAATTTGCGCAGCCGTCCAGACTGACTGCGGGAGGTATGGGTAGAGCACACAGCGTGGCTGGTGCAAAGATGAGAACATTCGAAATTGATATGATTTTGAAAGGAGACATGAAAATGAAATGGCACAAAACAATCCAACAGACAGTACTGGGCATGATCTTGATCCTCGGGACACTTGGCACCCATGCCTGGGCTCAACCCGATTTTTTGGATGATTTCAGCGATGGCGATCCTGCAGACGGTTCGCCCGTGACCTGGAGTCCCATTTTTGTCTGGGATGGAACCGGGTACACCTTGACACCCGAGGGGCTCGATGTGGCCGGAGCCCTGCTGGTCGACCCGGATGGCACCATCCCCGCTTATCGGGATGTGGCCATTACAGCAGGAATCAGAAGGCATGCCAATGACAGCGGTGCAGAGTGGGCGTCTGGATTTTTATTCCGATACAATGCCAATTGGACCAACGGATACTGGATGGAGGTCAGGGGGCCCAACCGGTTCCTGCTCGGCCACAGCTCCGGTGCCATATTGGCCCAAGCCACACTGCCCTTCAGTGTGGATGAGCAGGATCTGATGATTCACATGGAGGCCCAGGGCAGCCAGATCAAGGGCTGGTGCTGGGCCAAAGACCAGTCCATGCCAGAGGAGCCCCAGATCTCCATCACTCATGTGGGTGCTGCCACCGGACAAATCGCGCTGCATGCGTGGACCGTGGGAGGACAGAGTATCTTCCGCTCCGTGGAGATCTCTTCCATCAAAACACCCGTTGTCGACTTCAACGGTGACGGGACCTTGAATGTCACTGACCTGGCGACCTTCATTGAAACCTGGGGCACGGACGACCCTGCCATGGACTTCTGGCACGACGGCACAGTGGATAAAAAGGATCTCGAGATCCTCATGGACTGCTGGGGCAAAGATCTCGATGATCCCACACTGATCGCCAACTGGAAGCTGGATGAGACCGAGGGCAATGTGGCTTATGAGAGCGCCGCTGGCCAGGATGCCACTGTCATGGGCGAGGCCGTTTGGCAGGCACAGAGCGGGCAAATCGAAGGCGCACTGGCGCTTGACGGCATCGATGATTGTGTCACGACCCCCCCCATCCTGGATCCGTGGGAAGGTGTCTTCAGTGTCTTTGTCTGGGTGAAGGGTGGTGCACCGGGTCAGGTCCTCCTGTCTCAGGTGGGCGGTGTCAACTGGCTGGCCCTCGATGAATCAGGGAATCTCTTCACAGATCTCAAGGGTGCGGGCCGCAGCCCCGGTCAATCACTCCACTCGAACACCTCGATCATAGATGACCAATGGCATCGCATTGGATTGGTTTGGGACCGATTCTACCGGAGTCTCTACGTAGATGATCAACTCGTGGCAGTAGATTCGGCCGCACAAAGCAACTTCCCCAGCATCACAACAGAACTCTGCCTGGGTACAGGAAGCACGTCTGCACCGGGGACATTCTGGGCCGGCATGATTGGTGATGTTCGTGTTTATGATCGAGTCGTGGTTCCATAGGCCTAATTGGTTGCTGGTTGCTGGTAACCAGCAACTGGCAGCCCAGAAAAACACTCTACATTTTTATAAGGAGATGACCTATGAAAAACACACGAACCTTCTCAATCGCAGCCCGAAAATACATCCTGGTTCCAGCGATTCTGGCGATCCCATTGCTCGTGGGCGCCCAGGTGGGTTTCTTGACATGGCAGGAGTACAACGAAACTGCCGATTCCATTGCAGGGACCTGGATCAGCAGTCAGCAGAATTCACCCGAAGACAATGCCCTGATCTGGACAGAGGTTATCACGCCCCTGGACAACACAGGGACACGCTATGCGTATCAGGCCTCGAGCCCCAATCCCCAGGCCAACTGGAGCTTTCTCGGCCTGACCGGAGTCCAGATGCACGGACAGGCCCTGGGCGAATTGGTGCAGACCGGAGAGAATGAATACACCTTTACCGTGATGTGTCACGCAGCCAAGGCCATTCCGGAAGAAGATGCCCATGCTGAAGTCCAGTGGCTCTGGTACTGGGTCGGCACAGCCTGGCTCGACGAAGACGGCACCCTCATGAAGGACGGCACGTGGCAGGTCTACAACTCAGTGGATGTATTCGATGGGGCCTATGCGGACAAGGACGCCGATGATGATGGCTTCCCGGATGAAGGTGTCAAGCCGCTCCTGGCCGGTGCCTGGCCCATGGCATCCAAACGCATTCAATTGCAGCCGCGCATGACAGTGGCGTATGATGCCAACGGTGTGTGTCAGAGTGACGCAGACTTCTGCTATTGACACAGTGACATCTGCGATCGGAGGGTAGTCTCTGCAGATGGTGAATAGCGAGCGGCTCGCTGGAGAATCCACTGCCGTGTCCTTTGTGCTCGAGCTGGTTTCAACACTGATTGTGAAACCAGCTCGGAGCCATTTCAGCCAATCGAACACCCCAAGTTCACGATTTTGGCATGCGGTATGTGGGCAGGTATGATGTCGGCCGCGAGATTCACCCACTGACGGCAGTGATCCAGAATGACACTGTCTGTGGTGACTATGATTTGGTGTGTGGTCTTGAGCTGTGCATCCGGGTTGACTGAGAGCTGAATGTCCCAGGGCCAACGACGCTCTTCGGCCATCTGGCCCATCAAAGTCTTGAGGCGACCACTGTTGGACACAGGACTGTCCATCAGCCATGTGACACACGACACCTCGGATTCATTGAGAAAGTGCCCGATCAATTCAAGGGCTGCCATGGTCTCAGCGACCTGTCGATAGGTGCCGTGCACACCGGCCAGATCACGCAGACATCCGTCGCAGCCCTGAAAGATCCACGCCCCACTCAGGGCCGCTTCCAGTGTGATCAACAGATTGTAGCCATCGACGATCAGGCCCTGGCCTGCCAGGTCCGACAGAGTCACGCGATGGGCCAAACGGGATCTGACCTGCTGATCCGAGCAGGCACTTCGCATCAATGCCAATCGCTGCCTGCGAAGCAGCGAAAAGTGATCGCCGACAAGCTTCAATGCACTCTTGTCTGCATACCCGCGGTTCAATAGCCAGACATAGTCGGCCATGGCTGCGCGCAGGGTCGGGACACACGCCGGACCAAACAGCGAAGCATCCTCCGGATGAGGCCCGCGATGGATTCTTTTGTCCGGCACAGCCAGCTCCTTATTCTGTCTCAGGGATCAAGGGATTCATGCCACCTTGTTTTGTAGAATCCCCACACCTTCGAGTTCAACCTCCACAGTACTGCCGCTCGTCAAGGCCGCTGTGGCACCGGGCGTCCCCGTGTAGATGATGTCGCCAGGGCAGAGTGTCAAGTGCTGGCTGGCAAAGCTCACAATCTCATGCACACTGAAGATCAGGTCCGAGGTGCGCTGCTGCTGCTTGATGTCACCATCGAGGCGAGAGGTGAGAAGAAGATCGTCGTAATTGAGTCCCTGGACGATCATCGG
>JAIPFM010000022.1 GCA_021736645.1 Phycisphaerae bacterium | reverse complement strand
TTTCGAAACACCGTACAACTGCCCAGAATCTCCAGCATGATCAGGCCGAGTGCACCCCAGATCCAGGGCATGAACTGTTCCGAGTACTGGGTATACTGTAATGTCTTGACTTCGGATGTTTCGAGATCATTGATGGTCTTGACAATGTCCTCGAGTACTCTGGCGCTGTCAGCCCGCCTGTAGAATCCGCCCGTGGTTTCTGCGATCTGTGTGAGCAGGTTTTCGTCCAGATCGTTTTGGGCAGGTATTTTGAACTTGCCCATGGGTGTCTGCATGGTGGTAAAGGCCTGATCCGAGCCAATGCCAATGCTGTAGATCTTGACGCCCCAGTCGCGTGCCAGTTGGGCCGCCTTGAGCGGTGCGTACTCGCCCTGATTGTTTCGTCCGTCGGTGAGCAGGATGATGATCTTGCTCTTGATCCGAAAGCCCTCGGGTACGTCGTTGGCGTCTGTCATGCCGAGTGACACGCGACGTCTCTGGATCTCTTCCTCTGCCTTTTGGAGCCGGGCGCCGGCCAGGGCAATGGCGTCGCCTATGGCAGTGCCGTCTTCGTTACTCATTTCCTGGGTTACAATCTGGGTCTGCTTGAGAAATTCGAGCAGCACCGAGTGGCTCAGGACCAGAGGGCAGGTCGTGTCCGCGTATTTGGCAAAGGTAATCAAGCCAATGAGATCACCGGTTCGGCCCTCGAACTGGTGTTTGTTGCCTTGAATGAATTCTGCCAGCACACGTTTGACCACGTCCAGGCGGTTGAGTTCCAGGCCATTGTAATCCATCTCTGCCTGCATACTGCCGGATCGGTCCACCACGGCTTCAATGGCAATGCCTTCAGACGAGATCTCGGACAGAACCGTACCCTTGCGAGGTCGGGCCAGGGCCACGATCACACAGGCAAGACACAGCAGACGCAACAGCAGCAGCACAGGGCGCAGGCGTACACGCCAGGATACCGGGCTCTTTTTCAGGGTGGTGATGGACGAAAACCGCACGGCTGCAGTGCGCTGTCTGCGCCACTGCCACACGCCCAGTACGGGCAGTAACACCAAGAGAAGCAGTACCAAGGGGGCCTGGAAATCCATACTACGCATCGCCTCCTGCTGATATGGGTTGAGCCGCATCCGTGACATCGACCTGAGCTTCCATGGACTTGGTCTTTTCTATAAAGCCCTTGACCAGATCAAAGGTTTTTTGGATCTGCTCCTTGGTGGGCTCGTGCTTGGCAAACTTGACCAGGTCACAATGGTTCAAAAACTCCGCCAGATCCTGCTTGTCTGAATCGGGCAGTACAGGGGAATGTTTGAGTTCCTGCAGGAATTCTTCAGTCGTGCGTTCCGGGGCCTTGAGATGAAAACGGTCTTCAATGTAGTGACGCAGGATCGTGCTGATGCGCTCGTAAAAGGTCTTGATTTGACCCGAGTCAATGAGGTTTTCAAGCACGAGTCTTCGCAGCCGTTCGTATGCGATTTCATGGGCCGGCTTGAATAGACGCACAATTTTCGGGATGTGTCTTTTCTTCAGGTATACCATGAGCACAATCAAACCCACGACCACCAACCAGCACGCGACAGACACCCAGATCCAGAGCCATTTAATCTGGGTCGGCAGGGTGACCACATCTTCGATATCGCTGATGACCAGATTGTCACGGTCTTCCCCCAGCAGGCTCGTGATCTCCACTGGAATGGGCTCCGTGTCAAGCGTGTAGGTTTTGTTCGGATCATTGACATCAGAGAATTCGAACTGAAACGCGGGAATGTCGTACGTGCCTGTCAGAAAGGGTTCCAGTTCGTAACGCACGGTCTTGACTGTACGCATGTCCTGGTCCAGTTTTTCACCGAAGGCATCCCGGTCCACAATGCCGAACTGTTCGAGCAGCCTGTCCACAGAAGGCATCTTGACAGTATAGCCCGGCTGGATCGCGGCTTCGAGTTCCACGGTCAGCGTCTGCGCAATACTCACGGAATTGCTGTCCACACGCACATGCACGGTGAGCGGGCCCCGGGGAACTTCCTGGTCAATGGCGAAGGCCTTGTGTTCGGACGACGGGCCGGACTTGTCACACCCCGCCAGGCCTAGGGCCAGGGGTATCAGCAGGGCGATACAGATAATTTGGATGCGTGTCTGAATCATGATCATGGCATTAGGGTTGAACAGGTGTCTCCGGCTTGTCCTGGATGGCATGGATCACCACATGGTATTTGTCCATCAATGATTGGATGAGATCCTGCTGGACCTCCTGCTGCTTTTGTTGTGTGAGCGCCTGGAGGACCTCCTGGCTGACCTCCTCAAAGGTCTTTTGCCTGGCAGGCTGCTGTGTGAGGACCTTCACGACTTCCCAGCCATGGTCGCTTTTAAAGGGCGTCTCCAGGACCGCATTGGGCAGGGCTGCGAAGATGGCCTGGTTCAGGTCCGGGACATTGCCTATGGTGGGGATCGGCGAGCCCTGGATCACGTCTGCATCGATCACACCCTTGTTCGTCTTGGTGGCGTCATCCTTGGAGTTTGCCAGGACTAATGCGTCAAAGTCTTCACCGTTCTGAAACTGTGCAATCAAGGCCTTGGCAGAGTCTTGGGTGTCCGCGAGCAGGCGGGCAATGCGGGCCTTTTGGGGCTCTTTATACTGGTCCTGATGGGCCGCGTAATACGTCTGAAGGTCTGAGTCGGTGATGTTGATTTTCGAGGCCAGTGCCTGCTGGAGCAGGGTCTGGGCCAACAGAGATCGGGTCATGGTGTTGAGTTGTGACTTGACGGACGCGTCCTGCAGCAGGTTGTCGGCGACTGCCTCTCTATACAGGATTTCCTGGGCCAGATAACTATTGAGAAAATCCTGCTTGGCCTGAGACGTCTTGACCTGTTCCAGCATCCGTTTTTTCTGGGCGAGCATCTGATCAGGGGACATATAGGCCTGCATGGGTGCGAGCTGGCTGTCCACCATGGATTCTATCTGTGCGGTGAGATCCGCTTCCGTGATCTTTTCAGGGCCGATCTCGGCCAGGACCTTGGCAGCGGCATCCGGCGTGTTCTGAAGGCTGGTTCGCTGCATGAGTTCATAACGCAAGGCAGAAAAGCGTCCCAGCTTTTCAAAGCAGGTCTTGACGTGCTGGTCAATCTCCGTGGCCAGGTCCGGCACCTTGGCCGTCAGTTCACTGCGATAGAGATAGGCAATGGCCCGGTCATACTGTTCGGCCTTCTCCAGCATCAAGGCCACCTGGAACAGGGCCTTGGCCTGGTCCTGCCTGGACAGATCCGTGTGGGCGATGTAGGTTTCCCACGTGTCGGCAGCCTGATCATACAAGCTCCGCTGCGCCAGCTTCGTGGCCAGCTCCCGGGTCTGGTCTGCACTGAGATGCGACGTGGTATCCGCGATGGGCACCACGGGCGCCTGCTTCATCACAAAAAACAGTCCCACCTGGGCCGCGATCACACACACCAACAACACAATCACCACAGGCAGACCTGTGGACTTGGCCTTCTTTTCAGGCACAGAAAAATTTAGAGAACTCTGTTCTTGCATAAGAAACTCACGTAATCCAAATCAAAAATCCAAATTTAAAAATCACAAATCAGACTATCTCCGCCCATGTCGCATGTGAAAGAACTGCACCAGATCCTGTACATACGGCTTGTCCGTGTAGATCGGGATGCTGTCCACATTGATGGATCGCATCATGGACTTCAAATCGTCGAAATTACGCGTGTTGCTGTCACTGTACTGCGACCTGAATGCCGTGCTGGACGTGTCGATCATGATGATCTCCCCGGTTTCAGCGTCCTGCAATTCAATCAGGCCGATATTGGGCATGGTCATTTCTACACGGTCGCGCACGGGCACGGCAATCACATCGTGACGTCGATTCAGCAGACCCAAGGACTTCTTGAAATCCGTTTCGATAAAGTCTGACACCACAAATACAGTGGCCTTTTTGGGCAACACCTTGGCCACATAGTCCAGGGCCATGGGAATATTGGTCTTTCGCTTGGGCATCTCAAAGGCCAGCAGTTCGCGGATCACGCGCAACACGTGCCGGCTGCCTTTTTTGGGGGGGATGTACAGCTCTATCTCGTCCGTGAATATGACCAGGCCCACCTTGTCGTTGTTCTTGGCTGCGGCAAAGGCCAGCACCGCACAGAACTCGGCAGACAGTTCATTTTTCATCTTGTTGACTGTGCCAAAGGCGCCTGAGGCGCTCAGGTCCACGGCAAAGAGAATGGTCATTTCCCGCTCTTCCACAAAGCGTTTGATGTAGGGCTTGCCGGTTCGGGCCGTGACATTCCAGTCAATGTCACGAATGTCGTCGCCCGGCTGATACTCACGGACCTCGTCAAACTGCATCCCCCGACCCTTGAACACACTCTCGTACTGCCCCGCAAAGCTGGCGTCCACAGCACGCGTGCTCATGATCTGAATGGCCCTGACCTTTTTTAGAAGTTCTTCTGGTAGCATCTTCTTAATTTATGATTTTAGATTTATGATTTTAGACTGAGTAGACTTCGCCCATCCACGGCTGAAAGCTGATAGCTGAACGCTGACAGCTTCTTACGGTACTTCGATCTGGTCGAAGATGGTCTGGACAATGTCCTCACTGGTCTTGTCCTCGGCTTCTGCCTCGTAGCTGACAATGACGCGGTGTCTGAGCACGTCGAGTCCAATGCTCTTGACGTCCTGAGGTGTGACATACGCGCGCTGCTGCATAAAGGCGTGGGCCTTGGCTGCCACGGCCAGATAGATCGTAGCTCTGGGGGAGGCACCGAAGCTGATCAGGCGATCCAGATCCAGGCCGTATGACTTGGGATCACGCGTGGCACACACAATGTCCACGATGTAATCCTTGATCTTTTCGTCAATGTAGATTTCATCCACCACAGCACGTACCGAGGCGATTTCCTCGGGCGTGATGACCGCGTCAATATTCAGAGGCTTTTGCGTGACAGCCATCATGTCCAGGATTTGTCGTTCCTGGACCTTTTCCGGGTACTCGATCTTGACCTTGAGCATAAACCGGTCAAGCTGGGCTTCTGGCAGGGGATAGGTGCCTTCCTGTTCAATGGGGTTTTGCGTGGCCATGACCAGAAAGGGCTTGGGCAGGGCAAAGGTTTCGTCCCCAATGGTGACCTGTCGTTCCTGCATGGCTTCGAGCAGGGCACTCTGGACCTTGGCAGGGGCACGGTTGATTTCGTCGGCCAGGATGATATTGGCAAAGATGGGACCCTTGCGTGTGTAGAATTCACCGTCAGACTGGCGGTAGATCTGCGTGCCGATCAGGTCTGCAGGCAGGAGGTCCGGTGTGAATTGAATCCGTCTGAACTGGGCATCAATGGCCGCAGCCAGCGCTGTGATGGATCGCGTCTTGGCCAGACCCGGCACGCCTTCCAGCAGAATGTGTCCATTGGCCAGCAGACCGATGATCATGCGTTCCAGCATATACCGCTGTCCCACAATGGCCTTGTCCAGTTCGGACAAGAGCTTACGCACAAACTGACTCTTCTCTTCAACCAGGGTTCCGATCTGTTTCACATCCATCGCCATGTGTCACACCTCATTACGTATTGATATAAAATGAACGCTACTTTACTCAAAGATAAATGTACGCCGATTCCAGGAAAAGGTTCATTTGTAATCCAAAAGCGGGGTGCTTGCAAGGGGCAGTTTTAGAAGGGGTCAGGTCAGGTCAAGGATCAGGGGTCAGGGGTCGGGGATCAGGGGTCAGGGGTCGGGGCTCGCAATGCGCGATGGGGCGGTGTCCGCGAGCGCCTGCTACTGCGAACCAGGAGCGGTATTTGGGAAAAAAGCAAGTCTTGACAAAAAAACCTTGATCGAAACGGAGATTTGAATAGAATCTGTTTCTTATCTGCACAACATGTGCTTATGGAGCAGTGGCAGAGCGGCTGATTGCGATGGTCTTGAAAACCATTGTACCGAAAGGTACCGAGGGTTCGAATCCTTCCTGCTCCGTTTTTTTATGCGCTGCCGCAGGCCGAAGAGGGGGCAGCGTCGCGTTCAGCACTTGATCAATAGACGCTGACTCAAGGTCCTACTGGATACCGTTCTCTCCCTTTCTCTTTTCGATCCGCTCCAAAGTCCGCTTTATTGTGTCTTTACACCATTGCGGCCAGGGCTGCGGCGGCAATCCCGAGCCGGCTGATGTCTCGAAATCCGTATGGCCGGTAATGCGTTTGGTTGAGGAACTTGATAGTGCGTATTATTGAGCAGGGCGATCAAAACATATCCGACTGTCAACCTTGGGGAGAAATGTGAATTTTAGCCTTAAAAATCGAGTTAAATAAGGTTCCTCGGTTAAGCCGGTGTCGTCGGCCGACGATAATGTCACAAGGTTGGTTAGGACCGAGGTGAACAGTGCATTGCAGGAGAGTGATTTTCACTTGGGAGCGAGCAACTTCCGCAGAGCCGTACTTCGGTACGGTTCTGTCTGGAGGAGGTTGATGAAAAGAACGGTAAGCACGGGTATTCGTACAGGTGACGAATACCCGCAGCTTGCTGGTCTTGCCGAGCACCGGCCCCTAACCCCTGGCCCCTAACCCCTAATCCAGTCTTATACCCTGCTGTTCCAACCATTGCTTGAGGTCGCCCATCTCATTGTCAAAGATGTCGTTGTCATAGTCTTCTTCCAGTCGCACAATATTGGATGCCAGGTCAGGCTGCGCTTCAATGAGTTCATTGAGTTTGCGTTCAAATTCATCAGTCAGGTGTTTGACCTGGCTGAGATCAATGTTGAGATCCATCATGCCAGCCACACGGCGAAGCATGGCTTCGATACACTTCGGGTTGTTGCCCTGGACATAGGCAGGTGTGGCTGCGATCAGATTGACCATGTCCTGCTGCAATTCAGTACATCGGGTGCACAGATATGTGGCCATGCTGGCCGGTCCTTCATAGTTGGTAAATTTGACGCCAAAATGGCGGAACTGTTCCTTGAGCAGGGCATTCGATGTCACACACATCAACCGGGGTTCGCGCGTGTGCGGTACGAGACTCGACACGCTGCCCACAAAATAAATCATGTTGACCTGAAACATGCTGGTCAGTGTGAAGAAGTAATCGGCATACTCTTCCCATCTGAGGTTCGGTTCCTTGCCCAGAAACAGGATGATGTTCTGCTCCGTACTGTAGTAAAAGTCATTGCTCGGGAATCCGAAGGATTCAACCAGGCCATCATTGATGAGGGCATGGGGGCGGAACATGGAGGCCCACTCCAGGGCGCCTGGGAAATTATAAATGTAAAATCCTTCCGGACTGATATGTGCAAAGCGTTTGGCATTGAGTCTCTCTATGAGCCAGTTCAGGGTCCCGGTGGAGACTTCACCACTGTCCATCCATCCGGAAAATCCCATGATGAGTGCCGGAGTCTTGAGCACAGGCCTATCAAAGATCTGTAGTTTGGACATGTCCACGTTCATCCTTTCAAGTAGTCAAATGACGGCATGGGCACTTTTTTACCCAGTTGGGATGTGTAAATCCAGGGAATTTCCAGAAAAACGCCCCTGCAACACGCTCAAGTTGATGATTGCAATTTTGTGCAGACCCCATTACAGTAAGCGGAATAATTGAGAATGGCTAGGTGACTGCAGCCAGAGAAGCAATGGATAATTGCGGCTGACGCGCCTTCAAAGGAGATGTGCAGGACATGATGGACCGTACAAAAGGGCCGGAAATGACCTATGCGATCTGTTGGCTTCTGGTTGCATTGGTGGTGTCAGGCTGTGGCAAATATAAATCAAATCTCACAGAACAAGAGTTTCAGCAGGCTATGGCCAAGCACAAGCCTGTCCCCAAGACCACGCTCCAGGTGAGTTCCGAACCCCTGACTGTGAATGAAGTGGTGACCAAGCCAGTGGCCAGCAGCGGTTATGAGCCGATGTCCCTGACCAACATGTGGTCGCCTTCTGCCCAGAGCAATGATTCCAATACATTCAAGACCATTGCATCCAGGTCCATTGAGTCCACTGTGGATTCCAGTATCAACAGCATTCTGCTGTACCGCATGGCCAAGAAAGACTCTCATGAAAAAATTGATGAGATGCTGGAAAAGGCTGGAGATTCGCAGTGGCGAGAATTTGTGATGACCCACGATGGCGATGAAGCCCTGGCAGAAGAAGATCTGAGAAGCCGCGGTATCACACGAAAGGAGTTCAAAGAATCCCGGAGGCGTGAGATTCTGAGCCGCTTTCATGTGGAATCCAAGGTGCCCAGTGACCGTCCCATCAGCCACAAGGAATACCTTGAGTATTACAACCGGATCAAGGACGAGAGATATGTCAAGGATCCGCTCCTCGAGTTCAGTCTGATCGACATTCAACCTGCAGAACTGAAGGTTGAAGATCTCACTGAAAGCCGTCAGCAAAAGGCCCTGGCCCTGGCCAGAGAGGTGTATGACAAACTCCAGGCCGGCGCTGCATTTGAAGATATGGTCAAGGAATATTCCCAGGGCGTCATGGCGCGTCAGGCGGGTCGGTGGAGCAGGAATCCCGCGTCTCTGGCACCGCCTTATGATATCCTGGCGCATGTCTCAGACTCGCTTGTGCCGGGTGAGATTTCCGTGCCCATTGAAGCGCCCGGGCATGTGTTTATCATGAAGCTCCACAAGAAACAGACCCAGGGTTATGTGCCCATGCATGACGTGCAGCCCGAACTCCGTGACTTAATCCTGAATGAACGCAGAATGGAAGCACAGCAGAAGCTGATTCAGGAATTGGAAACCATTATCCAAAACGCGTCTGAAGAATCCATTGATGAGTTTGTGAATCGCTGTGCAGAGGAAATCTACAGACGCTCAAATCCTTAACGCCTATGCAGATAATAGCCCATGGCATAGATCTGGTCGATTGCGACCGCATTGAAAAGATGCTCGCTCGACACGAAGCACGATTTCTTGACCGGGTGTTTACACCCAGAGAACAGGCCTACAGCGCACAGACCCAAAACCGTGTAGAGCGATTGGCAGGGCGGTTTGCTGCCAAGGAAGCCGTGCTCAAACTCATTGGTATGGGCTGGCGTGAACACATCGCCTGGACCGACGTGGAGGTGATCAACAATCCCAAGGGACAGCCTGAGGTGACTCTGTGCGGTCAGGTGCGTGACATTGCCGAGCAGATGGGCATTGATCATGTCAGCCTCAGTATCACCCATACGGCCAAGCTGGCGATTGCCTCTGCTGTAGCCCTTGGTAAAACCCCATGATCCCCGCAGAGTTTGACTGTATTGTGATTGGCGCAGGTCACGCAGGTGCCGAGGCCGCACATGCGGCGGCTGTGATGGGGGCCCGTACTGCGTTGGTCACACTGTCTTTAAAGTCCATGGCACAAATGAGCTGCAACCCGGCCATTGGCGGGCTGGCCAAGGGCCAGATCGTCCGCGAGGTGGACGCCCTGGGCGGCCTCATGGGCCGGGCCATTGATGCCACGGGCATTCAGTTTCGCGTGCTCAACCGGTCCAAGGGGCCGGCCGTGCAATCCCCCAGGGCCCAGGCGGACAAGTATCAGTATGCAGCGTGGGTGAGGCAGGCCCTGGAGACCACGGAGAATCTCACGATTATCGAGGGCAAGGCTCGTGACATATTGGTGGATCGCGATCAGGTCACAGGCGTGACCCTTGAAGACGGCCGCACGTTTCAGTCACCCCTCGTTATTGTCACGACCGGCACGTTTCTCCGCGGCGTGATGCACGTGGGTACAGAGCAGACTGAGGGCGGACGTATTCACGAGCCGGCCAGCCGGTCTCTGTCTGACAGTCTCACGCAGCTCGGTCTGACCATGGGGCGTTTAAAAACCGGCACACCGCCCCGTTTGGATGCCTCGACCGTGCATCTGGACTCCCTTGAGGTACAGCATGGAGACCCCGTGCCTGTGCCGTTTTCCTTTATGAATGACGCCATCCACAGGCCGCAGATTCCCTGCTGGATGACCTACACCAATCCCCGCATCCATGATCTGCTCAGACGCCATCTGGCAGAATCACCCATGTACTCCGGTCAGATCAAGGCCACGGGGCCGCGGTATTGCCCGAGTATTGAGAGCAAGATCGTACGTTTTGCAGACAAGGACCGTCACCAGGTGTATCTCGAGCCTGAGGACGAGGCCTGTACCACGATCTACTGCAATGGCATCAGCACCTCGTTTGCCAGGCACGTGCAGGATCAGATGATCGCATTGCTGCCAGGGGCCGAACAGGCCCGCATTGTCCAGTATGCGTATGCCATTGAGTACGATTACTGTTCACCCCTGCAGCTCCGACGTAATCTCGAGACACGCAGGATCAGCGGGCTGTTCCTGGCCGGCCAGATCAACGGCACCAGCGGCTATGAAGAAGCGGCTGGCCAGGGTCTGGTCGCAGGGATCAATGCCGCAAGAAAACTGCAGCACAAAGACCCGCTCATTCTCAGTCGGTCACAGGCGTATATTGGTGTGCTGATTGATGACCTGCTCACCAAGGAGATTGACGAGCCCTATCGCATGTTCACCTCCAGGGCCGAGTATCGCCTGACCCTCAGGAGTGACAATGCAGATCAGCGTCTCACAGCCATTGGCCGGGAGATTGGTCTGGTCCGGGCGGACCAGTGGGCCCGTTTTCAAATCAAGGTGCAGCACATGGCCCAGCTCACGGAGTATCTTAAATCCGAGCGGACCGGCGGGATGAGTCTCTGGGACAGGCTTCGCCAGCCTCAAAACACACTGGCCGATGAACTGGTCGATCATCCCTATGTGAAAACGCATCACCTGTCTTCAGAGGTGTGTACAGCCGTGGTCATTGAGGCCAAGTATGAGGGGTATCTGGCCAGACAGAACCGACTGGTGGCCGATTTTCAAACCCTGGAAACCCGACTCCTGCCTCAGGGTCTGGAGTATGACAGCATTGAACACCTCAGATCGGAGGCCCGGGAAAAACTATCCAGATTCAGACCGGAGACCCTGGGCCAGGCCGCACGCATTGGGGGCATCACCCCAGCGGACATCACCGTGATTCAGGTGCACCTCAAGAAAAAGCGGCAATCGTCATGATGGATTTGGCAGACAATGTGTATAATGCCAGACTGGGCCGCGATGAACCCAAGTTCAAACGCTGGCGGTCAGTCGGCCTGATCTTGACGTACAAGTGCAACTGTGCATGCGAGTACTGCTATTATGCCTGTGATGCCAGCAAAGGCGGACTCATGCCAGTGGACATGGCCATAGACACGTGGCAGGCCGTGATCCGGTTGGCAGGAGAGCATGCCAGGATTCACCTGACAGGCGGGGAGCCGTTTCTCTACTGGGATCACATGGTCAAGATTCTGGAAGCGGCTCAGGCAAAGCAACTCGGTCCCACGGATATGATCGAGACCAATGGCTTCTGGGCGGAAAGCGACGACGTGGTCAGAGCCCGTCTCATATTACTGGATAAGATGGGCATGCAGCGACTGAAGATCAGTTGCGATCTGTACCATCAAGAGTATGTGGACATCGAACTGGTCCGGCGTCTGGCCCGAGTGGCCCGTGATCTGCTGGGACCGGATCGAGTGCTGGTCAGGTGGCAGGCGTATCTGGATGATCCCAGGGACCTTTCGACCCTGTCTGCCGCAGACATACGCCAGGCCGAGATCGAAGCGGCCCAGGCATTTCCGTGCAGATTCAATGGCAGAGCTGCCTGTGACCTGGCAGATGCCCTGTCCACAAAGACCATTGAAGAGATTGCCAGGTTCAATTGTGAGCGTGCCTTCCTGGATGCCAGGGGTGTCCATGTTGATCCCTATGGTCACGTGTTCAGCAGCACGTGCAGCGGTATCATCGTGGGTAATGTGTCCAAGCAGGCCCTGGACAGGATCTGGGCCAATTTCCATCCCAAGGTCTATCCCATGGTGTCGACCCTGTTCAGGCAGGGCCCTGCGGGCCTCTTGCAGGCTGCCCGGGATCAGGCGTATGTGCCCAGAAACTTCTATGCTGGAAAATGTCACCTGTGCAGCCACATTCGTCAGTATTTTGTGGATCACACTATGTGCGCACTGGTGGTGGGTCCGCCTGACAGCTATGCCACGGAAACCCCGGCCTAGTGCTGTGGGGGGTGTCTTCGGGATAAGGATGTGAGACAATATGAAGATCCGTGTCTTGTGTTTCATGGGGCTTCTGGCAGGTGTGGCGTGCGTTTCCTGTCGGGAACAGGATCACGGTGAAACCGCCGTGTCACGGTCTTTCTCCCGGGGGGCCTCTGAGGCCCTGTTGCCTCAAGGACTTGAGCATATCGAGAAGTGCACCCGAACCGGACAGATTGTCCTGCTGAGTGCCACACACCCATGCCTGTATCTCTTGGACAAAGATACCCTGAAGGTGCAGCGCAGGATTGCCTTGCCAGCGGTCAGCAGCGGCATGGCCCTGGATGGAGACACGGTCTATGTCACCACCAGGGAATCCCGTGGACACCTGTTGCAGATTGATCTGACGACCGGCACGATTCGGTATCAGTGGGAGGCAGGTCATTTTCCCATGGCACCGATTCTTCATCCCCTGAAGGACCGTCTCTATGTGGCAAATCGCTATGAGCACCAGGTGCGCGAGATCCATCTTCTGACTGGCGTTCAACGTACCACGGCTGTGGTGCGTGAACCCGTGGCCATGGTGCTGACTCATGATGGAAGCCGGCTCTATGTGGCCAATCATCTCCCCCAGGTGCGTCCGTTTCTGGACGAGGAAGCCCCGTTCATCGGCGCAGAAGTGTCCGTGATTGACACACAGCAGTGTCGTGTGATCCATACGCTCGAGCTGCCCAATGGCAGTCAGGGGTTGCGTGGGATGGCGTTGTCGCCTGACGGTCGATTTGTGGTGGTGAGTCATGTATTGAGCCACTACACAGTGCCCACGACTCATATCGAGCAGGGTGCCATGAATATGAATGTGATCTCTCTCATTGAAACCACAGGGCCATCCTGGTTTGAGACCGTGGTCCTGGATGATCCCAATCAGGGGGCTGCCAATCCGTGGGCCCTGGGGTTTTTGAGGGACGCACGACTGTGTGTGACGCATGCAGGCACCCATGAAGTGAGTGTCATCAATTTTCCTGCCCTGGTGAAACGTCTGGAAGGCAAGCCAGGTGCCCTGGGATACTATGGCCCTGAAGATCTATTGATCCTGCAGGGAATCCGGCAGCGCATCAGACTCCCCATTCGCGGTGCCAGGGCCATGTTGATTGAGGACGGCAGACTCTACATGCCCGGTTATTTTTCCGACACCCTGGCCGTGGTGGATCTCAAGGCCATCCCACTCACTACGCGAGAGGTTGTCTGGGGTGACAGGCCCAATATGTCACCACAACGTTTGGGGGAGCACGACTTCAATGATGCCTCCTCGTGTTTTCAGCAATGGCAGAGCTGTGCCACGTGTCATCCGGACGGACGCAGCGATGCCCTGTACTGGGACCTGCTCAATGACGGAGTCGGTAATACCAAAAACACCAAGAGCCTGCTCATGTCAGCCTGGACCCCCCCGGCGATGTGGCGGGGCGTACGCCGGGATGCTGCGGCCGCGATTCAGGCCGGGATTCATCACATCCAGTTTGCAGAATCTCTGCCAGGCCAGGCTGAAGCCCTGGAAGCCTATCTGACAAGCATGCGGCCTGTGCCGAGTCCCTACCTGAATGCCAGCGTCCCGGACACGGTCTCTGCCGCAGAGCCCCTGTGTGTGACATGTCACGTGGGTGAGACTCGGGGCACCTTGACTGAAGCAGCCAGGCGGGGCAAAGTGATCTTTGAAGGCAAGGCGGGCTGTGTGCATTGTCATCCCCACCCTCTTTTTACCACAGGTCAGCAGGTGGATCCGGGATTGGGGTCAGGGGTTGCCTATGACATCCCGTCCCTGGCCGAGGTCTGGAGAACCGCCCCGTATCTGCACAGTGGTGACGCACTCACGCTCCGCGAAACCATCACCGACTTTAACTTGATGCAGCAGCGTGGTCATACCCGGGACCTCACCGAGCAGGAGCTCGATGACCTGCTCGTCTATCTGAAGTCCCTTTAGAGGTTTCGCCATGGTGAATGCAGTTAAGGCAGTGTCACCACAATGGATTGAGCATGGTCCTTGTCACTCGGACGTAATCCGGATCGGGACCAGGCATCAGGCCGATCCCGTCCAATCTTGACGGTATAGGTGCCTGATGTATACACGGGGGGGCTGAATCGAGGGCCCTGGATTCTCCGCGTGTACAGGATGTCTCCGTCGGCTTCACGGATGACCTGAATCACGGGGTCTTCCACATCTTCGACCGTGATCTCCGGGAGTGAGCCAATCACGCTGCGTCCATCATTGTCCGTCATTTTGAAGGTCACTGGCCAGCCCGGATACTGGGCAACGTCCCCCTGGCTGAGATCTGCATAGCGTGGCCAGCACTCAAACGTGGTTTTCTGCGTGCGCTTGTCAAAACGGACGAGCCCGTAGCCATCCCCGAGCATGGCCTCGGGATTGCGCTGGTTTTGTTTCATCACACCCATCTTGTCGAACGTTGGATTGGCATAGGCCACCATGGTCATTCGGTTGTACAATCCGTCCAGGTAGTCGCCGGTCCACGGGAGGGGGCTGTTGGGTATGGGATTCGCGCCGGTCTTTTCATCTTCAGGCCACCACCATCGCCCGTAATAGCTGTTGATGATCGCCGGATTGGTGAAGGCGAATGGCCCGTCTCGAAATGCATCGATGCCATGCTTGACCACCACAGTGAGATGCTGGTCTCCACACAGGTGGCAGGCCATCGCCCTGCGAATCGCTTCAAGGGCCTTGCGCCGACCGGTTTGCGGCCAGGCATTGGAATCCAGATCTGCCAGCAAACGGTTCTCGGTTGATCCATGGAGATGGACTGCCCCGCAAAAAGCGGTTTGCGACAACACGGCCTTCATCTGCGCGCCTGTCCAATCCTGGGCCCAGTCGTTCAAGAATGCCAGTTGCCTGTCACCCAGCAGCTTCAGCCCCGGCAGATCGATCTTGCTGGGGTCGTAACCGGCCTCACGAATATGATCGGGACGCGGACCCATCTGGGGGATCTTGCCCTTGGGACCGCTCTTGAACTTGCGGTCTTCAAGCACGGCGAAGTCGATGCCTCCGACGCGCAGTCTCGTGAAGTAGACGCCGATACCCTGGGCGATTGGCGCCGGATCGACTGGGTCAGGAAGATGCCAGGTCTGACACCGATCCACCATGCGTATGTACTCCGCAGGATAGAAATATCCACCCGAAGCGCCTGCCGTGGAATCTGCGACAATCCCTCCCTCGCCCCAGACATTGCCCTGGCCAATATCGTGATCATCCGGAATGGTCACCACAGGCCGGTCCTTGATGATCTCCTTGAACTGCGTGCCCCACAGGAGCCAGGCTGCAGTGTGCTGCTGGTGGTCGTAGCTCTGATCGCCTGCGAAAAAGAGCAGGTCAGGGTTCTGTGCTTTAAGCTTGGCAACAATCGCGTCACGATCTTCGCGGTCGGCATTGGAATTGCAGGACAGAGAGGCCACCACGATCTCCGGCTTGTCAATAGGGTCTTTACGAATCAGGCCCTCGAACAGGGCTTCTTTGCCATGGCGCACGCGGTAGGGCACATCCTGAGTACTATCCCAGTCCTGGATGCGGAAATGTGCGGACCAACCCGGGTAGATGACCGGCGCCTTGGCCACAGACTGCCAGGTGCCTTGTCGTTTGAGTTCCAGTGTGACCATGCGCGCCTCATCGGGCAGCAGGGGAAAAAGTTGAGCGGTCATCTTCAACACAGCGTGGTCGTGGGTATACAGGGCAAACCCCACCACCTCATTGCGAGGCACTTTCACAAAACGGGCCAGAAAGTTGTTGCTCCGGACCTCGTTGAAATCTTCCCTGGCAAAGGCGTCCAGCTTTTCACCACGGGGGCCGGGAAATGGGGAGTCTGCAGCCTGTACAAACCCGTTCACACAGCAGAGCACCGTAAGCGATAAGCAACAGAGTCGATTCTTCATCTTGCACATCCCACTCTTAAACAATGAGTTACGTGTGACACGAGCATCACTTGGCTTGTCAACAGGATGCCCATTATACTGTGGGTCACATGGCCGTGCAAGGATAGGTCGGTTGGCGCGTTCCGTTTATTTGGAGCGACCCAAACCGCGCAAGCAGACAAAGGGTGATCTCAGTTCTTGACATAAAAAAACTGGGACTGCCTTTTCAGGCAGTCCCAGTCCAGGACTTATTGAACATCACTACGTTATAGTCTACTGCAGAGCAGCTTTTGCAGCTTCCAACAGGGCCTTTGTGTAGGCCGGGTTGTGGACGCCGAGACTACCGTCTTCAATAGAGATGAAGATGTAGTCCCACAGAGCAGACGCTTCTGCTGCAGGATAGAGACCGACAACCGGCTCACCCTCTTCATCCAGCAGACCCTTGGCCTTGAGCAGTTCAGCCACTTCGTCGATCATGGCGGCGACTTCAGTCTGCACGCCTTCGATGTCAAAGCTTTTGGCGCCGTCGTGACACTCGGTACAGGCAGCGGTCGTCGGCTCGAAATCATGGTTCATGTTTGCACCAAGGTGACAGGCTACGCAGGTGTCCTCTACCATCAAGGCATGGCCACTTATTTCGCCTTCAGCACTGGCGCCACCCATACCGAGCAGCATGGCGCTCTGCGGTCCGTGGTGGGGTCCCCAGTGTGAGCTGTTGACATTGATCATGCCTTCAGCATCCGGTGCAGCAATGGCTCTGCGTGGTTGGTGACAATTGACGCACAGGTTGCCCTTGCCGCCATCATAGATGGCGTCACTACCGGCGTCGGCCAGCGCATAGAGCATCACGGGTGCTGTGGTTTCCAAGGCCCAGTCTGCGCCGGTGTAGGTGGTGTGCACCTGGTGACAGGCACGACAGTCCTGGCGTGTGGGCGTAGGATCGCCTGCTTCGACGGTGTCAGGCGTGAGGCCTGCAGCGACCATATCGCTGAATCCGCCGCCTGAGTGACAGCCAGCACAACCGGCACTGGTGCCGCGGCCGTAGGCTGTACCAGTGGCATGCATGGACCCGGCAAAGGCTGTGGCCTTGCCGGTGATGAGTGTGGTGTCATTGTGGCAGTCCGCGCACGATGCTTCCTGAGCGAACACTGACGTGCCCGCGACCAGGACAACAAGGCTTATCGCGACGGCCATGAGTTTTTTTCTTGTTTGCATTGTTTACTCCTCAAAATGTCGTTTCTTTCTTCAGTTGTCTTCAACAACAAATCTGTGCACAAATTTGTTTTCGTTGGCTGGTGTATGACATTGACCAACATGCCCAGCCGAAGCCTGCCAGTCATCTTCTTTTGGGGGCACGACCTCCTTTCCAAGTTCAATCACCACAAATAGACTTTATCCACTCATGGGCCTCCCTCACCAAGGAGCAGATAGAACAAATTTTCCAGTTTATGAATGTATTTTTACACCAAGTCTGCATTTACTAAGCAAGAAGCGTGCCACCTATGCAATAATCTCTGATATCTAGCTCGGGGATTTTTGCAACCTCCTTTAGAAAATAAGGTTACAAAATGCTATCTTGTCAATATACGGCTCCTGCCTCACCTGGCGAAGTTGTGATCATTCTTGGATGTGGTAAAATCGGGCCAGAACATTCTTATACATAAGAATGCCCTGGTTGTCTAGGGTGTTTAGGGAGCTTTTGTGCGGAGAATAAAAATTATTTGTCTTTATCTGCTCGGATGGTCTCGAGGATTTCTCGCCCACCTGCATTAAGCAGGTCTTTGGCCATGGCTTGCGCGCATTCAAAGGCCTGGTCCAGGGGCACGGTTTGGGTGCGCTGGATGTTGGTCTGGCCCTGGGGATCGCCGATCATGGCCTGGACGGTGATATGGCCATTTTCAACAGAGGCGTAGACCCCGAGGGGGATGCTGCATCCTCCGTGCATGGCTGCCAGGATGAGTCGCTCTGTTTCCACGCAGAGTCGTGTGTCAGGGTCGTCCAGTCTGGCAATCAGGGCCACCAGATCGGGCAGGTCCTTGCGAGCCTGTATGGCCAGGGCGCCCTGGCCCGGTGCGGGCAGGAAATCACTGAGGGGGAGGACGGCTGCAATATGATCGGACAGTCCCAGGCGGTTCAGTCCTGCATTGGCCATGACCGCAGCATCGACCTGGCCGCTTGCCACCTTGGCCAGACGGGTTTCCACGTTGCCTCTGAGTGGGACACAGTGGAGATCCGGACGGGCCTGCTTGATCTGTGCGATGCGTCTGAGACTGGAGGTGCCTATGGAGGCGCCGGACGGGAGTCCCTGGATGTCAGAGACCCTGTGCGCAGTGATGAGTACATCATGTGGAGATTCCCGTTTGGGCATGGCTGCGACGATCAAGGCCTCGGGCCCTTGCGTGGGCAGATCCTTGAGACTGTGGACTGCCATGTCGGCTCTGCCGTCCAGCAGGGCAGCTTCCACTTCAGAGGTGAACAGGCCCTGGCTTTGTGATTTGTAGAGAAACTCTGACTTGTCCCTGTCGCCTGTGGTGGAGATGGGGACTACCGAGATGTCCGCGTCCGGACAGAGCGCCAACAGGGCGTCTCTGGTCATGTGGGTTTGTGCTAATGCGAGTTTGCTGGGACGGCTGGCAATTCTAATGGGTTTCATGGTGTCACCTCTTGGTCTGTGTAAGTGGGTAGTCGCAGGCAGAATGTCGTGCCTTTGCCCTCTTGACTGTTAACTGAAATTGATCCCTCGTTTTCCTGAACGATCTGTTTGACCACAGCCAGGCCAATGTCGTTATGGCCGGCGCGAGACGTGTTCAGGGCAAAGGGGACAAATGCATGTTCGATGTCTTCCGCGGAAAGACCTCTGCAGGTGTCCTTGAATTGGATAAGAAACTGATCGGTGTCTTGTTGGCATTGAATCCTGAGTGTTTGAGCCGTGTCCCGGTTGGCCCGGTCCAGGATGTGTTCTATGAGTGTGGACACAATATACTGCAGTTCTTTGTGCGCTATCATCAGACGGGCCTGTGATGGACACGTATCCAGAGAGATCGTCAAATCGGCAGCTTCTGCGCGTTCTTTGAAGGCTGCAATGATACGGCTCAAAACATCCTGAAGATCTATGGCGGCGTTTTGCGCCATGGCCGGCATGTCAACATGATCACAGAAGCGTTTGACCACTGACACCGCCTCTTTGAGCTGTCCAAGGCACTGTTCCACGGTGTCACTCCTGCCTTTGGGTTTGTCATCCTCCATCGCCAGACGCTGAAGCAAGACCTGAGACACGCTGAGCGGTTTTCTGAGTTTGTCTGCCAGGATCTTGCTCATCATGCCCAATTCTGTAAGTCTCCGTGTGCGGGATAATTCACTTCGGTAGTTCGCGATTTCAGATTCCGCACCACGGACCTGCTGCTGTGTCTCCCAATGGAATACGCTTAGGACACGCAGTGTACTGTATGCCAGGCAGGCCGCGCACAGGGCGCGAAAGACCTGAACAGGGATGCCAAACGTGCCAATGACCCAATCATAGTTCAGCAGGTTGGCTGGAAAGAAGGGGGAGGCTTTGACAATGAAACCGGCCAATAGACCATAGATGGAAAAGACAACAATCATGAACTTGAGGTGTTTGATGACGGCGTTCAACCCGGTCTCTCTCAAGGCCGCGAGATGCCGGTACAGGGCGATGGACGTCAACACCGTCCCGGGAAAACCGAGCAGATATCTGGCCGCAATGTCACCCGATTGCAACCGGTCGCTACTGAACAACACCACAATGGTCCAGAGGGCCAGCAGGCCCCAGGGGCAGGATCTGAGCCACGAGGGCTGTCTGGGGGACGCCTCGATTTTCTGAACGCCAAATAGAAGCAGGAAGATAAATGAGACGGGCAGCGTGACCGCTTGAAGCAGCTCCAATACAAAAGTCGATGCCGGGCGATGCATCAGAATCAATAAATCCAGCCATTCATTGGCACCGTGAATCAAACCGAATCCTGCAATCAAATTGAGGTGCCGCGCCAGGGAGAAGGCGCTGTTCTGTTTGGGATAGATGAGAATGGCAAAGCCCAGCATGAAGAAGGACAGGCCATACAAAAAAAAGACATATTTCATGTGCAGATCAGTGAACATGGTAAAGCATGTCCTTTCGGCTCAGGTCGTCTCCCTTTCTCATAGAACAGGGCCTCTCGATTACGGCCACTGCCTGATGGCCTGGATGGTGTGGTTCAAGTCCCTGGCACTGTGCGCACACGACAGGAACCATGCTTCGTATTGAGAGGGGGGCAGATACACGCCATGATCCAGCATGTGCTTGAAGAAAGCGGCATAGGCGGCTGTGTCTGAGGTGGTGGCTGTGGTGTAGTCACGGACCGGTCCTGTGCCGAAAAACACAGTAAACATGGAACCCATCTGGTTGATGGTATGGCAGAGCCCCACCTCGTTGAGGGCGTTTGACATGGCCTGGCAGAACTGGGCTGTGGTCGCAGCCAGTTGCCTGTACGGATTGAGTTGCTTCAGGAGATCCAGTGTGGCAATGCCTGCAGCCACACACACGGGGTTGCCGGACAGTGTGCCGGCCTGATAGACCTGACCCGTGGGTGCAAGATGGTCCATGATGGCTGCTTTACCGCCGCAGGCACCGATCGGAAAGCCGCCTCCGATGATCTTGCCCAGGCAGGTGAGGTCGGCGTCAATGCCAAAGCCCTTTTGAACGCCGCCGTAGCCCAAACGAAACCCTGTAATCACTTCATCAAAAATGAGCAGACTTTTGTTCTTTGTGCATTGCGTGCGCAGTGTCTTGAGAAATGCCCGGTCCGGGACAATCACGCCCATGTTGCCGGCCACGGGTTCCACGATCACGGCGGCAATCTTGTCCTGATGCTTGTCAAAGGCCTTGGTCACGGCCTCGGCATCGTTGTAGGGCACGAGAATCGTGTGCTTGGCAAAGTCTTTGGGCACGCCCGGACTGCTCGGGGCACCCAGGGTCAGGGCACCGGAGCCTGCCTGCACGAGCATGTGATCCACGTGACCGTGATAGCAGCCCACGAATTTGATGATCTTGTCACGACCTGTAAATCCTCTGGCCAGACGAATGGCTGTCATCACGGCTTCCGTACCGGAGCTCACCAGCCGCACCTTGTCCACCGATTTGATGGCCTGGCAGATGCGCCTGGCCAGTTCCGTTTCCAGGGCTGTGGGGATGCCGTAGCTGGTCCCCTTGGCCATGACTTTTTTGACAGGGTCGAGCACGTCTTTGTGTGCATGGCCCAGGATCATGGGACCCCAGGACAGGCAAAAGTCGATGTATTGATTCCCGTCTGCGTCCCAGAGATGTGCGCCTTTGGCCCTGTCAATGAAGATGGGTCTGGCACCCACGGATTTGAAGGCACGCACGGGTGAGTTCACGCCGCCCGGGATATATTTTTCAGCTTGCTTGAACAGCCTGGTATTGTTTTTCTGAGGACGTGTCATGATGGTATGATGTCTCCCTGGATGCCGTGTGCTTTGGCAGTGTTCAATGTGGGTTGACCCAGGCAAAGGACCTTGACATGATCCGGGACCTGGCCGAAGTATTTGACGAAGGCCCTGACGGTTGAGCCGCTGGTGAACAGGATCTGGTCGATGTAGTCAAAGTCGACTTCGTCAGGCTCCATATCCACGGTCTTGTACACCACGAGGGTTTCAATAATTGCGCCCATGACGTCAAGCCCGCGGGGTAATTCTTCTGAGGCAATCTCTGCTCTGGGCAGGAGGATGCGTTTTCCACGGATATCCAGCTTGCTGAAGGCTTCGAGCAAGCCTGTACTGGATTCATTGTCCGGGATGAGATCTGCCTGGAGTCCGTATTCTCTGAGTCGAGCAGCCGTGCTCTTGCCGATGGCCGCAATCTTCACGGTGCCCAGGATGCGTGCGTCTTTGCCCTGGGCAAAGACCCGATCAAACAGAAACTTGGCGGCGTTCACGCTGGTAAACACAATCCAGTCATTGTCCGGCATGCGGTCCAGCATGGCATCGATGCGGGTTGTGTCTTCAAGGCCCACGCAGTCAATGATGCGACGATGCACCACATTGCCCAGGCGGGCATAGCGATCCGGATGGTTGCCCAGGACCAGGACGTTCTTCTTCTTGCCAAACCAGTCGAGTTGATCGTGCAGGCTCACCACCTCGCCCACAATAAACAGGGCGGGTTTTCTGAGTTTAGCCTGTTCGGCTCTGGCCAGGAAGTCATTGAGTTTGCCGACAATCACGCGCTGGTCATAGCAGGTGCCGTGTTCAATGGCGGCAATGGGCGTATCATCGGCCCAGCCCTGCTGGATGAGCGATCGAATGATTCTCGCAATGTTGCCCACGGACATAAAAAACACGATGGTACCGGCCTTGGGGATGTCTATGTTCCAATCGTCATCGGCCTCCGTTGTCGTCGGGGCCTTTCGATGTCCCGTGACAAAGGCGATGTCCGGCGTGCAGTCTCTGTGGGTCGGCGGGATGCCTGCATAGCAGGGGGCTGCCAGGGCACTGGTGATGCCCGGGACCACTTCAAATTCTATGCCCGCTTCCACGCAGGCCAGGGCTTCTTCGCCCCCGCGTCCGAACATGTAGCAGTCTCCGCCTTTTAAACGGCACACCATGTGACCTTGTTTGGCTTTCTCCACGAGTAAGTCATTGATGCCTTCCTGGGGCAGCGTGTGTTGACTTGCGAATTTTCCCACAGAGATCAGTTCTGCATCAGGCTTGGCAAGTCGCAGCAATTCCCTGGGGCTGAGGTGGTCATACAGAATGACATCTGCCTTGCCAAGGATCTGATGTCCCTTAAACGTGATCAATCCCAGATCCCCTGGGCCTGCTCCTACCAAGAATACTTTGCCTACTGTCATGATTGCCTGGCTGAGATAATGAATAATAATAAACGAGCTTTACAAAAAAAGCATAATTGAATATATCTACGCATCAGAGCTGTATTAGTCAAGTTAAAAGAAAGCTGTCATGGATAAGTTTGATCGCCAGATACTGGATGCCCTGCAAAAAGAATTCCCTTTGAGTGAAAGACCTTATCAGGTGATTGCCCAGAAGGTGGGGCGCTCTGAAGCAGAGGTCTGGCAGCGCGTTGTGGCCATGGTGGAATCCGGTGTGATTCGTCGTCTGGGGGCCAGTCTGGATTCCCGAAAACTCGGGTATGCCAGTACACTGGCCGCTGTGAGTGTGGGTGAATCTCGCGTTGACGCGGCGGCTGAGGTGATTAATGCGTACCCGGAAGTGACGCATTGTTATCAAAGAAAAGACACGTTCAATATCTGGTTTACAGTGATTGCCTATCGCGAGCAGAGAATTCTGGATATTTTGGAAGAGATCAGGGCGGCACTTCATCTGGAGCACGGCCAGGTTCTGAACGTGCCGGTTCAGAGGCTTTTCAAGCTGGATGCCCGGTTTACTGTGTCGAAGGATCAACCTGATTCTTGACATCCTATAGTCAGATTTTTGAATTTTCCTCTTGTTTTTCTGTGTCATTATCTCTACAATAATTCTTATAGCCAAGAGTGGTTTCCCCTTTTTTTTCTCAATATTGACAAATCGCTTTGCGGTTACAGGCAAGGATGGCGGCGGGTTTCTATTTTGTTAACTTGCATTTATACAATGACTTAAAGCGTTGTTTCGGGTGCCGTGTGAGCGAGAATCATAAGGCTGGCACGACGATTGCTCTTATAGTCCAGTTAGGTATAGACAATTGTTTGGTGTGTTGAGCAGTCAGAATGCTGAACCGCCATGAATGGTGACAGAAACAGTTTGGAGTGGGTGACCGATTGAGGCTCTCAAATGAGTCGCACAAGTCAACACAGGAGTTGAATTGTCGTATGAGTACGAATAGAATTCAATTAGGCGCCATGATTGTCCTTGGCACAGCACTGATGTCTGTGGCTGGGATTCAACTGACCAGTGCATTGATGATTCAGATTCCCAATGAAGCCCAATGGGCCTCCTCTGGTCATGCCGATGTGGCTGCCGAAGCCTTCAATCACTGGGAAGGTACGGTTCCCGTGGGGTGTGCCAAATGTCACAGCACTGGCGGTTACATCGACTTCCTGGGCGCAGATGGCACTGAAGCTGGCGTTGTGGACAATGCACCTCCTGTCGGTTCAACCGTCGAATGTATTGCATGTCACAATGCAGCGACTGAAGAAAAGGACAGTGTGGTGTTCCCGTCAGGTGTTGAGATTGCCGGTTTGGGCGCCTCCAGCCGTTGTATGGAATGTCACCAGGGTCGTGAATCAGGCGAGTCAGTGGCCACCGCCATTGCCGATGCCAATCTGCCGGATGACGATACTGTGAGCAGTGCGCTCAGATTCAAGAATATCCACTACATGGCTGCGGGTGCCACCCTGATGGGCGCCGAAGTGCATGGCGGCTATCAGTATGCGGGCAAGTCGTATGATGTCCGACTGACCCATGTCGAAGGCCTGGCCACCTGCGTGGATTGTCATGATCCTCATACGCTCGAAATCAAGATGGACGCATGTGCCACCTGTCATGAGCTGACTGAAACGCTCGGCCTGGAAGACATCCGTTTCATGGGATCATTGGTGGACTATGATGGTGATGGTGATATGCAGGAAGGCATTGCCCACGAAATCGAAGGTCTCAAGGAAGTCCTCTACAGTGCCATGCAGGCCTATGGCCGGGCTATGGGCGCCCCCATCGTTTACGATGCACACAGTTATCCTTATTTCTTTGCAGATGCCAATGACAATGGTGTGGTGGATGAGGGCGAAGGCGCGTACGCGAGCTTCACGGCCCGTCTGCTGAAGGCCTCTTTCAATTATCAGGTGTCTGTCAAGGACGCCGGTGCCTATGCCCACAATCCCAAGTATTTGATCCAGTTGCTCTATGACACGATCGAAGATTTGGACCCGGCCTGGGTGATCGGCCTCAATCGCAATGATTCCGGCCACTTTGCAGGATCAAAAGAGGCCTTCCGTCACTGGGATGCAGAGGGACGCGTCTCAAGCAGTTGCAGCAAGTGTCACTCTGCAGACGGCCTGCCTTTCCTCTTGGCCGAAGGCGTGACAGTGTCTCAGCCCACATCCAATGGATTCAAGTGCTCAACGTGTCACGATTCTGTGCCAGGGTTCACGCGGTATGATGTGGGCGAGGTGGTATTGCCCAGCGGTGCTGTGGTGGTTGATACGGATGAGCCGGACAGCAATATCTGCATGACCTGCCACCAGGGTCGCGCGTCAGGTGCCAGCGTGGCTGCTGCTGTGGCCGGTCTCGATGCTGACACGGTGATCTCTGGTCAACGCTTTATCAATGTTCACTACTTTGCTGCGGCTGCCACGCGGTACGGGGCTGAGGCGGGCGGTGCCTATGAATATGCAGGCAAGGAGTACAAGGGCTTTTTCAAGCACACGTCCAGTCTGAGAAGCTGTACAGAGTGCCACGATGCACACATGGGCGATGTGGCTGTACAGGTCTGTATCAAGTGTCACAGGGAGATTGAGGAACTGTCTGCCATTCGTAGAACCAATACCCCGGACTTTGATGGTGACGGTGATACCACAGAGGGGCTGGGCGGTGAACTGGATACCATGGTGGCGGCCCTGTTGTCTGCCATGGAAGCTTATGCGGCCAATGTGGTGGGTGAGCCCATTGCCTACGATGCCGACAGTTACCCGTACTTCATGAAGGCAAGCGGCGGTACGTACAATACATTTACGCCTCGTTTGCTTGAGGCAGCATACAACCTTCAGTTTGTGCTGAAAGATCCGGGTGCCTTTACCCACAATGGCAGGTATGTGCTTCAAGTGCTGTATGACGGCATTGAAGACCTGGGTGGTGATGTGAGTGCCATGACGCGTCCGTAGGCGACGGTTCAAGACAGTCAGAACTGCAACATACATACAAGGGCCCATGATCGAGAGATCATGGGCCCTTGTTCTTTTGGTTTGCCTTTGGGGACGCGGTTTATTTTATGGCTTTGATGGGGGTGACTCTGGCAGTGCTTCAAAGCGGTGTTCAGGGTGAGTCCAGGCCGCTGACGTCAGTGTGATTTCCGAGAAAAGATCCGTAATTTGTTGAGTGGATTCCTGCCATTGCTTGAAGATACGGCAGTTGTTCGGGGTGCCGCCGCAGTTGCAGTGTTTGAGAAGGCACTCGCCAAACAGTGTGCGTCCCTCAATGGTTTCGAAGATTTCCAGCAATGTGATTTTCTCTGGGGACTTGGCGAACACATACCCATGATGCCGCCCCTTGAGCGCCCTGATCAACCCTGCCTTGGACAGGGTCTGGAATAGCCTGGACAGGTAACCTGCAGGGATGCCCTCGGCCTTGGCAACATGACTGACAGTCAGTGGGAGCTGCGTGATGTGTCTGACCATATACATCAGTGCATGCAGTGCATATCCAGCGCCTTTTGATAACTTCATTTGGGCCACTCCGTGAATAAGAAAGATTACATGGTGACTATACCATACTGTCACAGATCCGACAATAACAAGCAGGGCCAGTAATGTCCTGGATACCAGACTTGAGACTGCGATGTGATGCCTAAAGTTTTCAAATTCCCAGAATTGGGAAAATTAGCTTGCATTTCTTCTTGATGCGTTATACAATATGTGTTTACTGCCCTTATGGCGTTCAGAAGGGGCTTGGTGTTTGGGTTGTTCGGGTGTGTAACGACCTGGTGTTCATGTATGTGTCTGGAATCGAATTGTGGTCAATCTGAGGCATCAGAAAACAGGAATCATGGGATCCTTGCAGGAGCAGACCTGCCAGATCTCTGGCGACCAGTTCATGTGGCTTATTGATCTGAGATGGATCGCGGTGGCCGGCATCCTGATTGCGAGCTGGGTGGTACATGATGTGTTTCCCGTGATTCAGAGTGCAGGTCCTGTTTTGGCCTGTGGTTTGGTGCTGGGGCTCTGTAATGCCGCGTACTATGCCACGGCCAGGAGGGGCAGCCATTACTTTCACGGGACCAGAGGGCTTGTGTTTGCCTTGATCCAGGTTGAGTTGGATCTTTTGATTTTAACGAGTCTGCTCTATCTGTCCGGAGGGGTGGCCAATCCATTTGTTCTTTTTTACGTGTTTCATGTGATTATTGCCGCCATTATCCTGCCCCTTTATATGGCCTTTGCAGTGGGGGGCTCCACCATTGTCCTTTATGGTATTCTGGCCTTGAATCAGGTTTCTGAGAGGCCTTGGCCTGGTTTTCAGGATCTCAACCTGTCTCAATCCGGGAATCTCTGGCACGTGCCAGTCTATGTGCTGGGTGGCTTTGTGGCATTTTCCTGCACCGTGGTTTTGGCCCAATATCTGACCCGCGTCATCCTGGTCAGGATGACGGCCACGGAACGTGAGGCCGCGCGAAACCATGATGTGCTCAAGGCCGTGATCCATGCCATGAATGAAGGCCTGATTTTTGTAGATCCGCAGGGACACATTGCCATGTGCAATCCTGCAGCCATGACCTGGACCACGGGCCACTCTAATGACGCTGCGCTGGTGCTGGACATGTTCCCCGGGGTTCTGAAAGAGTATGTACAAAGGGGGCTAAGCGAGGAAATCAGTCCTTCTCAACAGAATGTGGGTGCCTTTGATACACCGGGGCCCGATGCTCGGCGTATCGAAGCCAAAGGATGCCCTGTGAAGGACGTGGACGGCCGGTCATTGGGGTATGTGATTGTGGGTACGGATGTGACAGACCACAAGAATCTTGAAGAAGAACTGATGAACCAGTCCGAGCAGGTCACTTCGATTAATGAGATGCTCAAAATGACGCGCGTCCAAATGGCCCAGCGAGAAAAGATGGTGGCGATCGGGCAGATGGCGTCGGGTATTGCCCATGAAATAGGCAATCCTCTGGCCAGTCTGTCGTCCGTGGTTCAGTATCTGACCAAGAAGATTCAGACTGAAGATGAAGTGCAGCAGTTGCATGTGGTGCTGAAGCAGGTGAATCGTATTTCTGAGATTCTCAAACGCATGCTGACGTTTTCGCGTCCTGCCACATCTGAGTATCGATGGTCGGATATCGATCAGTTAATCAACAACACACTGACCCTCATCAAATTCGACAATCGCATGCAATCCATCGAGATAAAGAATCAAATCAATGGTACGCTGCCCACGGTGTGGCTGAATCCGCAGAGTTTTGAACAAATCCTGCTGAATGTGTTTATCAATGCCGTGGATGCGATGAACGCGAAGACGGATGAATCACCGAATACGCTCGAGATTACACGAGACTGCCTGGGAGATGTGGTCCGTGTCCGGGTTCGTGATACGGGCATTGGTATGGATCAACAGGTGGCCAGGCGTGCCTTCGAATCCTTTTTTACCACCAAGGAAATTGGCAAGGGCACGGGATTGGGCCTGTTTATCAGCCATAATCTGATCACGGAACTGGATGGATCCATCAGCATTGAGTCAGAACCGGACAAGGGGACAAGCGTCCTGCTGCAGGTGCCGGTTCGTCCCAAGGCCAATATGTTTAAGCCGGAAAAAAAAGTTGCGACATGACCGCATCATGGCATGGGGCATTTCAAAAACACAATCACCAACATGACCCTGAAGAGTAGGTAATCCATGACTGAAAAGATATTACTGGCAGACGATGAAATGACCTTTCGTGAGACCTTGGCCAGGTTTCTCAGGGATGAATCATTGGATGTCACCACCGTGGACAATGGGCTGAGTGCCATTGAAGCGATCCGTGCCACCGCGTTCGGCGTGGTGATACTGGATATCCAGATGCCCGGGGCTGATGGAATCAAGGTACTCAAGCATATTATGGCCACGCATCCCGCGGCCCGTGTGATTATGGTCACCGCGTTTGGTACCGTGGAACGGGCTGTGGAAGCGATCAAGTTGGGGGCCTGTGATTATGTGGTCAAGCCCGTGATTTTTGATGACATCCTCGTGAAAATCAAACAGCATCTCCGATTTGCCGAGCTTCAGGCGGAAAACCTTGAATTGAAGCGTGCACTCAATGATCAGTTTGATTTGTCCCAGATGATTGGCGAGTCGCAGAACATCCGCCTGGTGCAGGATATGGTCCAGAAGGTCAGTCGGACGCGAAGCAATGTATTGATTACGGGTGAAAGCGGTACTGGCAAGGAACTGGTGGCCAGGGCCATTCACAGCCTGGGCCATTCCGATGGCCAGAGATTTGTGGCGGTCAATTGCGGGGCCATTCCGGAGACCCTTCTGGAGAGCGAGTTGTTCGGGCACAAGAAGGGGAGCTTTACCTCTGCGTCTGAAGACAAAAAGGGCCTGTTTGAATGTGCCAAAGGAGGCACCCTGTTTCTGGATGAAATCGGGTACATGAACATCAATTGCCAGATCAAATTGCTGCGGGCCGTGGAGCAGAGACAGATCACGCCTGTGGGTGCCACAGAGCCCATTTCTTTGGACTTGCGTCTGGTGGCTGCGACCAACCGAGACCTGCTCAAGGAAATTCGGGATGGTAATTTTCGGGAGGATTTGTACTACCGACTCAATGTGGTGGGTATTCATATGCCTGCACTGCGGGATCGCGTGGATGACATCCCTCTGCTGGTGGATCATTTCATTCAGAAATACAATGTCGAACTGGGAAAACAGTGTCAAGGTGTGACCGACGAGGGCATGCGTATGCTCATGGCTCATGAATGGAAGGGCAATATTCGGGAACTGGAAAATGTGATTGAGCGATCCATTATTTTCACGGAGGATGACCTGATTGACGTCAAAAATCTGGGATTACTGTCTCCCTACGCGGACCCTGTGGATGGGGCGGACGACAATCTTCAAAATACGCTCAAGGTCTTTGAAAAACAGCATATTCTGCGCGTGCTGAAGAAGAGCAATTATGATAAAACACAGGCAGCCAAAGCCCTGGGTGTGGGACTCTCCAGCCTGTACAGAAAAATGGACGAACTGGACATTCGCGTGACCAGGAGTAAGGTATAAAAAGGTACGATGTCGAATCAACTTACAGATCTTGAAAAGAACGTGTTGGCCATGTTGCAGGAGGGGTTTCCCACAGACAGTCTGACCCCGTACGCTGATATGGCGGACCGCATTGGCATGGACACAGCGGCTCTGCTGGCCCTGCTTGAGCAATGGGTGTCCGAGGGCAGGATTCGCAGGATAGGCGCGATTGTCAATCACTTCCATGTGGGCATGGGCAGTGGTGCCATGGTGGTGTGGCAGGTCGAACCGGATCGCATGGAAGCCGTGGGCCTTTGCCTGGCGGGCTTTGCTGAAGTCAGTCATGCCTATCAGCGTCCCGCCACCCCGCAGTGGCCCTACACCCTGTATACCATGGTGCATGGGGCAGATCCGGTGAGTACCCGAGACACTGTCAAACGGATGAGTGACGCGTGTCAGGTGGCGGACTATCAATTGCTTTTGACAGAGAAAGAGCTCAAGAAAGTGCCACCCACCTATATTATTCCAGATGACCCGATGAGGCAGGGATAGACTCATGATACATCTACCCGCAAAGGAAATGGTTGTGTTTTTGGCAGGTGCGTGTCTGTACGCAGGCGCGGCAGTGATGGCTGCGGTCCAATTGCGTTCGCGAAAAGAAACCGTGACACGATGGATCGTGGGCCTGGTGTGTGGGGCGGTCTGTCTGGACTGTGCGGTCCTGGTTTCTCGGGCGGTGTCGATTCAGGCGGTTCCCCTGACGGGATTATTTGAATCGATGCTCGTATTGACCATTGTCTTGGGATTGCTTTATGTGCTTATGAGTTTCGGGATGACCCAGGTCTGGTTTTCCGCGGTCATGATCTGGCCCATGCTGGGATTGACCGGCCTGGCGGCCCTGGTGGCTCAGCCGGCCACGGTGCCTGCCAAGATGGCGGTGACACCCTGGATGGTATTCCACGCCGTGTCCATGCTTCTGGGCAGCAGTGCCATGATTTTCTCGACGGCTGCGGCGTCGCTGTATCTGCTCAGCGATTATATGTTGAAGCGCAAGCAAGTGATGAGTGTGCTGGGCCGTGTGCCCAATATCGAGTGGCTCAGGCATGCCAACAAACGCGGTCTGATCACCTGTCTCGTGGGCATGACGATGGGGCTGGTCTCCGGCATTGGCCTGGCAGTGGTGGCCTCGGCGTCGATGGGCATGGGCTGGATAGACTGGGTCAAGGACCCCAAGATTGTGCTGATCGCTGCGACCTGGTGTCTGTTGATCATTATATTGAGTTGGCACACGTTTGCCGGATTGAGTGATAAATCCATGGCCTATGCCACTGTTGTGATGTTGTTCTTGGTCATTTTTGCCGTGGTGGGCGTCACCCTGTTTTGTGGCACCCAGCATGTTTTTACGTAGCGAAAAGAGTCTGCTTCCAGGATAGAGTTTACGCATGAAGATCGTTGTTATAGGCCTAAATCACAAGAGTGCACCGATTCAGATTCGGGAACGCTTGTCGTTCAACAAAACGCAGGCGACTGAACTGTTGGATCTGCTGCGTCAGCAGTATCCGGAGGCGGAATTTGCGATGCTGTCCACGTGCAATCGCGTGGAACTCTATACGGTCAGCGATCTGGACGGTTGGACCGAAGGCAATGAGCTCATTGATTTTCTGGCCCAGATCAAGTCCTTCACGCCTGAGGAATTTAAAGAACATCTTTACATCCATGTGGGCCCAGCTGCCGTGCAACACCTGCTGACCGTGACCTCAGGGTTGGACAGTCTGGTGCTGGGGGAATCACAGATCATCGGGCAGGTCAAGGACTGTTACACCATGGCCTGTGAAAACCACACGGCAGGCAAGGTGTTGAATCGACTGTTCCATACGGCGTTTTCCTGCAGTAAAGAAGTGCACACGTCCACGGCCATTTCTGAAGGCCGCGTGAGTGTGGCAGGGGTGGCCATAGAATTGGCCATGCAGTTGTTTTCCGACATCAAGCAGGCTCGTGCCCTGGTGGTCGGGGCCGGGCAGATGGGCGAGCTGCTGGTCAAGCATTTACGGCATGTGGGCTGCAAGAGTATCACGATTGTCAACCGTTCCCTGTGCAAGGCCCAAAGCATGGCCGCTCAGCATGGCGTACAGGCCTTGCCCTGGGAGGCCCTGAAAGACCAGTTCATGGAGGTCGATATTGTGGTGGGCGCTGCGTCTGTGGAGCAGCCGCTCTTTGACAAGCCGGCGTTCAAACCCATTGCCAAGGCGCGTCGTCACAGGACGCTGCTCATTATAGACATCTCCGTGCCGCGTAATTTTGACCCGGCCATTGGACAATTGCAGAACATGTATCTCTTCAGCGTGGACGACCTGTCCTCTGTGGCACAGCAAAACATCGAGGCGCGTGAGTCGGATATTGCCACGGGCCTGACCGTGGTGCAGGAAAACGTGCGGGAATTCATGGAATGGTTTGACGTGCGCGACCTCGGGCCCCAGATCGGCCAACTCAAGGCTGCGTTGACCCAGATCAGCCAGAGAGAGCTGGACCGGTTTTACGTGGGGGTGCGTGAAGATGCCTCGTGCCGCAATGTGCTGAATCCGATGGTCAATCGCGTGGTGAACAAGATTCTGTTCTGTTTTATCAAGTATATCAATGCCACGGCCAAGGAAAAGGGGATTGCCGAAGCCAAGGACATTGTGAATCAGATTGTGACTCAGGCAGGTCAGATTACTGCTGATGATAGACAAGGGGCTCAATAAATGAAACCAATGAAGTCGCCACCGAGAATGCTCAGGCTCCTGTTCTGGGAATCCACGATTCAGTGTAATCTGACGTGCGCCCATTGCCGCCGCCTTGACTCCAATGATGCGGCGCCAAAAGACATGTCCACGGATCAGGCCAGAATCCTGATTGCTCAACTGGCCGCCCTGGGGCAGTCGCAGCCCATGATGCCCATCATGGTCTTTTCAGGCGGCGAACCCCTGTGCCGGCCGGATTTGTTTGACTTGATCAGCCATGCCAAATCGCAGGGGATCGTGCCGGCTCTGGCCACCAATGGCACCTTGATTGACGAGGCCATGGCCGATCGCATTGCCGCCAGCGGTGTGGAGCGCGTGTCCATCAGCCTGGACGGGGCCACGGCAGAGATGCACGATCACATGCGGCAACTCAAGGGCTCATTCGATCAGGCCGTTCAGGGCATCCAGCGTCTGCACAACAAGGGGGTGCCGTTCCAGATCAATATGACCGTCACCCAGCACAACCGTCACCAGCTCACGGATCTGTACGACCTGGCCCAGTCCCTGGGGGCGGTGGCCGTGCATCCGTTTATGCTGGTGCCTGTGGGGTGCGGCGTGGAGCTCGCGGAAACGGACATGATGACCCCGTCGCAGTATGAAGAATCTCTCAAGGTGATTGTGGCGCTGGAACAACGCGGTGACATGCAGATCAAGGTGACCTGCGGGCCGCATTATGAACGGGTCAAGCGGGAAGCCGGATTGCACCACTCTGCCAACACGCACGGGGCTGTGCCAGGGGGCCACGGACATGGAGCGTCATCGCGGGGCTGTCTGGCCGGCATGGGCGTGGTTTTTGTGGGACATCAGGGGGATGTCTTTCCCTGTGGGTATCTGCCGGTCCTGTGTGGCAATGTCCTGGAGACCTCATTGAGTGACATCTGGAGGCACAGCAAGGATCTGACGCAATTGAGTGACAGCAATGCTTTGGAAGGCAAGTGCGGCGCGTGCGGATTCAAGACCGTCTGTGGCGGGTGTCGCGCACGGGCCTACGCAGAAACGCAGAACTATCTGGCGGAAGAGCCGTTTTGCGTGTACAAACCCAAGGGCAAGGCTTAATGCCTGATATTCAAGTCTTGATGGGCGGACGAGTGACAGCCAAAAACTGAAAACTGAAAACTGAAAACCGAAAACCGACTATGATTAACATAAGCAAAGTGTATTGCGATCAAGTAACGCCTGGGGACTGGCTGCGTTATGGTAAAAAAGGCGCCGGTGAACGCGACGGTGAGATCATTCCGAAAAAGGCCTCAGAGAGAAAGCCTATTGTGGTGTGGAATATCACACGCACCTGTAATCTCAAATGCGTGCACTGCTACAACGACAGTGGTGTGGGCAAGCCGTCTCATGAGGTGACCACGGACAAGGCCAAGTCTGTCCTGGATGATCTGGCCGGCTTTGGCATTCCTTCTGTCCTGTTCTCCGGGGGCGAACCGCTCATGCGTCCCGACCTGTTCGAGCTGATTGAGTATGCTGTGGGCCAAGGCCTGCGTGCCGTGATCTCGACCAATGGCACACTCATCGACAAAGACAAGGCCAAGTTGATCAAGGACCTGGGCGTCTCATACGTGGGCATCAGCCTGGATGGTATGGGACCGGTCAATGACAAGTTCCGCGGTGTACAGGGTGCGTTCGATCGCACCGTGCAAGGGATTCGAAATTGCCAGGCGGCGGGCGTACGCGTGGGCCTGCGTCTGACCCTGACAGGGCAGAACGTACAGGACCTGGAGAGCCTGTTTGATTTCTTTGATGCCGAGGGCATTGAACGGGCCTGTTTCTATCATCTGGTCCCAAGCGGCCGGGGCAGTGACATGTCCAGCGAGCGTCTGACCAGTGCGCAAAGCAGGGCGGCCCTGGATATCATCCATGCCAAGACAAAGCAATACAAGGAGGCAGGTAAGCTCACAGATATCCTGACTGTAGACAACCATGTGGATGGGGTCTACACCTATCTGAAACTGCTCAAGGAAGATCCGGATCGGGCCCAGGATGTGTGGCAGTTGCTGACCTGGAACGGCGGCGGACTCAACAGCAGCGGCATCGGTATTGGGTGTATTGATTACGACGGTTTTGTGCATGCGAATCAGTTCTGGGGCCATTACAGTATGGGCAACATTCACGAGGCGCCGTTTAGCGAGATCTGGAGTAATCCGGAAGAACCCCTGCTCAAGGCCTTGAGGGATCGACGCGCCAATATCAAGGGCCGTTGTCGTGTGTGCCGGTACTTTGACGCGTGCGGCGGCAGTTTGCGTGTGCGTGCAGACCTTCACTTTGGGGATACGTGGGCCCCTGATCCCGGGTGCTATCTGTCCGACGAAGACATCGGTCTCGATGCAAAGACCCAGGCAGAACTCAAGGCCTGTGGTGAATGGTTTGACATGCCGGAGTGAACCTCGATGCCTCAACGTGATCGTCAGGCCAAAAAAAAAGCTTGAATTCATCAAGTTTCTTGTTGGTGAGAAACCTCTTCTTTGAAATGATAAGAGTCAACCCGGCGCTATCGAATGGGTTTGTTGAAATGCTTGCCGCCGGCTGGTGAAGTCCAGGGAAAGTGCTTTACATCGGCGTAAGGCGCATCCCAGTCTGGGGTCAATCGGACCCTGCTCAAAGACGGTTATATCCCTGTCTCAATTTCGTATTTCAGAGTTTTTTCTCAGATGTAGGAATCTATCTAACGGTTTTTCTGAAAAGATTTTATGGTTGATTGGCCAGCGTTGCGTGGGACTTTGTTTTTGAGTACACTGGTCTAGGTTGTGTATAGGCAAACAGACTGACTTTCAGGCATAGGACGTAATGAAAATGAAGGGGTCCTCATGGATGTTTTGCCAAACGACGTTAGACTGGTCAGACGCGTTTACTGGCTGATCAACCTTCGATGGATTGCCGTGGTTGTGACCACGATAGTCGTGTCGCTGGCCTGTCTGCTGTGGCATGCGGTCCATGCCCCGGGGCCTTTGTATGGAATTGTCATGTTATTAACCTGTGAAAATATAGTCTCTCTGGTTTCCTTGAAGTGGATCGTGCGCCGTGATCTGCACAACATGGGGGTGTGGATTCGACGGCTGATCCATTTTCAGATTGCAGCGGATCTTGTGCTGCTCACGGCACTGCTGCATTTTTCAGGGGGGGTGGAAAACCCTCTGGTGGTGTGTTTTGTGTTTCACATGGTGATTGCCAGTATTCTGTTGTCCGTGCGGGAAAGCTATGTTCAGGCGGCCTTTGCCGTGAGTCTGCTCGTGATGCTGGGCTTCTTTGAGTACCGGGGTATTTGGGCACATTATTGTCTCGATGGGCTGCTGACGCATGGCTTTCATGCGCAGGGGTACTATGTCATGAGTACGGTGGGGGTGCTGGCCGGAACCCTTCTGATTGTGGTGTATATGACCACCGATATTTCGACTCAATTGCGACGCAGAGAGAGGGCCTATCGCCTGGCCAATCAAGAACTGCATCAAAAGGATCGCATCAAGAACGAATATGTGGCCAGGGTCACGCATGATATCAAGGGGCATCTGGCTGCCATTCAAAGTTGCCAGGACGTGGTGAGTCAGGAACTGGTGGGTCCGCTCACGGCCGGGCAGCAGGATCTCATCAATCGTGCGAATGTGCGCACGGCCCATTTGATCAAGTTTGTGAAGACCCTGCTGAAGCTCACGGAAATGCGATTGAGTCATCGGATGGACATGGCATGGTTTTCCATTAACGAGACGATTACCCAGGCCATGGCGACCTGTCAAAGTCGCGCCCTGGACAAATCCATTACCTTGACGCATCGCATTGAATGTCCGGCCCTGGAAGTCCATGGCCATCAGGTATCTATCGAGGAGACGCTCACCAACCTGGTGCTCAATGCCATTAAATATACACCCGAGCATGGGACCGTTGAAGTGGTCGCACGCTATCAGGGCGGGGAAGTGTGTGTCGATATTCGAGATACGGGCATTGGCATTCCGCCCGAGGAACTGCCCTGCATATTCAAGGAATTCTATAGAGCCAGCAATGCCAGAGCCCTTGAAAAAGATGGGACCGGCCTGGGGTTGGCCATTGTGAAACAAATTGTAGAGCGTCACGGCGGACGATTGGGAGCACGAAATCGTGACCGCGGCGGCTCAGAATTCAGTTTGGCCCTGCCGGTCAAACCCAAACAACCAACATGGAATCACGGCACTGAAGGTCAGTCTGTGATTCAGGAAATGACACCGAAAGCTAAGGAACGGGATCGACGTGAAATTTATTAAGAAAAGTTTTCATGGTTTCAAGGAATTGAAGCTGTCTGTCAAGATTGCGCTCATTGTGGGGTTATTGCCTTTGCTCATGATCATTCCGATCGAAGCGACCAGTACGACTGATTTTTGTGACAGCTGCCATATCATGAATGACTATCATGCGAGTTGGGAAGCGTCCAAACATGCCGAGGTCAACTGTTTGATGTGTCACCTCCAACCGGGATTTTCGGGATTTGTCACGGGGAAGCTCAACGGCCTGGCGCAGCTCGTGGACTGTGTGGTGGGACGTGTCGGCACCAAACCCAATGGCTCCATCACGGATGCCTCCTGCCTGAGAGAGGGGTGTCACAGTGTGGACACATTGAATGAGGATAAACTTGATTTTCAGGGTATCAAGTTTCGGCACAGCAAGCACATCAATAAGATCGTGGATGGTATCAATCTCAAATGCGATACCTGTCACAGCCACTTTGAAGGCCATGAGCATTTCTCTCTGAACAAAGACGTCTGCTACACCTGTCACTTCCTGGAGGGCCCAGAGGGCAAGGGCCGTGTCGTTGAAACCAACTGTCAGAGCTGTCATGAGGTCCCCAAAGAGGTCATCAAACGGGGCCTGGTCACCATCGACCATCAGGAGTTTCTGTCGTATAATGCCAGTTGTGAGCAGTCTTGTCACAAGAACGAAATCAGCCAGCTCAGTCAGGTGGATGATGCCTCGTGTCTGAATTGTCACAGTGACAGAATGCAGGGACTGGTGGATGCCAATGAACTGCATATGGCGCACAGTACCAGTCGTGAGAAGGTGGAGTGTTTTGCGTGTCACGGCGAAACGACCCATGCCAGGACGGAAGTGGCCTCGCTGGCCGGGATGATGGACTGCCAGAGTTGCCACAGCGATACGCACCAGGTGCAGCGGTCCCTGTATTCCACGGCCATGCCCGCCCATCCCGACACGCAGGATCGGGTGCTGAGTCCCATGTTCATGACCCACGTGGCCTGTACAGGTTGTCACATTGAACAGGGTGTCAAGCAGGATGGTGCCATTGACAGTTTCGGCACCGTGGCGCGAGCCGTGCCCCGGGCGTGTGATACCTGCCATGCGGAGGGCACCGGTCTGAAGTACATTCCCTTCTGGCAAGACGAGATCAAAACCCTGCATGCACGCATTACGGAGCGGTCGACGCGTCTGGCTCGGCGACTGGAGCTCACAGCCGCGATCAGTGACCTGCCGGCCAAACAAGCCCTGCTGACTCAGGCTCAAGACATCTTGAATTCTGTGGTCGCCGACGGCAGCTGGGGTGTCCATAATTTCAAGTACACAGAACGTCTCCTCCTGGATTCAGATGCTCTGTTGTCACGTTTGGAAAGGCAGTTGTGAGATCAGTCATCCTTCCATTCTGTTTGATCGCAGGCCTGGGCCTAGGTGCAGTCTGCGGTGCCGGTCCGCACGATGCCTTCCTGAGCGGTCCGTGGGAGGTCATGGTACGCGTGGGACTGGACGGGGATACCCTCCATTTCCCCATCATGATCACAGACCAGAATGTGGCGCAGCCGATGGTTCAAGTGCTTCCGGTGCGCAATACCCCTGTGACCCTCAGTTTCCAGCAGTATGTGCCGGATCTCGGGTGGGATGTGCGCTGTGTGGATGACCCCGAGGGGGGGCATGTGGCGCAGTTGTGTCTCCAGGGGCCGGACCAAAGCCAGATCGTGTGGCTGGATTCCAAGGCCCCCACGAAGCGGGCCATCTCCTCGTCCATCGGAGGCGTCGAAATCAAGGCCTGGCAGAACCCTCAGACCGGCGCAACTCTGTTTCAGCGCCTGGT
>JAIPFM010000021.1 GCA_021736645.1 Phycisphaerae bacterium | reverse complement strand
ATTACCTGGGCCGTGTTCATGAATGACGGGGCCCAGTGGCATCGACAGAAGTGGTTTGTGGATATGTGTGCTGCCATGAACTGTGAATATCTCCTGGTCGACGGCGGTTGGCGCACGGAGAAGTGGGGCTTTCTCAGTGACGGGGGTGACCTCTGGGCGCGTCTCAAGGAACTCTGCCAATACGGGGCTGCAAAGAACGTGGATATCCTGGTTTGGAACGCGTATCCCGAGGGACGCGACGATGGCCCCGGCCTCACAGATCCCGAGGTACGCCGGGCCTTCTTTCGCCAGTGTAAAGAGGCCGGTGTCAAGGGCGTGAAGATCGATTTCTTTGATTCCGAATCCAGGGACATGATCGGCGTGTATGAAGCCATCCTGCGTGAAACCGCTGAGAACCAGCTCATGGTCAGTTTTCACGGGGCCAACAAACCCACGGGCGAGGCACGCACCTGGCCGCACGAGATCACACAGGAAGGCCTGCGCGAGCAGGAATACGTACTCTGGGACAAGCTGCCGCTGACGCACTACGGGGCCCTGCCTTTTTCTCGCATGGTCGCTGGACACGGTGACTTCCTGCCCGGCTATGTACGTCACAAGTACCTCAAGAATACCACGGCCGTGTTCCAGATGGCCACGGCCGTGATCTACACGTCGCCGTTTATCTGCTGGCCGGACCATCCTGAGGCGTATCTGGAAAGCCCCTTTCTGAGTCTCGTGCGCACCATGCCGCCGGTGTGGGATGAGACCTTGGTGCTGCCCGGGTCCACGATCGGCCGGTTCGTGGCCTTTGCCAGACGCTCGGGCCGGGACTGGTATGTGGCCCTGCTGAATTGCCAGGACAGGCAGGCCCACTACGAACTCGATCTTGGATTTCTCGGGGCAGGGGACTATCTGGCCGCGCTGTACCACGACGGTTCCGGGTCGCGCTTTGCCAGTCGCCTTGAAGCGGGCCGCACAGTCAAAACCGGACAGCGTCTCTCCCTGGACCTGGAGCCTGGTGGGGGCTTTGTGGGGAAGTTCAATCTGCCCACGCAGTATACGGAGTAGTACTACGCACTCTGACAACCCGGTGATTGAGGATATACTTCGGCTTTTTGAAAGGTGGGATCTATGTCGCGTCGCAAGTTCAATTGGCAGTTGCCTGAGGAGATTGAGAATTGGGTGGTGAATAGAAAGACCGAGGATGCCAGTTGAACATCGGGCCGGGCCATGCTATAGTACCCGTTTTTGCTGAAACTGGAATATCCATATAAAGGTGTGAATAGACCTATGGCTCAGATTAAACCGTTTCCAGGACTCCGTCCGCCCGTTGACATGGCCAGGGACGTGGCCTGCCTGCCGTACGATGTGATGAACAGTGACGAGGCCGCTGTAATGGCAGAGGGCAAGGCCTGTTCCCTGCTCCACATTACGCGTGCAGAGATTGATTGCCCAGCCGGCACGGACATCCATTCGGATCGAGTGTACGAACAGGCTGTGGCCAGCTATCAGGCTTTTCAGGCCAGGGGGTGGCTGGTGCAGGATGGCGAGGCACGCTTCTACATCTATGCGCAGACCATGAACGGACGCACTCAGTACGGCATTGTGGGCGCTGCTTCCTGTGAAGATTACCACCAGGGCATCATCAAAAAGCATGAACTCACGCGTCCGGACAAGGAAGAGGATCGTATGATCCTGACGCGCTATCTCAACGCCAATATCGAACCCGTATTCTGTGCGTACAAGGCCGTGCCCGAGATCGATGCGATCGTGGACGGCATTGTCAAGGGCCGCAAGGCGGATGTGGATTTTGTGGCTGAGGATGGATTCGGGCATCAGTTCTGGGTGATTGACGATGCGGCTGTGAATCAGCAGCTTGAATCCCTGTTTGCCACGAAGGTGCCTGCCACCTACGTGGCGGACGGCCATCACCGTACAGCCGCAGCAGCCCGAATCGGTCTGGAAAAGAAGACACAGAATCCCAATCACACGGGCAGAGAGGCATACAACTTTTTCATGGCTGTACATTTCCCTGATACCCAGTTGCAGATCATTGATTACAATCGCGTGGTCAGGGACCTCAATGGTCTGTCTGACGCGGATCTGCTGGACAGGCTGACTGAGTCTTTTGACGTGGAGAAGATCGGCCCTGAGATTTACAGGCCCGCCAGACTGCATGAATTCAGCATGTACCTGTCCGGCCAGTGGTACAGGCTCACTGCCAAGGCAGGGACATACGATGATAATGATCCCATTGGCATCCTGGATGTCACGATCCTGTCGAATCTAGTGCTGGACAAGATCCTGGGCATTGACGACCTGCGCACGTCGCAGCGCATCGACTTTGTCGGTGGTATTCGCGGCCTGGGCGAACTCAAAAAACGTGTGGACTCCGGCGAGATGAAGGTGGCCTTTGCCCTGTACGCTGTGTCCATGGAGCAGCTTATCAATATTGCCGACTCCGGCAATATCATGCCCCCCAAGACCACCTGGTTCGAACCCAAGCTCCGTTCCGGCCTGGTGATTCATTCTTTGGAGGATTAATCGTCATCGGTCTTGCTCGCGCAAAGTTAGAAGAAAACGCAAAGGAAAAAAACGAACAAAGCCACTGGCGTACGGAGATGCGAAGAAGAAACTGGGAAGCTAAGAAGGTAAGAGGCTGACGCGCCTCAATGAACCCACGACCCGACTCTGTCACGCCGAGGCACCGAGGGGTCTATTGAACCAGCACGCGCAGCGTTCCAAATAGCTGATCACTGAGAGCTGACAGCCAATAGCCAACTGCCAAGCCTGTCTCGCACGCCTGGCCCCAGGGGCGAGATCACGGAGGCCACAGAGAAAATGAAAACAACTTCATCCACGAATCTTCACAAATTGACACTAATAAAAAACAGCTAACAGTCAAAGACTAATTGAACGACGCTGTATTCGCACGTCTGTCCCACGCAGACCGGCCGAGACGGCGGGGCGGTCCTGTCGGACCTTGTGTGGGGCGAACCGGCTTCGGCTCTGTGAGCAAGCTTCTGCCGCCGAATCCGATCCACCCCACAGGCGTGGGACTCGGTCTGCTGATGGCTGAAGGCTTATAGCCAGCAACCAGCAACCAGCAACCCTTGGCCCGCGCAAAGTTGTTAAATCCCTAGGGGAACGCCAATTCTCGTCTGGAGCCGACAAGGGGATTCTCCAACACAGGCCTAGGTTTTGGGGCCTCCAATGTGTATAATGGTTCGAACTGTTTTAACTCTTGACCATCAGGATGTTCCAACCAGGAGAATGGGCTTGCACAGGCGTACGCACTTGATTTTGACTTTACTCATTCTGTTGACCGGTCACATCATAGCCGGCGGGCAGCAGCCCGATGTCCTGATCAACGAGTTTCTTGCTGCCAACCAGGGACAAATCAGGGACCCTGACTATGGCGAATACTCCGACTGGATCGAACTCTGCAATACCACAGATCAGGACATCGATCTGAGCGGCCATTATCTGACGGATGATCTGGACGATCCCCTGAAGTGGCGGATTCCGACCGGCACCCTGATTCGCGGGGCAGGCTTCCTCCTGGTGTGGGCGGACGGTGAGGATGTGGGGCTGCACACGAATTTCAGACTGAACAGGGCAGGGGAGCAACTGGGCCTGTTTACCTGGGACGGTGTGCTCGTCAATTCGTTGACCTTTGGTGCGCAGCAGGACGACATGTCGTACGGGCGCCTTGCGCACAGTGACACGCAGTGGGGTTTTTATGAACTGCCCACACCGGGCAGTGCCAATGACACCGCCTACCTTGCGGACATCACACCCAAGCCGCTCTTTTCCATCACCGGAGGATTTTATTCGAGCCCTCAGGTGCTCAGCTTCCTGAATGCGGATCAGTTCGACATCTACGTGTCCCTGGACGGCACGCCCCCGGATGACCAGGCCGTACGGTATCAGGGTCCGATGGTCCTGGACCGTACTGTGGCCGTCCGTGCCATAGGCTATGCGAGGCATCTGGCGCCCAGTGAGGTCGCGACGCACACCTATTTCATGGATGAAGAGATCAATCTGCCCTTCATGTCCATTGTCACGGACCCGGACAATTTCTTCAGTGACGAGAGAGGCATCTATGTCACAGGCACGAACGGCACAGGGGGATACTGTGACGCTGCCATCCGCAATCTGAAGCAGGACTGGGAACGCCCGGTGAACATCGAGCTGTACGAGATGGACGGCGCATTGGCGTTCAATCAGCAGGCCGGTGTCAAGATCTTTGGGGGGTGTTCGCGTCACCGCTTTCCTCAGAAGTCCCTGGCCCTGTTTGCCCGCCGCGCCTATGGCAAGGGGGTCTTTGACTACCCACTCTTTCCGGACAAGGACATAGAGTCTTTCGAATCCTTTATCCTGAGGAGTTCCGCGGATGATCAGGTGCTGACCCTGTTTCGCGATGCCCTGTCACAGACCGTGCTGAAGGAATTCATGGACGTCGACATCCAGGCCTATCGCCCGGTCGTCCTGTTTCTCAATGGTCAGTACTGGGGCATCCACAATCTGCGTGAAAAGGTCAACGAGCACTATGCGGCTGGCAACTTTGGTGTCAATCCGGATGAGGTCAACCTTCTTCAGGGAAACGGTGCGGTCGTGTCCGGGTCCGATGCAGGCTATCAGGCCATGGTGGACTACGCCGAGACCCATGATATGGCCGATCCCAGCCACTATGAAGTCATCAAGGCCCAGGTAGACATTGACCAGTACATCGATTACCAGATCGGCCACATCTATCTGGCAGAGAGGGACTGGCCGGGCAACAATATCAAGTTCTGGCGGGCCAATACAGGTCCCTTTTCAAGGTGGCGATGGGTCAACTATGATATGGATCAGTGCTTCATGACCTGGTCCACCAGCGAGAATATGATCGACAAGACGACCACGGCCCTGGGGCCGAGCTGGCCCAATCCGGAATGGTCAACCCGTCTGTTCAGAAACCTGCTGGACAATGAGGATTTCCGCCATGAGTTTATACAGCGCTATGCCTATCACATGAATACCACCTTCCATCCCGATCGTCTCCTGGGTATCATTGACCGGATGCAGGGGGCCCTGGCCTCTGAAATCTTTCGGCACATTGAGAGGTGGGGAGGCCAAAAGGACCCCGATGCCCTGGAGACCTGGCAGAGTCCCACGTTCAATTCAGTGTCAAGCTGGGAACAGAACGTGGACGAGATGCGTCTCTTTGCCATGGAACGACCTGCCTATACCACACGTCATTTTGTCGAGCATTTCGATCTGACCGGGACTTCCAGGGTCGGTCTCCATCTGAGTGACGCGGGATCCGGTACACTGGAGATCAATCACAGGCCATTGCCGGATGGATTTCAGGGCGTGTACTTCAAGGGCGTTCCCGTGGTGGTCCAGGCGACGCCTGCACCGGGGTACATGTTTTCGCACTGGGAGATTGAATACACCATGAGTAAATCAGCCCGGAGCCGCTTTTCGAGCCTGGGCGTCCGCAGGGCCTTGCCCGGCCAGGCTGCAGTCCCGGTACAGTCGATCCGGTACGAGACACCGGAGATCAAGGTCAAATTTTCAGGCGATGTTCAACTCACAGCCTTCTTTGACATTGATCCGGTGACGCCCCCGAATGCCGGTGAGTCAGGGGTTCCGGGCCTCTAATGCTGATCTTGAATGACGAAGCTGGCACCGTCGTCTGACGAGGGGATGTAGGTGCCTATGGGACAGAGCACCTTGCTGTCCGTATCGCAGCGAACCACCGCCTTCCACAGGGCGTCCAGGCCCTTCTTCTCATCCTCGGTGTCAGGCACCAGTTTGACTCGGTTCGGGCTTTCCATGGTTATTTTCATGGGCATCTCCTTCTTGTTACACTCGTCAACATAACACAATGGTCATAACTATGCGACCGTCTCAGTCCCTACTGGATTGCTTGACGCAGTGTTCTCTGCCGGGTCACTTTTTTTAATTGCGGCAGCATGCAATACCATGCCTTAACCACAAAGGCGAGGCTGAAAGACTGAAGCGAGAAAGATCAGAAGGTAAGAACAGTTGTTCGTTGTCGCCCGGTGAAAGAAGCTTTCACGGGCCAAGGGTTGAATAGTCTCTACAATGCAGTATCATTGTTATCTTTAGTCGGCATTGGCCGATTGACGAACCCACCGAATCGCCGGTGGTCGTCATCAGTTTTAAGATCTATTACAGGAACATCATCATGAAATATGTAGACATCCTCAGCCATCTGCTGCAGGCAACTGAGCAGTTCTTTGATTTGAAACTATGGCACCGCTTCACCAATTATGATTGCTTTGCCATTGAGATCGAGAACCAGAATGCGCCCTTGCTGGGTGTCATCATGGGGCATGCGGGTGAAGAATATGGCTTGAATCTCTTTCGTGGACCGCAGGCAGCGGATATGTTCACGGCCATGCTGTCCTGTCAGGGTCCGGACGAGGATACGATCAATGCCACCGATCTACTGGGATTCAGCCTGAGCCCTTTCAGTCAATTGAACCGCAAGGGGAAAACGATCCTTCGCAAAGGTGGTTTAACGCCCGGGCCCAGAGATCAAGTTCCCTGTTTTCTGGCCAAAGCGCCGAATTGCCTGACCGATGTCCCTGAAAGCTGGGATCTCAAGCTGTTGTTGTGTATCCTTCGGGGTTTGTTGGAGGCCCATGATCAGGGGCAGCTCGAGCCAGCAGAGTTGATGGATCCCCAGGGGATCTGTTTTTTGACCCTGCGCGAAGACCCCCTTGCCCCGCTGGTGTCTGTCAAACGGCAATGCTGGAATGCTTCCCCTTCCGCGGAACCGCAGACGATTCGTATGCCCTCCCAGGTGTCCGGCCTCAAGGCATTGCCGCCTCTGGATGCAACCTGGCTGGCTGGCCTGCTCTCGGTCCCAATGGCGATTGAAGGAGATCCGCGAGCCATGAAGCTGTTTCTTGTTGTCGAAGAAAAACGCGGTCTGGTCCTGACCTCTCTGCCCATATTTGCCGACCAGGCAGAGGAAGCAGAAGACGCCTTGTTTGACCTATTCATCACAGGGGGCGATTTTCACCCCCCGGGACTGCCCAAAGCCATTCGCTTTTCCAGCTCCAGACTCCGTGCCGCGGTCAGCCCCATCCTTGAACCGATGGGTGTCACCTGCACGTATCAGGCATCAATCCCTCAACTGAATGACGTTGTCGAGAGTTTCATTGAGCACATGAACAATCCATAGGAATCCAAACCGGGGCGGGCAGCACGCTGCGCTGAAGTGCGAAGTTTGAGGTTTGAAAACAGTTTGACGGTGTGACAGTATGACCGTTTGACGGTAGGACAGTTGGCAGGCAGAGTCCCGCGCATGTGAATTGAATCAGACTCCGCGGCGGGAGCTGGCTTACAGAGCAGGGGCCGGTTCACCTCACGCAAGGTGCGACAGGACCGGCACGCTGCCAAGCGGGTCAAGCGTGAGACAGACGCATGCACAGACTGAACCGATCGCCTCCGTTGACAGCCCTCTTATGAGTTATTGCTTGTTGGCTGTTAGTTGCTCATGTCTCTGTGCACTCAGCGATCTCCACGCGAGACGCTTAGCCAAGAGCCAAGAGCCAACAGCTCTCAGCCATCAGCCCCCTCGGGATCTTCGACCTTCAAGCCGAGGCCTATTGAGTAATCGCGTCCAGGGCCTGACGCAGTTCCTCGGGGAGCCTGGTTTTGCCGGAAAAATCCGCATGGACAACGACGTGGCGTGTGCTGACTGTGGCGACCTGCGTGTCGTCTTTTTTAAACGTATAATTCAGCGTGAAGCTGTGGGCTGTTTGCGCGCCGAGTGTGAGTGTTACGTCGAGTGCGTCACCCACGCGAATGGGTTTTTGATAATCGGCTTCAGCATGCGTGATGGGCATGAGGATCTGGCCCTCGTCCAGGATGGTGCGCAGGGGCAGGACCTGGTCCATAAAGCCCTCGTAGCATTCATGAGCCAGGACAAACAACTGGGCGAAAAATATGACGCCTGCGGCGTCTGTGTGGTACAGACGTATGACTTTTTTGGTTTGAAACATGGCAGGGCAGTCCTATTTCAGGAATTGGATACTCAGGGGATAGGGCCACAGTTCCCCGTCCTTGGCCTTGAGTGCCCCGATGATGGGGAACACGAATCCCAGGAGGAGGATGACTGGAGCGACGAAGATGCCAATAACAGCAAAGAACAGTAGAGAGGCTGCAAAGAGGGCGATGACCTCAGTGATCACCCAGTTCAGGATGACTTTGCCGTGCGCATCCACGGCAGGGGATTCATCCTTCTTGATCAGCCAGAGAATCAGAGGCACGAGCCAGCCCGGGCCTGGAATCAATTGCCCCAGGTGCATGAACATGGTGAGGTTGGTCACGTCACCTGTGATACTGTTCATGGATTGTCCCATCTTTTGTCCAAAGGTCGGTCCACCACTGGACAGGGCCTCTGCCTTGGCCTTGGCAAATTCCTCCTCGGACAACACGCCTCTGTCTTTCAGCTCAGCCAGTCGCGCGAGTTCGTCGCTCAGTGCCATGGTCGCTCCTTATCACTGAAGTTCTGAAAACTGAAAACCACTTGTTATTTCGCTTCTTCCACGATGGTGGCCTCTTCTATGATCAGCTTTTCTTTGGGCGGGACACCGGAACCGGCCGGACCGGCAGCGGCTTCCAGTTTCTTGACCACATCCGTGCCCTCTGTGACTTCACCGAAGAGCGTGTGCTTTCCGTCCAGCCAGGGTGTGGCAGCAAACGTGATGAAGAACTGGCTGCCGTCTGTGCCTGGACCGGCATTGGCCATGCTCAGGAGGTAGGGCCTGTCGTGCTTGACTGTGGGGGAAAACTCGCCTGCATATTGATACCCCGGGCCATTGCGTCCATCGCCCACAGGGCAGCCGCCCTGAGCCATAAAGCCGCCAATGACACGGTGGAATGTCAGGCCATTGTAGAAGCCCAGATTGGTCAGGTAGATCGTGCTGGTCGCGTGCATGGGCGCTACGCCAGTCATGAGCTTTATCTTGATGGTGCCCTTGTTGGTGTCCAGGACCCAGAAGTAATCCTTGTCGGCGTCAAAGGTCATCATCTCTGGTTTCTTGAGTTTGAGTCTCCAGGTTTTATCCGTGGTCATGATTAACTTTTCCTCTTCTAATGTGAATAGCGATTGTTTTTGGCTCAGGGCGTCACTGAGCCCCTTCAGAAATAGACTGTAATTCAGTTTTTGACGACGGATCTGAGCGGCGAACTGCCTGCCGATCACATAACTGGCCTTGTCCTTGTCTGTCTTGAATTCCGGGGTGTCAGTGCTTTCTTCAGAAAAAGCAGGACAACACATCAGGGCCAATAGCAGGACACAGACCAAACGAATACGGCTTGAGTTCAGCATGTTGCATACCTCCATTAATCTGGTTGTTAGTCATTGGTTGTTGGTTATTACCCGGTGAAAGAAGCTTTCACGGGCCAAGGGTTATTGGTTTCTGGTTCAAAGCTGGAGAAATCTTACTGGATTAGCGTGAAACAATCAAGGTTTGATGTTGACCTGCAGCTGCAGTCCTTGAATCACCGGATTTTTGCCGGTATAATGCAGTGTCCTTTTTTCTCGGTTTGGGAGCAAATTGATGGTGCGATTGCATGTGGTTGCCAGGTGTTTGTCCGTGATCTTGTTGCTGTCTCTGTGTCGGATTGTGTGGGCCGGTCACATGCTCATCAATGAAATCAGCCCATTTGCGTCCCTGGAGAGTGACATACATCCGGGCCCGTGGATTGAACTGATCAATACGTCAAAGTCCGCTGTGTCATTGACAGGTTGGACGGTGTCGTTTGCATCCGGCTGGTCCTTTCAATTGCCAGAGGGGAGGGTGTGCGATGCCAATCAACTGGTTCTGATTACCACGGGTCTGTCCACGTATGAGCCCGATTCCAGTCCAAACGTGATTGTGATTGATGGCGGGGAGGAGGCCTGGCTCCTGGGTCAGGGTGACGGCTGTCTACTGACAAGCCCCGACGGGCCTGTGGATGCAGTCACCTGGGGCGTGGAGGGGGCAGATCTGGACATGCCGCTGAATAGTGGGTCGCCCATGATGCCTGTACGCGGGTTTTATGCGTCGGCCGATTCGCTCTACACGCCCGGCGATGTGCTGATCCGCGTGCCTGGTTCATTGACGGAGTCAGACGCGAACCAGTTGGGGTCCCAGTGGTGGCAATACCGATCCCAGGCAGCGGCCACGCCCGGCCAGTACAATCCATTGCCCCAGCCTGTGCATTTTTATCCTGCATCAGGAACCGAGATCGCGTCTGACTGTCAGTTTTCTGTTGATGGGCTTGAGTGGAGTACGCATACCACATTTCAGTTTTCCCGTGACCCGGGATTTGGGGAGATCACCCTGGAGCGAACAGTGCAGGGCGTGTCTCTGTGGGTGGACACGCTGGAGGCCGGGACGTGGTATTGGCGCGTCCGAAGCTATACTGTTTTTCCGGACGAACCCGGACCTTGGTGTCTTCCGTCAACAGTGATTCGTGAACCCTATGACATAGAGGCGATGATTGAGGCCTCAAAGAAGCCGGTCAGTCAGACCATGGCTTTTAACGTTTCGACAGCAACAGAGCCCGTGCTCACGGCATCGCATACCGTGGCGACTCAGCAGCAGCTTCAGCGCAAGGATACGATCATGGTGTGCCTGGATGGGTGTCACAACATCAAGGGGCGATGTGCCTGGTGTGAGGATCACCCTGAAGGCCAACACTGCTGGCATGGACATGCCTACTGTACGCGGTGCAGCCTGTCCATGATGGCTGCTGCAGGCGGTATGACGCTGAGCCAGGACCGGATTACCTATTATCTGTTCGAAGAGGCCGGGACCTTGTCTCAAGGGGCTGTGGCCAGTGGACACCTGAATGATCCGTATCGCGATCTGGGACACAAGGTAGGGACCTGGAGCGAGGACTGTCCCTTGCTCGTGTCGTGGCTATACGGCCAGGACAAGTCAGCGTCCAGGGAAGTGATGTACCATGATAAGATTTTTTACGATGACTCGCCTGACATGGATAGCCTTGTCGAGTTCATTCTGGATGGACGTACCGTGCTCAGGCATTGCCCGTGGCATACCACACTCCTGACCGGCGTGGCCACGGTCCAGGTTAATGGCGTTGAAAAATACTATTGTCAGGTCTATGACACGGGTGGTCCTGGTAATATGAGCTGGGTCTCCCTGGACTCCACCAAGGCCGTGTTCAATGAATTTACCTTCCCGCCCACCACGGGCTCCATCATACGCGAAGATGAAATGGAGCTGTCCATGGATTCGGACCAGGATGGGCTGTCCGATTTCGATGAGATCCATCGCCTTCATACGGATCCATATTTCAACGACACGGATCATGACGGCGTTTTGGACAAACAGGACATGCATGGATATCTATTTGATGTGAGCAACATGTACCGGCCTCGCAATCGCGATATCGATGGAGACGGACAGCCCAAGGAACTCGATCCCGACAATGACGATCCCACGGACAAGAGCGTGTTTGACGGATGTGAGGATGCAGACAAGAATGGTCTATATGATCTCATTGGGCGTGAAACAGACTGCTTTGTCTTGGCGGACGATTTTCAGGCCGTCAACCCGGAGTGTTTCAGAGGCGAGATCAAGATCCGTCAGATCTTTGACATTGACCTGCCCATGGAGGGGTTTGACCTGTTCAATGACACCGAAGAGACTCTTGTCATTGGCAACGCACCGCTTGAGGCCTCTGAGTATGTACACGATCATTTCTGGTCCAGGTTGTACAGGGTGGAAGATACGGGCCAGTACAAGGCCGACGCAGACAGCACACTTCGCGGTCACGCCATGGTGACATTGAAGCAGGATCCGGCCACAAAAGAGTACTCGATGACCACGGATGTGGACACCGTGGCCGAGGACTTTACCTGGGACAATCAGTTTCCCGGTGTGGGGGGTATGATACCAGGATGGAATCCCACGGTATTTTTCTTTAACGGCAGCGACGAGTACGGCAATCCGACATTTGAACTGGGCGAGCCCTTTGATTTGGAGGGTGGCCTCAAGCTCCAGGGGGAAATGGACCTGTACCAGCAGGCTGGCCTGGGATCCCCATTCTCCACCATGACCATGACCTGGGATATCTGGATCTCGCCACCCACGGAATAGGCGGACGCCTGTTGGAGAAATTGTTTCGTTTTGCGCAGGCCCTGTTCCGCCTGGCTGTAGGTGTCTGTCTTGAAAATGTACCCAAGATTGCCTATGCCACTGTCTGGGCCGGGAAAAACACAGAAAACATCTCTCATTTATTATGGTTTTTCCCTGGTAATCCGGGCACCAATGCCAATAATGGACCTTTAATTGAGACGACTTGGGTTCTGCCAGGTTGCACGTTGTGGGAGAAAAAATGCAGGAGCATCTACAATAATGACGGAGAGACCTAAAGAATCCTGTAGATTCGATATGCTCCGGCATGAGGCTGAAAGGCTCATCAAACATCAGGCCGAAGATCCTGTGGTGCCGTTGGAAATGCTCGAACTGATCCACGAACTCAAGGTTCATCAGGCAGAGCTGGAGATTCAAAATGAGGAACTGCAACGCGCGCAACAGGAGATTTCTACCCTGCATCAGGAATACAGGGATCTCTATGAATTTGCGCCCTGTGGATATGTTGTGCTGACGCCCAAGGGTCTGATCTCCCGGATCAACTTGACCGGGGTCAAACTTCTGGGGTGTGAGAGAGCCCGACTCAAGCACGTACCCCTGTCGAAGTTTCTGCTCTCCGGAGGTGAACAGGACTACTACGATGCCCTTCAGAACGCGGCTCAACATGAGGGGGTACGGCATGTGGAGTTTCAGGTCAAGTGTGAAGGGAATGCCTGGATTCGTGCAGACATTCGGTCCAATCTAAGTGCCACTGGAGAACTCGTTGAGTGGCGTCTGGTGCTGACGGATGTGACGGACAGAAGGACGGCCCAGCAAAAGACGCACAACTACAAAAACAAACTGAAGTCTCTGACCTCGGAAATGGCACTCGCTGAAGAGAGAATCAATCATGCCCTGGCCCTTAGAGTTCACGATAATCTGAGTCAAACACTGGCCATGTCCCGCGTCAAATTGGGGATGGTCGCTGATTCCCTGACCGATCCCAAACAGAAGGCGATTCTGCAGGCCGTGTATTCTGAACTGGGGGAAGCCTTGAACGAATCCCGGTTGATTACGTCGGAACTCAATTGTCCGGAACTTCATATCTTTGGGCTCAGGGAGGCCGTCAGCGCCTGGGCGGTTCAGAATATAAAAAACAGGCATGCCATCGACACCCTCGTCACAGGCAATGAGGGGGGTGAGACTCTGGCTGAGGAGACCAAATGTATCCTCTTTCGAAGTCTTCGAGAATTGTTCTTGAATGTGGTAAAATATGCACAAGCAAGTCGAGTGGAAGTCGACATCCAACACACGCATGAGCAGATCGTGGTGCGGGTCATGGACGACGGTGTCGGGTTTCCCGTGGACCTTGATCTCGAAGGTCTGCAATCTGGTTTTGGACTCCTGAGTATTCGTGAATCCATGGAAAGGCTGGGTGGACAATTGATCATTGGTTCTGCCTCAGATGGGGGGGCGACTGTTACACTGAGCCTGCCCCTGGCTGAAAATCGAGTGGAAGGGGCATTGTCATGATGAGAATGATGATTGTCGATGACCACAAGCTCATGGTGCAGGGTATTCGTTTACTGCTCACCACCAGGATGCAGGTGGACATAGTGGCCGAGGGTTTCGATGGAGAAGAGGCCGTGCAACTGGCCAGAGAAGTCAAACCGGAATTCATCCTCATGGACATTTCCATGCCCAAGCTCAATGGCATCGAAGCGGCCCAGAAGATACTCAGTGAATTACCGAGCATCAAAATTATTATCCTGTCCATGCATGCCGAGGCCCGTATTGTCCAGGAAGCCCTGCAGGCAGGGTGCAGGGGATATGTGCTGAAGGACGCCATCCTGGAAGACCTGGTCAACGCGATCAAGACCGTATCCAGAGGTGAGGTCTATGTGCACCCCCTGATGACGTAAGGGTGAAAGTGATTGGGTGTCGCCGGTCTGCCGCTACACAGTTTTCCTCCATGTGTGAGACAACAGGGTCCCTGCAGGGATAGAGTTTTCTTCTTTGAGCTGATGGTTTTGATCGATTTCAACAGGGTGTATCGGTAACGCAAGTTGCCAGCCACCATGCTTCGCAGTCCATCCTCCAATGGGACGCACTCTTCTATCCCATGGCCTCGTGCCGAGTCGTCTAATCCATAGGCTTGATACTGGCTCGTATGTATGGCATCACTCAAACAAATAAAATATCTGAAAAGAGTGCACATTTTATTTGCCACTTCAAAACCACGTGCGGTTGATTATCAGACTTTGAGTCTATAGCCAAACCCGCATTTTACCCGGGTTATTTTCTGAGACATTCCTGGGGGACGTTCCAGTCTGATATGCCGCGCCAATACTTATGGGGCCTAAGTGGCGATGCCTAGCCGCTGGGGTATTTCACATTCACTATCCATCCACGGGATGGACGAAGTGGCAGTACACAGAATGGTTGTGCTTAGACTACATAAATATTATCGAGAGTTGCTATGAAAACTTAAATGCTATTTCAAAAAATTGTGATGCATCCATCAAGATGAGTGCCGGAGTTACAAGGATTTGGAGATTGCCGGATCTGGGGTGTGGCGCCTTTGATGGAATTCGGTTGTCTCTCACTAGCATCTCTGGGACTGATTAGGAATATGTGCCAAATTGTATGGAGTACAGTCATGCTTTTTAAGAAATCACTTGGTAATGCGATTGTCTCGATTGCATTATCCGGCTTGGTGTGTTTAGTTCCTTTAACATCAGCAGGAAATGAAGCGAATCGGGTGCCGGACCTGACAAGCATCCCCTTTGAAGAACTGATGGATATGGATGTATCCTTGGTCTCCAAGCAAGAAGAAAAACAGTCTACAGCACCTGCCTCAGTATTTGTTCTATCGAACGAAGATATTCGTCGCTCGGGACACCAATCCATACCGGAAGTTCTACGAATGGTACCAGGTATCCATGTGGCAAAAATCGACTCGAACAAATGGGCTATCACGTCACGCGGGTTTAACAGCATGTATGCGGACAAGTTATTGATGCTCATAGACGGCCGATCAGTTTATACGCCTTTGTATTCCGGTGTGTATTGGGATGTTCAGGATGTGATGCTTGAAGATGTTGAGCGCATAGAAGTGGTGAAGGGGCCCGGTGGAACATTGTGGGGAGCAAATGCAGTCAACGGCATCATCAACATTATCACAAAAAATGCCAAGAACACACAGGGCAGCCTTTTAACGGCAGGGGCAGGCACCGAAGAAAAAGGGTTTTCGAGTTTAAGGCATGGTGGATCGCTTGGCAAAAATGCCTACTACCGTGTGTACGCCAAATATTTCAACCGAGATGAAGCCGTGTATGCCAATGGAGACCGGGCAAACGACGGATACGATTCGCTGCGGGAAGGCTTTCGAATTGACTGGGACCGGTCAGAGCAGGACCAGATAACCCTGCAAGGCGATTATTATGGTGGTCACTCCGCTCAAAAAACAAACCTGACCTCTTCTACATCTAACTTTACGAAAGATGAAAACGTGACTGTCAGGGGATCGAACGTGTTGAGCCGATGGACGCGAGCCTATTCTGACGATTCGGATGTATCGCTTCAATTCTACTATGACCGAACCGAGCGAGACAGTACCGCGCTGGGCGAAACGCGAGATACCTTCGACTTTGATTTTCAGCATCATATCAATCCCGGAGGGATGCACCATTTGATGTGGGGTCTTGGTTATCGTTATACAGGAGATCATACGACAGGCAGTTATACGATCACCTTTGACCCATCAAGTCACAAAGAGGAAGTGTTTTCAGGCTTTGTGCAGGATCAAGTGACACTTGTGGAGGATGTGCTGAAATTGACTGTTGGCACAAAGGCTGAGACCAATGAATATACTGGCAATGAATTCCAGCCGAACGCACGGTTACTGTGGACACCCGATGCGATGAACGCAATATGGGCGTCCTGGACACGTGCAGTCGTCACACCTTCCCGTGCTTACACACACATGACAAACAAGTATGTCACCGTTGCACCCAACACGTCCATGCAGACCATCGGAAACAATGACCTCAAATCTCAAGAGGTCATGTCTTGCGAATTAGGGTATCGCGTAAAACCCGCCGCCAGTTTGTCGTTCGACCTATCCTTGTTCTATTCTGAATATGACAATCTGGTCACCAACGAAACAACCTCAAATTCGCTTGTCAAGAGACTTGGTGACAAGATGAATGGCGAAACCTTTGGCAGTGAAATTGTAGCCCATTGGCTGGTGAACGACAGCTGGAAAGTGACAGGTGGATACAGCCTTTTGGAGATGCGATTGCACACGGATAACTCGAGCACGGATACGACCACTGAGATCAAGAAAGAAAAGACATCCCCGCACACTATGTTCCATCTGAATTCACAGTTCAATCCAAAGGACGACCTTGAGATGAATGCAACGCTGTATTATGTCGGCAGTGTGCCCCACTATAGTATTCCATCCTATACAAGGTTAGACGTGGGTTTGATATGGCATGCAAGCCAAGAGATAGACATATCCGTTGTGGGGCAGAATCTCTTGGATAGCTCACATCCCGAATTTGGAGATAGTGCTCCATTTATGACTGAGGTGCAGCGTGGCCTATTTGGAAAGATGACCTGGCGATTCTAAAAGTAAAGCTCTTGTACAATGAATAATCGAAATTACATTATTGTGATGTTTTCCGTATGCATGTTTGTTTTGCAGACTGGATGTCTCTACGCAGATAGTGCGGAGACACGCGAATACGAGATAAAGGCGGCATACCTCTACAACATCATGAAGTTCGTTCAGTTGCCTGAGAGAAAAGGGACTGAGGGCGAGAGTAAGAAACAGAGGATCGTTCGTGTCGGAGTGACAGACAAAAATGTCCTCATGATATTCCAGGGTATTATTGGCAATAAAGAGATCACGCAACGCACAGGACGCTATAGGATCGAAGTTGAGTATGTGGATGTTAAGCAGTTAGCAGATGAGAACAGAAAGCCGGAACTGGATGTTCTGTTCATTAAGGACACTGCCAGGTACGATCCCCGGGAACTCCTTGGTGCCTGCGTTAAGCATGGTATTTTAACCGTGGGCGAAACCCAGGGCTTCGTAGAATCCGGAGGGATCGTGAGTTTTGTGATTATCAAGCACAAGCTCAGATTTGAGATCAATGTGGGAGTCGCTGAGCAGGCCGGCATTAAGATAAGATCACAGTTGTTGAAATTGGCTGAAAAGGTCATTCATAAGAAGATGTTGCCATAAGAAAACAAAGAGTTGATATTTGTCCAATGGCAGAAAGCTGAAACAATGTATTGCTTGAAGATGAAGAATTTGTCAATAGGAGAAAAAATAAGAGCTACTATTATGCTCATCAGCCTGTTGGCGTTACTCGCTGCAGGAACAGCTTTTGTCGCCTATGAACAGCTTTCATTTCGCAGTCAAATGATATATGACGTGCAAATACAGGCAAGTATCATCGGCGATAGTTGCAGGGCAGCACTGGCATTCAACGATTCTCTGGACGCCAACGACACCATCGCATCCCTGGCAGTGAATCCTTCGATCATGCTTGCTCGACTTTACAGTAAAGAAAACGGGCTCATTGCAAAATATGAACAGAAGGGCATTCCCAATACTATGAAGGCAATTTCCTGTGAGATAAATGACTCTCATTTTGGCAGGGGCTATCTGGTAGTATCACGAGCTATTGACCTCAACCATGAACAGGTCGGTCATATATGTATAGTGTCTAACCTGGACCAGATAAGCAAAGTAATAGAACGGAGTAGTGTGGTTGTGTTCAGCCTGGTTGTCGTGCTCTCTATGGCTGCATATTATGCTTCCATAAAGCTAGAGAAGAAAATCTCCGCACCTATTCTTAGACTGTCAACAACAATACAGGATATTGTCACGAGCAGACAGTATTCACACTGTGATATCAAGCATGCTAATGACGAGATCGGCTTATTGGTTGAATCTTTCAACCGCATGATCAATGACTTGGAGCAAAGAACAACTTCCATAGAATATCTCAATAACGCCAATCTGAAATTAGCCTCTGAAATTAGCAGTCGACAAAAAAAGGAGTTGTGTGACAAAACGCTGCATCACCTTCAGAAAGAACTCTTGGAGCCCGGCGATCTGAACTCTAAGATGAACTTAATTACTGATGCATTGATCCCCATGGTGGGTGCCGATTTTGCTCGCATCTGGTTGCTGGACAAGGGAGATCGCTGCGAAAACTGCCCTCATGATCATGCCGTGAATGAACAGGATCGCTGTAAAAACCGAGACAAGTGTTTGCACCTTGTGGCAAGTTCAGGCAGATACACCCAGACTGAGGGTGACCATGCCAGGGTGCCGTTTGGGTGTTATAAAATTGGACTCGTGGCATCCGGAGAGGACGATAGGTTGCTGGCCAACGACCTTACAACCGACCCACGTATCCATAACAAACAATGGGCTGCGGAACTCGGCCTTGTCTCCTTTGCAGGCTATAAACTCTATGCCCCTAATGGGCAAGTTATTGGCGTCATGGCGGTATTTGCCGATTTCCAAATTAATCCCAAAATGGACGTTTTTCTTTACAGCTTATCGCACAGCATATCCCAGGTGATCTTCGCCAAACGAACAGAGAAAGATCTGGAAGCAGCAAAACACAAGGCTGAAGCAGCAAACTTGGCCAAAAGCGAATTTCTCGCCAATATGAGTCATGAGATACGCACACCGATGAACGCTATTATAGGATTCAGTGACATGCTGGCAGATGAAGACCTGACCCCGGCACAGAGTGAGAATGTCAGTATTATCAGGGGGGCGGGAAAAAATCTGCTGAATCTGATCAATGATATTCTGGACTTTTCGAAGATTGAGGCGGGGCAGCTTGATACGGAGAAGATCGACTGCTCGTTGGGCAAATTACTCAATGACGTGGAATCCATGATGTTGCCGCTGGCAAAAGAGAAGTCTCTTGATTTCAAGATTATTGCAGGCCGTGAGCTACCTGCCCAATTGCGCAGTGATCCTTTCCGTTTGCAGCAGTGCTTAATCAACCTGGTTAATAATGCCCTTAAGTTCACGGCACAAGGACATGTCTACTTGGAGGTCTCTCTACAAGAAGACAACGGCAAGCACTTCATCCGGTTCGATGTTGAAGATACAGGTATCGGTATCCCTGAAGATCGACAGTCAGTGATTTTTGAAACATTCACCCAGGTGGACACAAGTACGACACGCAAATACGGAGGAACGGGCCTGGGGTTGGCTATCACCAGGCAATTGGCTGAGCTTATGGGCGGGGAACTTACGTTAACCAGCAGACCCGGAAAGGGCTCCATATTTTCGCTGATCATACCTGTGGGTGTGGACGTCCGCAGGCAGCCTATCCTGGACCGCAGCAGGGCCATTGAACGGAAAGCAGATGAATCGTCTATTCAAGACAACACGCTGAGGACGGGTAAAGTAATGGTGGCAGAAGATGTCATGGGGAATCAACAATTAATGAAGATAATGCTCTCAAGGCTGGGCGTTGAGGTGGTGATTGCCAAGGATGGCAAAGTGGCTGTGGATGAAGCCTTGTCTCACTCGTTTGACCTCATATTGATGGACATGCACATGCCCATTATGGATGGATATGAGGCCACTCGCATTCTCAGGCAGCAGGGCTACAAGAAGCCTATTGTAGCCCTGACTGCCAATGCGATGAAGGGTGACGACCAGGCGTGTTTCTCTGCCGGTTGTGATGGTTACTTGATAAAGCCCATTGATCTCAGAGAACTGACTCGTGTCTTAGCCAAATACCTGCCACCCAAGAAACAGGCCACCGATGAGGCAGTCGACGCAGTCCATTTGCAGATCCAAGAATCAGAGGTGGCTGGTTCCACATCTACCACTATCAAGACTCAATCCAATGTACTTGAAGAGATTGACTTCAAGGCAATGATCGACTGGGATAGGCTTGTTGAAATAATGGGCGATGAAGAGACTGTCAGGGAGATCATCCCGATTTATATCAAAGACATTGAAAAACACTTTGACTCACTTTCTCAGGCCATGGCAAATGGCGACTGTTTCTCTATTACTTCTCAGGCCCACGCCCTAAAGGGCGTGGGCCGTAATCTCGGCATCGAACGGTTGTCGGAGGTTGCACTCCAAATGGAAAAAGCCGGTAAAGAAAACAACATAGAGGCAGGTACCCTTCTTCTAAATCGCCTGAAGGGTGAAATTGAAAGAATCCTGACGGTTCTTTCCCAGTCTGATTGGACAGTAAAGGCGCAAGTGACCAGTAAACAGGTTTGTTAGAAAGAGATACTATGGATAGGCATAAGATTCTTGTTGTTGATGATGACTCAAACCTGCTGTTCATGCTGGAGAGGCGATTGACTCTAGCAGGATTTGATGTTGTCATTGAAGTGAATGCACTCAAGGCCGTCGCCGTGGCCAGATCGCAGAAGCCCGATCTTATAATACTCGATGTACACATGCCAGAAGTGGATGGGGGAGAAGTGGCTCAAAGACTAAAGGAAGATCCTGTGACCAAAGATACCCCCATTCTCTTTTTGACCTGCCTTCTTTCCAGCCAGGAGGCTACGCTAAAGAGACACTACTGCGGTGGACATCTTATGCTCTCCAAACAAACGGACATCAAGGAGTTGATTTCTGTGATCAGACAAGAGATCTATTGCGTCAAGGCAATTAACTGAAAAAGCTATAAGAAAGCAGAATGTCATCAGGCACGTATAGCGGTGCAGACGTTCATTTTGGCCTTTTAATAAACAACTTTCATTAGCTCAAAGGCAGCCCATGCTAAGTATTTTTCAGAGTCTATCATTTAAGCTTCTCGGTGGGATAGTCGTGATATTGTTAATCATATATGCCCTGGTCGGCGGATTAACGATTCATGCAATTCAGAGAATTTCTCTGTATTATATGGACTCCATGGGAAGGGCCATATCGCAAACAGCCGCCCATGCCTGTATCGAGCCGTTCTTGCTGAACGACTATCCTGTTTTGGAAACCTATGCCAAGAGCCTTGTCCAAAAGAATCCCATGGTCATGGAAATACAGTACAGGCGCCGAGACTCCAAAGTTCTAGCCACCGCAACGCAGGAACGCCTGCCACATGCGAATCGCTATCAAAAAGCCGTTCGAACCTATACAGCGCTTATTGAAACCAATGACAGCAAAACCCTGGGATCTGTGATTGTCAGGATATCGAGCGAGAGCATGAGCATGTTATTTCAGACCTATTTACTACGGGCAGGTCTTGTACTCACGATGTCACTGGTATTACTCGTGGTCATCATGGCATTCTATCTGAGATGGATGGTGATTGATCCAGTGAAGAAATTGGTGAGATTCTCTGAAAGTGTCGGGGCTGGCAGCTTTGAAGAGCTTCTTCAGTGTGATGATCAAGATGAAATTGGACAATTAAAAGAGGCTCTAAATGAGATGGCTACGAAATTAAGAATGTCGTATTCTGCCATTCAAGAGCGAAATATCGAATTAACCAAGAAGGAAGCTATGAAAGGTCAATTCCTGGCAAGTATGAGTCATGAAATCCGCACCCCCCTGACTGCCATTGTTGGCTTTGCCGATATGCTGGGTGAAGAAGATTTGAGTAATGAGCAAAAGAGGCAGGTGGCTATAATCAAGAAGGCAAGCAAGGATCTCATGACTTTGATCAATGACATTCTTGATATCTCCAAGATAGAGGCTGGTAAACTTGACATTGAGATGATCGACTGCAGGTTGGATGAAGTCCTGGATAATCACCTTGAGTTACTGCTGGGGCCAAAGGCTGCTGAGAAAAGCATTGACTTTAAAATCATTTGCCAGGACCCATTACCGGCCGTTATAAAAACCGACCCATTTCGGTTGCATCAGTGCCTGATCAATCTTATTAGCAATGCCATCAAGTTTACCGATCAGGGACACGTCTATTTGACGGTATCTCTACACAAAGAGGGCAGTAAGGCCTTTATCCGGTTCAATGTGGAGGATACGGGTATTGGCATCTCACAGGACCGACAGCAGGCGATATTTGAATCATTCACTCAGGCAGAGGGTAGCACCACTCGTCAATATGGCGGCACCGGCCTGGGACTGACTATCACCAGGGAATTAGTCAATCTTATGGGTGGGAATCTCACTGTGGCGAGCGAACCTGGAAAAGGTACCGTGTTTTCTCTGATCTTGCCAGTGGGCGTGAACATCGCCGGGCAATCTCAATGGGCGCAAAAAGAGGCACTCAATCTTAGTACAGATGAATCACGCAAAGAAGAGACTTCCCTGTTCTTGGGTAAAGTATTGGTGGCTGAGGATGTGGAGGGCAACCAGGTTTTGATAAAAATGATGCTCTCCAAATTCGGGGTTGAGGCTGTTATCGCTGGGGATGGTCGTGAGGCAGTACAAAAGGCGTCATCACAAATGTTTGATCTGATATTCATGGATATGCATATGCCCTATATGGATGGCCGCGAAGCCACTCGCATGCTCAGGCAAAATGGATGTATGACACCTATTGTAGCCCTGACCGCCGATGCGATGAAAGGCGATGAACAAAAGTGTATAGAAGTCGGCTGTGATGGCTATATGACAAAACCCATTGACCCAAATGAACTATTATGTGTATTGACTGAGTATCTGCCGTTCAAGCAGGGTGCCGCATGTCAGCCAGTTGAGTTGGTGGCTTCAATGGCTCACGAAGTTGAGATTCCCGGTTCTGAATTAAGTACCTCAAAGACCCGGTCTCGTGGATCTGATGATTCCGATATCAGGGAAATAATCGACTGGGACCGACTCCTTGAGAGACTGGGCGATGAGGAAACCATCAGGGAAATCATTTCCACCTATGTCAATGACATTCAAGAGCATATTGAATTGCTTTCCAAGGCCGTGGCAAATGGCGACTGTGTGTCCATTGCCTCTCAGGCCCATGCCTTAAAGGGGGTCGGTAGAAATCTCGGTATCGAACGGTTGTCAGACATGGCCAGTCAAATGGAGAGTACTGGTAGAGAAAACGATATCGAAGCGGGCACACTGCTTTTAAATGACTTAAAAACTGAGACTGAAAAAGTCATGACGGTTTTGTCCCAGTCTGACTGGATTGAGAAGGCCAAGATGGCGTGAACCAGCGATCGCAGAGGCCCTGCAAGTCTGTGCGGAGAATCATGATTATGCAACCATTCAGTCAGCTGACAGCCTCTTATCTTCGGGGAGCCAAATATGAGCAACAAAGATATGCATGGAAATATACTAATTGTGGATGATACATTGGAGAATCTTCAATTCCTAGCCACAATGCTTGGTGAACATGGATATCATACTCGCGCAGTTAAGTCCGGTCTGGAGGCGTTGGCCTCAGTTAAAGCAGTTCTACCGGAAATGATATTGCTTGATATAAAGTTGCCTGATATAGATGGTTGGGAGGTGTGCACACGTCTCAAGGCAGATGCGATGACATCAGATGTGCCTGTTATATTCCTCAGTACGATGAATAAAAAAGAGGACAAACTAAAGGGATTCCTGGCAGGCGGAGTTGATTATATTACCAAGCCATTTCAAACAGAGGAAGTACTGGCGAGGATAAGGACGCATCTCGAAAAAAGCCGATTACTCAAGGAATTCCAACAACAATCAATTGACCTACGGCTGATTAATGAGACACTCCGAAATGAGATCTCCGTACGCAAGAAGCACGAACATGAGATAATGTTAATGTCAAAGTTTGTACTTGAAAATCCCAATCCTGTTTTACGTATCAGCCAAGACGGTGAAATCCTATACAGCAACAAAGCAGGTGAACAAGTACTTTCCAAGTGGAATTCAAAGGTAGGTAAAGCATTACCTGAAGTACATATCAACTCAATTGACAAGCTCCGTATTTCTGGAAAAAATTATGAGGTAGAATTAAATGACACAGTCATCTCCTTTAGCATCGTTCCAGTGAATGAAACTGGGTATATAAATCTGTATGGCAATGACATTACTGAACGCATACAGATGGAGAAGGTGCTGCAAAAAACCAGCGACCAGATTATTTCAATGGCAAATCAGATCAGTCATATTATGGAGGCAATAATCTCAGGAGTTGGTGATGCTGCGTCCCTACGATTTGAAAATCCTGACCTCGCATTTTGCCATAAAGTGAAGAACTGTGGCAAAAGTGATTGCCCTGCTTATAACAGTTCTAAAGCGGTAAGATGTTGGGAAATTGTGGGTACCTACTGTAAGGGACATGTACATTTTAGGGTCTCTCTATACCAAGAGAATGGCAAATACTTTGTCCGTTTTATTGTTGAGGATACGGGTATCGGTATCCCAGAAGATCGACAGCAGGCAATGTTTGAATCATTCACTCAGGCTGATGGAAGTACCACACGTCAATACGGCGGGACAGGCCTGGGACTAAGTATCACCAGGCAATTAGCCGGGCTTTTGGGCGGTGAGTTGACGCTGACCAGTACACCAGGCAAAGGGTCCGTATTTTCCTTATGTATACCCACAGGCGTGGACATCACTGGGCAACCCTTGTTGGACCGAAACGAGGCTTTAGATCAAAGAAAAGAAGACTTACCCAAAGCTGACGAGACAACACGGTTTTCTGGCAAAATACTGGTTGCCGAAGATGTTGAAGGTAATCAATTGTTGATGAAGTTAATGCTCTCGAAACTGGGCATTGAAGTCGTTATTGCCAAGGACGGTAAACAAGCCGTGCAAGAGGCCTTGTCTCAATCATTTGACCTGATATTCATGGACATTCAGATGCCCAATATGAATGGATACGAGGCCACTCGCGCCCTTAAGAAACAGGGTTATAAGATGCCGATCGTGGCCTTGACTGCCAGTTCGATGGACGGGGATGACCGGAAGTGCATAGAAGCCGGTTGTGATGGCTACTTGACCAAACCCATAGATTTCAGGACACTAACAAAAATACTGGCCAAATATCTACAGTCCAAACAGAAAACTACAAGTCAGGCAATCGACTTGAACTCAATGCGGCCCCATCAGCATGAAGAGCCTGATTCTGATGGAATCACCTCAAAGGCGCACTCCAGCAAACCTGCCGATGCCTATGTCGAGGAAATAATCAACTGGGATCACCTACTTGAGATGCTTGGTGATGAAGAGACTCTTCTGGAAATCATGCCCATCTATGCCAAAGACATCCGAGAGCATCTTGAAAAACTCGCACAAGCCGTCGAAGTCGGAAATTGTGAGTTGATTGCCTCACATGCCCATTCACTAAAGGGTGTTGGCAGGAATCTCGGTATCGAACAGTTAACTGTGGCTGCCAGGCAAATGGAATGTGCGGGTCGAGAAAACGACATGGAAGCCAGCACTCTACATTTCAAAGGATTAACAGCAGAAGTGGACAATATCTTTGAGGTTTTGTCTCGGTGTGACTGGTTTGAGATGTCAAACATGGTATAGATTGATGCCTCTGTTTGTAAAAGAGAGAACATCGTATGCGTATTCTAAGTGGCCAGGGCTCGAACATCAAAAACAAAGGCACCACGCTCGTGGAGTTGGTGGTGGCTATCTCTATGATGGTCGTTATCATGGGGACGGTGCTCCCTCTGCTCAGTTGCGTCAGGCAGACTTGGGATACCTATGATAGTAACGCCGAAACGCTGCAGAACGGACGTATTCTTCTGAACCACCTCTCCCAGTACCTGGCCGTGGCCGCCAGCATCGAGAGTGTCAGCAATTCCGCTGATGCCCTGGGGTATATCCAATTCAAAGACTATGAGAACACGACCCATCGGTATGCGGTCAATGACTCAGGTTATGTTGAATACGGTCAACTGGATTCGATGTACGAGATAGCCGGCCCGGTCAGTCAGCTAAAATTCACCTGTTATGATGGTAATAATCCGTCAAGTCCTGTCACCGATGCGAATGACATACGTTTGATTCATATTGATGTCGCCTGTGTCAGCAGCAGCGAACTCGGTCCGGACATGACATTTGCTACCGCAGTGTTCATTAATGCAGATCCAGTGTCCACTGTGTCTGATTTCGAGGGCTGGTGGCGTCTGGACGATGCCAGCGGGACCACAGCTCGGGATTCTTCAGGCAAGGGCCGTCATGGCACTTTGATGAACATGACGGGTGATGAATGGACCACTGGTGTGATTGGAGGGGCTCTGACATTTAATGGCAGCACAGACTATGTGGATCTGCCCATTGGACAGGTCATAGAAACCACCACGGATTTGACTATTGCCGCCTGGGTCAACTGGTCGGGCCTGGGTGACACCTACCAGCGCGTGTTTGACTTTGGCAGTGGTACCACAGATTACATGCTCTTGACGCCCGAAACTGGTGATGGCGGTATGCGTTTTGCCATTACGGACGGCGGCTGGTCGCATGAAGACCAGATCATGACAATAGAACCTTTGGGCACAGGATGGCATCATGTGGCAGTGACAATCGATGATGCCAACGAGATTCACACCCTGTATGTTGATGGCGAAGTTGTTGGCCAGAACACAGACGCCAAGACCAATCCAAGCGACCTGGGCGAGACGACCCACAACTGGCTGGGCAGGTCACAATTCAGTGCAGACCCCTACTTTGACGGCACCCTGGATGATGTGCGCCTCTATACTCGCGCACTCTCAGCCCAGGAAATCAGCGATCTCGTGTCCGATGCTTCCATGGTTTTATTCAAGGACTTTGAAGAGGCCAAGTCTGATGGCAGTGCCCAGTCTTTAACCATTCCCACACCAGGGTACGCAGGTAGCGTGGCCCAGGTCTATGTACTTGGGACATGGTCCACAGGCCTGACACACGTGAAACCGGCTGGCAAAAATCGTCTGCTGCTCTTTACGGCACACGCCGAAGACTATGACAACGATATCAAGATCGAGTCCGTGACCTATGGCGGACAACCCATGACAAAGATCAAGGATAAACGGTCCAAGAAGGAAAAAGAGGGAAACTTGGCCGCACGAGACTATGTGGTCACGTTTTACCTTGATGAAAGCGGTATTGCCAATGCCAGCAGCAGCGTATTTTCGCCCACATGGAATGACACGCCTGCCAGCGTCAATTATACTAGTGCCTTTCTCGGAAATGTCAAACAAGCCGATCCCATTGGAGACAGTGAAAGTACCGAGGACAAAAGAAACTCCACCGTTTCGACAAAAGCACTCTCTACCAGCATGGGAGACATGGCTTTCGTGGCTGCCACTGCAGGCAACGAGGGGTGGTATTTCGTCAACAATGGATTCACCGAAGGCATAGAGCTATCCATGACCTCGGCAGATGGCGTAATGGGATATATGTCAGCAGATGGCAATGATGTGACGCCGAGTGTGACCCATCTCTACACGACCTACCGTCAAGCGGTGATTGGATTTGTGGTACAAGTTGGCAGTGTCCCTCTTACGACCATAGAAGGAGATCTCTTGATTGCCGCGGTTGTGACAGGTGGGACAACGACGGTATCCGAACCGCAAGGTCAAGGCTGGTCCCTGCTCTCTCAAGGTGAGGGGAATGGCAAGATTACTCTTGGTGTTTGGGGCAAACTGGCCGGTGCCTCAGAATCTGGCTCGCATACCTTTACATGGACAGACAATGAAGAGGCCTATGGCTGGATTATGCGATTTACGGGATTTGACCCAAGCTGTCCCATTGATGTGATGGATACGCTGGGAGGAAGCTCGACTCGATATCCCCCGAGCCCCTCCGTCACCACCACGGTCGATCATACCATGATTCTACGTATCGGAGGATTTGATAAAGACAGTGCTACTATTGATGACACAGGGATTTCAGGCTACACCACCATCACCATGGACAGCAATGGTGGGGGTAAGGGGGCTGTTTCAGGCGGAGCTGCGTACATTCATCAATTGGAAATCGGTTCGAGCGGAACTCTTAATTTTGAGTTAAGGAATCCCGAACAATACCGAACTGTCACCCTTGCCATTGCCCCGAGTCGTTCCGATACAGGACAATAATACTGGAAACCAGTGCTAAGAAAATGGAAACGCTCAGTGTTTGCACTCCCTGTTGGATGAGGTTTTTGAAGAAAACAGTCTCCTTAAAGTGAATTTGGCCTCCTTCTCTGTGTGCTGACTCTCATTCAGGGTTGTTTCGATCAATTGACATGCTTCAGCAGGATTAAATGGCTTGACGATGTAATTGACAGCCCCTTCGGATACGGCTTGGCCGATCTCAGCAGAGGCATCCTTGCTGGTGAGCATAATGACCGGAATGTTTGCTGTGATCTTATTGTCCTTGAGTTGTTTTAGCACTTCCATACCATCCATGCCAGGCATCATCCAATCAAGAATTATCGCGGTGATGTTCTCTTCGGTGGCCATTTCAATACCTGAAGTACCTTCTTCGGCCGTTAAGATGCAATATCCATTTCTGGATAAAGCGTGCTTGAGTATTTCCCGGATCATTTTGTCATCATCAATGATGAGTATAGTTTTTTGCTTATAGGTCATATCGTTATCTCCTTATGAGACATTGTGATGGATGGTGTTCAAGTCATCGGGTTGGGATAAAAAAGAGAGTGCATGGTTCAGATGGATGTTCATATCCTGAAAAAGCACTTCGTACACATCGGGTTTATTTTCTTTTCCAGCACATTCCAGTTCATACGCCTTTTGCCTCAAGGTTTCAGCTCCGATTTGAGCGGACATACCCTTCAGGCTGTGAGCATGAAGTTCAACCTCTTCTGATATACCGTCGTTGATGGCCTTGGCCAGGCTCTTGATGATTTTGGGTGCTTCTTCAATAAATATCTGAATGATCATGTGCATCATGTCATCATCACCATTGCATTGGCTACGCAATATTGATATGTCAAGAGGACTGCCCGACACCGAGACACCGGTCGGTATATCCACTTTGCCTTCCTGCAGTGGGGCGGGGGAGGCAAGTATGGCCAAGTCCTTGACTTGTGATTCTATGGACGCGAGATCATTCACCAGAGGTGTTTCCGTTGCAGGTAAATATGTAGCCAGAGTCTCAACCAGCTTCGCACGGTTAATGGGTTTTATCAGATGCTCGTTACATCCTGCAAGACGCGTGTTTTTAAAGTCTTCTGGGAGAACACCTGCCGTCAAAGCAATGATGGGGCCGGTCAGGCCTGCTTGTCTGAGTAGTCTTGTGGCCACAAGGCCATTCATGTTCGGCATGTGCACATCCATCAGTATCAGGTCATAGTGGTGAGCTTTGGCCAATTGAACAGCCTCATTACCATCACAGCAGATGGTGACGTCCAGTCCCATCTTTAAGAGCATGGTCTGGATGACAACTTGATTAACCTGGTTGTCCTCGGCGACGAGAATGTTTCCGTCGAGTTGCTTCAGGGGTTGAATAAAAGGCTTCTCGACAGAATCTCTATCGATCTTGCTTAGCATGGCCTGGGATGTTACATTGATATTGGTCGGAATGGACAGAGAGAAAGTAGAGCCTTCTCCTTCAACGCTTGAAATGGAGAGAGAACCATGAAGCAAATCAGCCAATTGCCTGGTGATTGACAATCCCAGGCCTGTGCCGCCAAATTGTCTCGTGATCGTATTGTCTGCCTGAGTGAATGTGTCAAAAATGTGGAGCTGGTTCTCTGTACTGACACCGATGCCCGAATCCTCAACATCAAAACGAACGGATGTGCCGTCTTTGTCTTCCTGCAAAGACACATGCACCTTGACATAACCTGCATCTGTGAATTTAATGGCATTGCCTATCAGATTGATCAGGCACTGACGAACTCTTGTAGGGTCAGTGCGAATCATGTCTGGCACAGGTGTGTCAAATAGGATGCTTAATTCAATACCTTTGTTCAAGGCTCTGGCACACATCAAGGATTCGATGTCAATAAGCAGTCGATTAACTGAGCAGTCGATGATATCCATTTCGAGTTTGCCTGCTTCAATTTTGGATATATCCAGAATGTCATTGATGATATTCAACAGTGAATCTGCCGAAGATTTGCAGGTCAGCAGGTACTGAGTCACGATATTGCTTAGGGGCTCTTCCAAAGCCATATCGATCATGCCGACTACGCCGTTCATGGGCGTACGGATCTCATGACTCATATTGGCCAGAAACTGGCTCTTGGCCTGATTCGCCTGTTCCGCTAGGTTTACGGCATTGACCAGCGAGGTGACATCAATGGTGTTCATCAGGACTCCGTAATATTGATTATCCTGATAAATGGGCTGGACTCTTATGGTGATAGTCAAATCTCCCAAGGGGCGTTGCATGACAAAACATGGGCTATTGGGAGCCCTTTTGAAGTCATCCAATATGGCCCTTATGTGTTCGCTTGGGGCGCCTCCATGCAGATTCCACAGGCTCTTTCCAATAAGGTCCTCTTTTGGCATGTTGACGAACCGTAGAAAATAGGGGTTTACCTCCACGATTGTATCTGACGCATCCGCGAATACGACGCCTTCCTCCATGCAGGAGATCATGGCTTCGAATTTGGCAGATTCCTGCCTGGCCTGGGCTTCAGCTCGAACAGACTGGTTCTTGGCGATTTTCATATCCTCCAAGATATTTAGAGTGATGGTCCTGCTCTTTTCGAGTTCTATAGAACGCTGGCTCAATTCTGCATTGACTCGTATCATCTCCTGTTCCGCGATTTTACGGGAGGCAACCTCGCGATTAAGGTCGTTGATCGACGTGGTTGAATTCGTCAGGTCTTCAGTCATTTTATTTATAGTTTTGGCCAATTGACCGATTTCATTCTTTGACTCAATGTCATTTCGAGTTTTCAGATCACCGTGGCCAATACTTGCGGCTGCCACGGCCAATTTACCGAGGGGTCGTGAGATCGATTGGGCCATGGAAATCCCGAGAACCACTGCCAGTGCCATGATCACTCCTACACTGGCCAGTATGAGATTCCTCAAGCTGGCCACGCGAGCAAATGCTTCATTCGCGTCAACTTCTGTCAGCAGGACCCACCCCAAGCCCTTGAAATCCCGGTATCCTGTTGAATGTGCATGGGCATAAAATGCCTTGCCTCTTCCTAATGTACTATCAGTTGTTACAAAAAAATCTGAAAAGCGGCGATGTTGTTTTTGTTGCAGCAAGTGGACTTCTAATTGCTTGGGCAACGGATCAAGAAACCCAACCTCTTCTGTGGCATAAATAATGTTGCTTTCTTTGGTGAGTAGTCTGAAGGTGGCTGTCGTGTCTTTTATAGCCACACTTTTTATAATATTAATTATATCTTCAATGTTCGAGACCGACTTTAATACCCCAAGAAATTGACCGTTTTCGTCATCGAGTCTCAAGCAGATGTCGACAGAATACACACCTGAACTGTTGTCGTAATCGGCGTCGCTCACATACAACCCATCAGTCTTTGCTTTCTGCCACCAGTCTTCATCTGCCTGAAAATAGTCAGTGGTCTTTCCCGTCTGGATAATATTGGCTCCGTATTTGTTGGTCAGAAATGCTTCCCCAAAAACCTGGTACCCGTACTTTTCTTGGTAGAAAGCAAGTTTATGTCTTAACTGCCCCGACCGTTCGTTACCTATTAATGTCTGCATAAAAGGCGTCACTTCATCTTTGGCAGTTGAAATCCAACTTGCATCTTCCTCGAGAATGGCGGCTTCTATATTATCGTGACGATCAAATGCCTGATTTGATGCTGAAATGTATTGCTGTACTGCCAGATCACTGGCATATTCCTGCATGGACTCGATTCTGGTATAAATGCTTTTGTCAATGGTTTTAATCAATTCCGTGGCCAGTACTGCGGACTGCCTTCCTATACTGCCTTTCAACACCTTCTGACTGGCGACAATCGAAATAGACCCCACCACTGCCGCGACCAACAAGGCAATGCCTACAAATCCCAAGGTTAACTGTTGCCCTATCTTCATTTCCATTCCTCCACAGGCACATTAGCGTTCAGCGTCGATGTTACCTTGTACTTAGGTTCGATATTGAGTTCAGATAGCAGATCATTGACCTCAACGTGAGTTGTTTGACGATGCGTATGCTCCTTGTATTCATTCCTATTCCCTTTGGCGTGTTTTTTGATGCATGCTAAAGTCCATCTTAGGTGCTGAAAATCTAAAACTTACACCGGGTCAGGCCAAGAGGCAGCCAGATCGGTTTATTCCGGATGTCGTATTCTGAGGCCATTTATCCCTGTGCCTTGGCGCATTACCATCACGGCGCGTCATATGATTATTACGGCAGTAAACACCCCCGAGCTTAAAGTGCAATAAACTCAATCAAGACAAGGAAAAGGTTTTAGCGAAAAAGTGTAAAATGCTTAATTCAAACAAGGAAATTGCCTATCAACATTTGTGTGTATGCATGACTTGACATGTGATGTCTGCTTGTTACTATGGAGGTGTTTGATTTCTTGCCGCAGCATGATAGAGAATGAAGGAATTGGGTATGACCAGCAAGGGTACACTGCAAGTGACAAGGGATTTGACTGAGAATGAGTCCTGTTTTCAGGCCATTTTTGAGCAGGCGGCTGCGGATGTGGCACAAATCAGATCCAGTTGTCAGGCCGACGACTGTAAACACGGGGTGAAAACAGCATGATGGACGATCCCACAATGATCCATGCTCCACAATCCTGTATACTGCTGGTTGAAGGTGATCCTGCTCAGCGTCAGTCTCTGGAGGAAATTTTGTGTGTGCATGCATTTAAGGTCGTTTCCTGCAAGAATGCTACTGAGACCCTGACCTCTCTGTCACAGGACCTCTTCGATGTGATGGTCATTGATCTGCACTTGCCTGATATGGCAGAGGATCTGTTCCTGAGAGAAATCGGCCCTTATTTCAAAAAGATTCCCACGGTCGTGAATACGGGATTGGGCTCTTACGAGACCGCCAAGAAAGCCTTGAACCTGGGGGCTGTGGCGTATGTGGATAAGACCGATCATCCGGATAGACTCATACACCATGTGCATCGGGCCGCGAATCTCGGATTGAGACGTCAAAAGCAGGTGCTGGAAGAACATTTGGACGGCCTATTCAGACTCTCACTTGATCCGATCTGTATCATAGATCTACAGTCACTAAGGTTTGTCAGGGTGAATCCTGCGTTTGAGCGAATTCTCGGGTACAGGGAAGCAGAGTGGCTGGGTCGTCCATTCTTTTGCTTCACTCATCCCGATGATGCTGAACGCACCGAGGCATTGATAAAAGAAAAGCTCGAGCAGGGAGAGAAAGTCATTGACTTGGAAAACCGGTACTGCTGTAAGGACGGATCCTACCGCTGGCTGAACTGGGCATGTCAACCCCAGTCGAATCTGAAGCTGATCTATGCTGTGGGCCGTGATGTGACAGCAAGCATGCAGGCGAGCATCAGCTTACACATTGAACGAGACAGGGCTGAGATGTACCTTGATATTGTGTCGGCCATCATAGTGGCCCTGGACTTAGGGCAACGCGTCATCCTGATCAATAGAAAGGGCTGCGACATACTGGGCGCTCCTCGTGACTGGATCATGGGCAAAAAGTGGTTTGACACATTTGTGCCTGACATAGATCGTGAAAGGACAGAGCAGGCATTTTGTCAAATTCTAAAGGGAAACGTGAAGCCCGCAGAGTATGTTGAGAATCGCATCGTAAACGCTCAGGGTCAGGTCCGTTTGATTGCCTGGCACAATATGATCCTGCGCGACAGTGTTGGCTCCATCATCGGGGCTATCGGCTCCGGACAAGACATTACCGAACAGCGAAATAAAGAAGTCAAGCTAAGGGCAAGTGAAGAAAAGTATCGTGCCCTTGTTAACAGCCTTCAGGAAAGGGTCTGGATCATTGATGCTGATTCAAAGACGTCTTATGTAAACCAGCCCATGTCAAACATGCTTGGATACAGTGTCGATGACATGATGGGAAAATACCTGTTTGATTTCATGGATGACGATGCAAAAAAACTGGCAAATCAGAAGATTGAGAACCGTAAAAAGGGTGAGAAGGCAGTGCATGAGTTTGAGTTTACACATAAGGACGGTAGACGGATTAACACTGTCCTGGATACTGCGCCCATCATGGACGAGCAAGGCAATTTTAAGGGGGCCATTGCCGGCGTGATTGACGTCACGCAACTCAAGCTTACACAAAGGCAGCTTCTGAATTACCAGGAAAGACTCAAGTCTCTGACCTCCAAAATAACCCTGACTGAAGAACGTCTCAAACAGATGATCTCCAGAAAACTCCATGACGGGATCTGTCAGTCTCTGGCCTTAACCAGGATGAATCTGGTGACCCTGACTCGAGATATGGATGATCCCTCACTAAGAGAGAGGCTTGCAGAGATCACCCGATCGCTTTCGTGCATCTTGACGGAGTCCAGATCTCTCACGAACCAACTCAGCTTCCCGGCCCTCAATGTCCTCGGCCTGGTGAAGGCCACAGAGTATTGGCTCAGGGATGAAATACAGGCAAAATACGGTTTGTGCACAAGTTTTTCCGATGATGGCTTGGAGAAGCCTCTGGGTCAAGATCTCAGGGCTGTTTTGTTTCGCTGTATCCGTGAACTGCTGAATAATATCATCGAACACGCTCAGGCCCGACATGTCACAATTGCGATCTGTCGCAAGGGCCAAGACGTTTGTATACAAGTGACAGATGACGGGATTGGCTTTGATCTCCAGAGTGCTGACGTGACCATTTCTGGTTATGGAATTTTGAGCATCCAGGAGTCTATGGAAAGGCTGGGGGGATGCCTTGAGATTATTACCGGGAAGGGGCTGGGCTGCAGTGTCACGCTAAAAGCTCCCCTTGCCCTGATTGTGCAGGACGATCAGATAGGAGCGCAGCCACAATGAGACTGGTACTGGTAGATGATCATGCGATTATGCGACAAGGACTTCGGGTGCACTTTGAAAGAAGAGGCAAAGTTGAGATTGTCGGAGAGGCTGAGGATGGAGAAACTGCCGTGGAACTCGTTCACACGCTGCGTCCTGATGCTGTGATTATGGACATTACCCTGCCAGAACTCAGTGGCATTGAAGCAATGCGGTCTATCCACGCCTTTGATCCTGCAGTCAAACTCGTAGTCCTGTCCATGCATACTGAACACTGTATTGTGACTGAGGCCATCAAGGCCGGAGCGGACGCCTACGTGTTAAAATCTGCAGATTTTGAAGAGATCGAAGCAGCCTTGGAAGCTGCCGTCGAAAACAAAAGATACCTGAGCCCGGAGATCACGGGTCTGGTCATCCAAGATTTTCTGGGGACAGGGCCCTGCAGTTCTTGCAGCGGTTTCATGGCCCTGACTGAACGCGAACGACAGGTTCTGCAACTCACTGCGCAGGGGCTGTCTGTCAAGGTCATTGCCCGGGATATAAACCTGAGCCCCAAGACTGTGGATGCCGCACGTCGCAATATCATGCAGAAAATGGGTATACACTCTATTGCCGGTCTGACCAAACTGGCGATACGTGAGGGATTGATATCTATGGAGTTATAACCTACCTTTAGCCGGGCCTCATCCTTTTTTTCTGTGATACACGGGTATACCCAAGAAATGTAAGGTGATTGGCTGGCAATCGCAGGGGAAACACCAGTCACAGACGTTAGTATTTGCAGGATTGATCTGTATAGAGATTGCCTGTAGTGGAAGAAAAAAAAATGGCAGAGCCTGGTTATAAGGAGTCATCACAGGGCGTGGGCAAGTTCTGTGAAGATTCCAGGTTAGATGCGATTCTTCGTTTGAGTCAGATGGGCAACGCGTCCATCAAGGAGTTGGCTGTCTTTGCCTTGGATGAGGCCGTGGTTTTAACCCAAAGCGAAATTGGATTCATAGGCACGCTGAGTGAAGACGAATCCGCTTATACCTGTCACGCGACATCAAATAGCAGGGATTATCCATCCAGCATGCCAAGCAACCTGCCTCCCTTGGACGTGGTTCATGCGGGATTCTGGGCAGAGCCCATTAGGACGCGAAAGACGGTGGTTGTCAATGATTACAAGCAGTTCGATACGCGCAAGAAGGGCCTTCCGCACGGGCATGTTCCGGTGAAGCGCTTCATGGTGGTGCCTCTTTTTGATGGGGACCGCATTGTGGCCGTGGCTTCGGTAGGCAATAAATCCGTCAATTATAATGCAAGTGATGAGCACCTGATTACCTTGCTCATGAGCGGAATGTGGCGGTTTGTTCAGCGGAATCAAGCGAATGAATCGTTGCTAAGGGCCAGGGACGCGTTAGAGGCAACCGTTCAGCTCCGGACAGAGGCCCTTCAAAAGGTAGTGCAGCGTCTTGAAGAGGAGAACCTGGAGCATCTAGAGACGGAAAAGAAACTCTGGAAATCAGAACAACTGTGTGTCAATATGATTACCCATTCACCCCTGGGCATGGTTCTGGTGTCATTGGACGGTCGCTTCCAGCAGGTCAATGAGGCTTTTTCAACGATTACAGGGTACTCCCAAACCGAGTTGTTGTCCATGACCTTTCAAGATATTGGGATGCCTCAAGACCGGGCTGTGGGTACCGAGGTCATGGCTCGAATCCTGTCAGGGCAGACGACTCCGGCGAATGTTGAAAAGAGGTGTAGACATAAAGACGGGCGCGTTGTATTCCTACAATTAACCACGTCACTCCTGAGAGACAAGCAGGGCGTGCCCTTGTATTTCTTAACCTTGGCTCAGGACATCACACAGAGAAAAGAAACGGAACAGGAGTTGCGTGAATACCGGGTGCGACTTCAGTCCTTGGCGTCCGAACTGACCCTGTCAGAGGAGCGATTAAAACGGTCCATTGCCGCAAGCCTTCATGATTCGATCAGTCAATCTTTGGTGATGATCAAGTTTGAGGTGGCTTCCCTGTGTGACGCTGTAACGGATGAGTCGATGCGCAAGTCTTTGACTCATATCCGTGATTCCCTAGGCCGGACTCTCAAGACGGTCCGGACCCTGACATTTGACCTTGGCAATCCCGTTTTGGCGCTGCTTGGTTTTGAGTTAGCGGCGGAAAAATGGCTCCAGGACGCAGGCGCCAAGTACGGTTTGTTGACGCATTTTATAAATGACAAGTGTGATAAACCCTTGAGTGAGGACGTGGAAATCTTGCTGTTTCGTAGTGTTCGAGAACTCATGATGAATGTTGTCAAACATGCCAAGGCGACGCACGTCTGGCTTTCTCTCGCTCGGTCTGGCCATGAGATGGTAGTCACGCTGAGGGATAATGGTATCGGCTGTCATGACCAGAAGATTTGCGAAACGAGCGAGGGGTACGGCTTGCTCAGTGTTCGTGAAGCCCTGTCAAGGCAGGCGGGTAGTCTGGTGTTTGAATCGCACCAGGGCCAGGGGACTACAGTCACACTCTCTGTACCGATCATGCAAAAAGAGACTTCCTGAATTGGAGTGAATTGATCATGCGAATCCTGATAGTAGACGACCACCCTCTCGTCATTGAAGGGCTCAAGGCCCTGGTCTGTGAGAGACGTGATACTGAAGTTGTGGGCCAGGCTCAGAATGGCGAAGCGGCGGTCAAGTGTATGCAAGAGCTCAAGCCTGATCTTGTAATTATGGATATTACCATGCCGAAAATGAATGGCATTGAGGCCATGCGTCAGATATCGCTTGCATGCCCCAGTGTCAAGATAATTGTTCTGTCCATGAACGCAGATGACACCATTGTCAAAGAGGCCTTGAAGGCCGGTTGTCTCGCCTATGTGCTTAAAAGCGGGGTATATGAAGAGATTTCCACGGCCCTGGACGCCGTTGTCAATGGCGATTACTATCTGAGTCCGGAGATTGCCAATGTGGTTATCAACAGTCATCTGTGCCCCAGTTTCAATCGCACCACGGACAAGGGGCTGAATCTGCTGTCTGGTAGAGAGAAACAAATTCTGCAGCTGGTGACAGAAGGGTACAGTACAAAGGAAATCGGCTTACATCTTCACCTCAGTCCCAAAACCGTGGATTCCACGCGCCGAAACATTATGGAAAAGCTGGATTTACATACTGTTCCAGAACTCACTAGATTTGCCGTGAGTGCGGGATTGACGTCTGTGGATTTTTAATGTCCGAAGGGTCGGCCATCGATTGCTTTGGAAGAGCGTTTTTCCCCATCGTGGGGAAGGGCCTCTGACGTAAATCCTCTTTTATTGTGAGAGTGCGACACCGGGCCGGAGGTCATTTCCTTCTCTCCTTTGCAGAATCCCTCCCTTAAGTTTTTTGAGGCTGCCTGCCGTTAAATCTTAAACAGGATGCTTATGAAAACTAGAGAAAAATTGGATATCAAGGGTGTTTGGGCAGGATTTCACAAAACAGGCAATGGCTATTATCGAAACCTGCTCATGGAACATTACAAGGACATTGTCCGTTTTTCAGCCGAACGACTCCACTCCCGGCTGCCTAACAAGGTTGAATTGGATGATCTCATCAGTGCCGGCATCTTTGGCCTTATGGATGCCATTGAGGCCTATGACCCTGATAGAGGAGTGAAATTTGAAACCTATTGTGTACCCCGTATCAAGGGTTCCATCCTGGATGAACTCCGAAGTATGGACTGGGTCCCCAGGTTGGTACGCGCGCGTGGTAATCAACTCGGTCGGGCCACGCAGATCCTGGAAACAAGGTTGGGACGGAGACCTTATGCAGAAGAAATCGCGCAGGAAATGAACATCGAAATGAGTGAATTTCAGCGCGTGAACAAGGAC
>JAIPFM010000020.1 GCA_021736645.1 Phycisphaerae bacterium | reverse complement strand
CCGTGACTTTCACGGCATGGGGAAACGGGACAAAGCAACTGATGACACGGTAGAAGAATGTGTTGGCGAACAGGAGATCCCTGGAATTGTCGATGGCCAGGGGCAGGGCCCTGGGGCCTTCTTCTCGTTCCTCTTCGAACTGCATGGCATAGAACTGCCAGTTGGAGACATTGCGAATGACCACCTCGTGACTGACGTGGTGTTCGATGGACATGGCGTAGACACGTCCCGGCGTGGACGTGTCAGAAATTTCCATGCCTGCCCTGGCATAGGGGCTGGGTGTCCAGATGTCCTTGAAGGTGCCTCCGCCGTTATTCGTGACCCACAGGCTGGCCTGCTGGCTGTCCCAGGCGTCGCGATTGCCCTGTCTGCCGAAGCGATTTCTCTGGCCTGGAATACTGGTGCCGTGTCCGCCATGGAAACGCACATCGTTGATCATGGACTGTGTGCCGGCCATCCATTTGACACCCACAGCCCGGGGATTCACCGCCCCTGTATACACACCAATGCCTGTGATGATATTGGTGCCACCCTGCGGTGCTTCGATCACGGGCCTGGGCCCGCCCTGGCCTGCAAATGCAGGGGTGTTGTCCGGCAGGTTGATCACAGTCGTGGAAGGATGGAGCCCGATCAGGACAGTGTCGGGTTTGAATTTCAATGTGTCACTCACGCAGTACCATCCTGTGGGCAGGTAGAGCGTTCGGTGCTCTGCAATGGCACGCTTGAGGACTGCTGTGTCGTCTGTCTGACCATCGCCCTTGGCACCCAATGTGCGAACATTGACCCAGGTGTCGCTGGAAGGCAGGGCGGGGATGTCAGTCTTTACCTGGACAGGGGAAGAGGTGACTTCATGCGACGTGAGCGTTGTTTTGATCTGTCGAGTGTCACCCAGGTCAGTGATATGCAATCCGTGACTGAACTGTTCAACCACATAAGCCTTGCCCTTGCCTGCCACTGTTTTGCCGCTCTCACGGAAACGGGCCAGGATTGGGACATTCAGGCAGAAGGTGTTCTGGACATTGATCTGAGTACGGGCGTTGTGCTCATTGCTGATCACCAGGGCCGGGCCGGTAATGTGTTCCATACGGGCATCACTGATCCAGAGTTCGTCCGGTTTGGTCGGGGCAATAGACGCTGCTGTGGGTATGTTTTTGAAATAGGGTCTCACAATGACAAGGCCTGACTCATCGCAACTGATGGCTGCTTCGCTCTGTCCTTCGAAGGTGCAGTCCATGACCAGGATGGGCCAGCCCGGCGCGGACCGTTTGGTGATGATGCCGTACTGACCGCCGACAAAGTGGAGGTCTTCGACTTCATTGCCAATGTCTTTCAATCCGGCCAGACCTGACTCGAGCCGGAAGTCCATGTGTGCAATATAACTGTGCTGCGCCACGTGGAAACAGATGCCAATGGCTGCGTCATTGCCGGGCCCGATCCTGATATCGATATTGCTGATGGCACTGTAAAAGGTGCCAGCGCCGCCGTCTCGCGGCGTGCTGTCATTACCCCGGCCCCGACCTCCAGAGAAGAACAGCATATACTTGTCGTCGCCTTCCTGGAAACCGGGTGTGTTCGCGCCGAGGGTGAACACGGGCCGTGTCCTGCCATACCCGATCAGGCGTACACCGGGCCACACATTTACGGTCTTTGTAAGGCGGTACGTGCTTGAGGGGATGAACAGGACACCGGCCCCGGTAGATGATGCCACCCGGTCAATGCCCTGCTGCAGTGCCGGCGAATCATCCTCCGCGCCATCACCATGCACAGGGAAATGGTTTTGTGTGAAATAGACGGCTGCCGGATCATCCAGGCGTGTCTCAAAAAACGACGCTGCCTGTGCGAGCCCTGGCCAGGCAACGAGGCTGATCAGGCAAGGCCAAATCAGGGGAGATCTCAGGGTCATGTCATTCCTTGGATACAAGACGAGCTGTGTTGACTTCTGCCTGACAACTGTCCCACTGGTCTTCCAGGGGCATCATATCGTACCTGGGATTCTGCGTCAGCTTCTGCGCGAGCTGATCAAAGGCTGCCATGATCTTTTGGTAATCCTCATCGTCCGTGGTCTTGAAAACGGGCTGTGCGCACTGTCCTGTACCGCCGGCCTCTTTTGCCAGGGGTGCCAGGAGGAAGTCATTCCACTGAGGATGATCAATGCGCACATAAAAATGGTCTTTCGATCGGAGTATCCAGTCTCCATTTTTCTTGGCGTCTGTGTGGCAAGAGGCACATCGTCTTTGACCGATGTCGACCATCAGGGCGTCAAAGCCATCGGGCAGTTGCTGTCTGCACCCGCGCAGGCTGGTGTAGTTGGAATGGCTTGTGCCGTAATAGGGTACATTCAGGTCCAGCCACGCATAGACCCTGGCCTTTTCGTCCGGTGTCATGTCAATTTGAGGCTTGCCCTGTTCGTCAGGATGTCCCTGGTCAATGACCTGGGCAAGCAATGAGGCCTTGGCACCCCAATGGCCCGGCTCAATCTCAAGGATGTTCTTCTCCTGACCATTGTATGTCGCGATCCATGAGGTGTATTTGTTCTTTCCAAAATCGCCTGATGCCCAGCCGATTTGCCAGTTTGTGGCCTGGGTGCCTTTGCGCACCAGATTTTCATAAGACACATTAAAGAAGTCGGTCTTGTCCCCTGTGAGTTCCAGGTTGCCTGCGGGCTTGTCACGTCCGTGACACTCGACACAGTGTTGATCCAGGATGGGCTGCACAATGTGCGGGTAGCTGAAGCCTGTCACGCTCCAGGAGGGTTCGGCGAGTGACTCGGTGTCCCGCATCATGGCACTGGGGCGGGCCATGGATTGTCCGGTGGTATTGGCCATGGCGTAATTTCGATCTGCGTGACAGCCTATGCAAGATTGGACCTCACCAGGCATCAGGTGCGTAAAGGTTCGCATTCTCTGGACAGCCATGCCCTTGTCATCCAGGGGCAGAAAGTAGATGGGTTTTTCCGCGGGCACCTTGAAGTTGGCAGAGCCGTCGGCCTCCACCGTGGCATAGCCCCAGATCTTCTTGGGGGCATAGGTGGCGCCGCAACTGACCACCGGGAATTGAAAGCCAAAGGCCCGGAGATCAGGACTGATGCCCAGGGGCTTTTCAATCTCCTGGACAATCGCGAGTCTCTTGATGCTGCCTCGTTCAACCGAATTGCCGAGGCCGTTGTACACGTCCTGCATCATGAGTGTGGCCCACGGCGTGTCTTCTGCGTTCAGGTCCGGTTTGAGACTGGAGGCAATGAGTCTTTCCGGCGTCCTGGGCTGAATCGGCTGGGGATTGAAAAATCCCATGTTGTCCTGTGTGGGAACCAGTGTGTCACAGCGTTGCCCCTGATAGTCCCTCAACTGGATCAGTCCGGCCTTGGAGACCAGGTAGAATCTGTCATTGATTGGGAAAGGATTGAGATAGGGGCCTCGAATGTGATTCCCGTCCCCGGCATTTACCTGGCCGATATTGACCTCCGGGGTCAGGTTGACGATGGCCTCCTGAGCGTTGCCTCCCAGGACCGGATCGACAATACCGATCGCGCCGCGGCAGGTGCCGTTGTGCGCAGTGAGCACGCACAGTATCTTCTTGTTTGAACCGGGGATCTCGCGTGCATCCATGAATGTGGCCGGGCTCAGGGAACGATTGCCGAACATGCCTTCCAACTGGGTGCCGTCCGGGTTGATGGTCCACAGGCTCTGGATGGGGATGGCAGGTCTGTCCACATATTCCCATCGTGAATAGAGAACCCTGCCGTCCGACATGACCGATGGCGTGAAGTCGTTCAGGTAATTGGAGCTGATTCGCTGCTGCTGACCACCTTCGCTGTCACACCGCCAGAGGATGGGGGTTGTGGTTTGCCAGCAGTAGGCGTAGGCCGGTTTCCTGTCCGACAGAAATACGATGCCGCCGTCCGGCAGAAAACTGGCATTGAAATTGTTCGAGGGATGTGAGGTGATCTGCTTGAGATGGGTACCGTCCACACGCATGGTGTACAGTTGAAAGAAGTCGTCCATGGTCTCTTTCCAGCTGAACAGGATGGTTTCACCATTGTAGTGCAGTGCGGCATCCAGGATCTGGCCTTTCGAGGAGTCCAGGATTTTTGTCATCCCCAGCTGGCCGCCCTCGAAATCGGCGATCCACAATCCGCCGCCAGGTCGAAGTCCCTCCTGGTGATAGGTGTAGACATGCGTGGAGTCACTCAGGTAACGCTGGACCACAAGCAATCGGGTGAAGCCGAATTGCCCTGCGCCAACCAGTTTGGCGGTTTCGTCTGAGATCTGAAGACTGGGGGACTCATACTGGGCGAGTTGTGCCTTTGACGGGACGGTTGAGAAGAGGCCGATCTCAGAGGCCCCCGGATTCATGCCCCCATAGTTGGAAGGAAAGACCAGTTTGATCTGTCTGGCCTTCACAGGGCTTGAAAGAGCGATCACCTGCGCCTGGGGTCCCATGGCCAGATCCGCTGTGGCCAGGGGATCACGGGCTCCGTCCACGTAGACCTGACAGCGACTGAAGTTTTCAGTATCCATCCAGGCACAGCGTCCCCAGTACACAATGGATGCGACCTCCACGGTCTCTTTCCATGTGAAACTGATCCACGCGTCCTTGGCCGCGGCCAGCGGCACACACCAGGCTTCGTGGGTGTCCTGCCGGCTGTTTGCGCCAGGGATCTTGTTGTCCGACGTGAATTTTGGATCATAGGCTTCGCTGTACTGACCTGAGGCAGAGAGGGTGGCTTCAACTCCCAGGTTTTTGATGGCAGCCGTGCCCAGAGCGAATTGGCAACAAAGGCATGAAAACAACACAAAAACGACTCGTCTCATAGTATTCACCTGAATTACCCATAATAAAGTTGATAGTCTTTGGCCGCTACAATTGTACCGGTTGAGCCCTGAATATGCCAGACTCTCTTTTTCCAGGCGAAATACTTGCAGGTTTGCCGCCGTTTCGCTACAATTGTGTGTCAAAGTTCATTCTAAAAGGAGGATGACCGTGCATAGACAAAAAGGTTTTACACTCATTGAATTGTTGGTCGTGATTGCCATTATTGCAGTATTGATGGCAATACTCATGCCTGCACTGAGTCGCGCCAGGGAACAGGGTAAGAGGGCCTCCTGCTTGAGCAATTTAAGACAATTGGGCCTGGCCTGGATCATGTATGCGGACGAGAACGACAGTCGGATCGTTCAAGGAAATGCAGGCAATGACTGGCCTGCGTATGATCCTGTGAATGGACACGCCAATGAAGAACCATGGGTCTATAGAGATGATAATCTGCCCAATGGAGATGATGAGCTGGAAAAGGAAGCCATTAGAAAAGGCGCACTGTGGCCCTTCACAAAGAATGAAAAGCTCTACCGGTGTCCCACTGGCAAACGCGGGGAGATGCGTACCTACTCGATCATGTTCTCAATGAACGGTATTTGCCATGCTAATGTGAAAAATGCCGGGTGGCGCGGCAAGTATATCAAGAGAACCACGGATATGAAACGTCCGGCGGAGAGGATTGTCTTTATTGATGAGGGGTATATCACACCTGATTCGTTTGCTGTGGAATACGATCAGGAGCGGTGGTGGGACGACCCTCCGGTTCGGCATGGTATAGGGACCTGCGTGGCCTTTGCAGATGGTCGTTCAGGATTTAGAAAGTGGTCAGGCATGGAGACCATCAAATTTGCCAAGGATAATGAGTACCAAAAGGCACCAACCAACCTGGTTCCGCCCACAGACGATGACCGGCGAGATTTGTACTGGTTACAACGAGGTACGTGGGGAAAGCTGGGGTATACACCAAAGACACGCTAATGCAACCCCTGCATTCCGATTACGTAAAGTGTTGTACATGCTGATCTGTCCATGACGGCAGGCTACGCCCAGCCATTACCCCATGGGATTTTCTCTGAGCAGGGCCCGGACATATTGTGAGCGCTGATACGCCCACGGGTCCTTCAGGTTCTTGCGACTCAACTTGCCGACAAAGTCATGCAGAGACGCGTACCCCTTGGCATCCATCCACTGCTCAAGATCATTGAGCATGGTCTCAATGGCCTTGATTTTATCCCTGTACAGGGCACTGACCACCTGTACGCTGCCAGCCCCGGCCAGCAACATCTGGATGATGCCCGTGCCATTCAAAATACCGGTGGATGCGCACAGTGTCCCGGTCATGTTGCCATGCAGTAATCCCACGAAACGCAGGGGCAGCCGGTGGTCCTTTTCACCGCTCAGGCTCATGGCGAAGGTCTGTTTCTCCTTGTGGATGTCAATGTCCGATTGAAACAACTGATTGAACAGAACCACACCATCCGCACCGGCCTGGTCGAATCGGGTGATCACGTGTGCAGGGTTGGTGTAGAAGGGACTGAGTTTGACGCTGACCGGTATGGAGACACTTGACTTGATGGCCTGCAATATCGCGATCTGGGCATCTTCTATGTGTGCTGCGGACTGATTGTCCAGGCTGGGCACGGCATAGAAATTCAACTCCAATCCATCCACACCCGTGTCAGCAAGTTGTTTTGCGTAATCGAGCCAGACGTCGGTGCTCACTGCATTGAGACTGGCGATCACAGGAATGGACACCGCTTCCTTGGCCTTTTTGACCCACATCAAATGCTCGGCCGGCCCGGCATGCTCGAGTTCCGGGAAGATCGACGTCATTTCAGCATGGAGGTTGTCGTTCTCGTGAAGCGACTGCTCCATTTTGTAGGACTCCAATTGAATTTGTTCTTCAAAGAGAGATTTGATCACCAGTGCGCCTGCGCCGGCTGCTTCAATCTGCTTGATTTTCTCGATGTCTGCAGTCAAATCGCACGCCCCGACAACAATTGGGTTTTTGAGCTCAAGTCCCAGGTAAGTGGTTTTCAGATCAGCCATAAGTCCATTTCCTTCACGTAAATGTTGCACTGTTTCAGTTTTTGTATTCAATCAGTACTTACCTATTTATTCTCCTATGAAATTGAGGATGTTCATTCTTGGATATGATCATTTTTGTATTTTTTCGTGTTACCCTGGCACCCAAACCTGGACTGTACATTAAGACATCCGGGTATTCGGCCTGGAAACCATGTTTTAGCGGGAGAAATGAAGATGAAGAAGATATTTGAAGATGGGAAAAATCGTGTAGGGCCGCATAAGGCTTTGAAAGTGATTGTTGGATTTGTGCTGCTGGGCATGGCGTGGTCCCAGTGCTGGGCGTACAGCGGTGGATTGGGCACACTTCAAGTGCCTTATGTGCTGTCTTCGCCTGAGGATTTGATTCAGTTGAGCACCTCTTCAGGCGACTATGGCAAGCATTTTGTGCTCACGGCTGATATCGATATGGCCGGGTACACCTTTGATCAGGCCGTGATCGCCCCTACAAACGCGCCTTCTGTAAGCTCCTTTGACGATCAGGCGTCATTTACAGGAACGATCAATGGGAACGGCCATGTCATTTCCAACCTGACAGTGACAGGCGGCAATCACCTCGGATTGGTGGGTGTGCTTGAGTTTCCCGGGCAGATCCTGGGTCTGGGGATTGTGGATGCCAATGTAACGGGCACAGGTCGCCGCATCGGCATGCTCGCAGGGCACAATGAAGGGCACATTCGCCAATGTTTCGCGTTGGGAACAGTGGTTGGAGAAAGCGAAGTGGGGGGGCTTGTGGGGAGGAATGAAAGCCCGATTGAGGATTGCTTTACAGGCGGCAGTGTGTTCGGCTTGGACAAAGTTGGTGGGCTCATGGGCGTTGGTTTGCGTCCGGGGGATGTTGTTAACTCCTACAGTACATGCCTGATTGAAAGAGAGGCAGGGCTTGATGTCGGCGGCCTGACCGGCATCCTGTATGAGTTTGGAAGTACTATCTCTGGTTCCTTTTGGGATGTTGAGGCCAGTGGCATTTCTTCCGGTACCGGAGGGACTGGATTAACAACCGCTCTTATGAAGGATGAGCAGACATACCTTCAGGCTGGGTGGGATTTTGTGGGAGAGTCTGAGAACGGCCTGGCAGATATCTGGCTCATGCCTGAATCCGGCGGCTATCCCGAATTGAGCATCTTCCATGGCCTTCATGCGCCTATGCCCTTTGACAGCGGTGTTGTCCTTGGGCGATGCACGTTATCCGAGGATCCCAATAAAGTGATGTGGAATGGTGCTGAGGTCTTCGACGCAACCTGGAATCGTGTGTCAAGCATAGAAGTCATGGCCAACCCCTTGACACATCCGCCACTTGATCCGAACAATCAAACACGCATGATGACCATCAGCGGCACCATTGATGTCATCGATGGGGCGGACCTGCTCGGTATTGATACGCGTCAGGGTGTGGTCTGTCAGGTGCTGGGAGAGCAGGGGGAAACCCTCTCCCTCAAAGGCGTAGTGAGTCCATTTGAATCGTCGTTCTTCTGCTGGGCCATGCTTCCTGTGGCATCTTACCCCTTTGAACTGCAGTTTCAACTGGATTCTCAACGGCCCATGCCGTCGGTCCTGTCTCAGGTTGATTTCTACGTGCATGTGCTGGAATGTGATCTATTGACCACCATTGACGTGCCGTTCGAATCCATGGACACATGGCAGGAGTTGGTGCCGGGTTTTGAGGTAATGATTGAAAACGTGGTTGAGGAGAATGGAAAATGGGAGTATACCGTAAAAGAGAAGCTGCAACGGTGGCCGGTTCAGGTGTCTCTCATGCCTGGGGCCACCCAGTGTGAAGCCATTGATTCAGCTTTCGGCCTCCTGCCAAGGTCTCCTCTATGGGATGCGGAAGCCCTCGTTGACCGAAGAACCATCTACGGTCCGAATCATACCAACGTCGGAGGAACAGTTCTTGGCAGAGGTGAATCTATCGATGGTTTCGATGTCACCACAAATACATTCCGGGCCACAGGTCATCTGGATATTGTCAAACTGGAGTATACTTTTGCCTTGTCCACACGCAAGCGCATCGTGCCATTGACCCTCACGAATATTGCAATGCCTTGATGCCAAAGGATGATATGCCGAAGGCTGAAAATGTGAAGTGCGTCGTCTAAGACAAGGGATGAAACCTGAAAGGTGAAAGCTGATGTGCGAATCCAGCTTTTCAGGTTTCACCTTTCATCCTTCAGCCTTTGTCGCAAGCCATCTACACCTCCGGTGAATGCCTGAGCAGTTCGTAGAGATGTTTGTAGTAGACACTGTGCCGCATGAGTTCATCGTGCGTGCCTGAGTCGAGGAGTTGGCCGTGACGCATGACCAGGATCTGGTTGGCGTGGCGGATGGTGCTGAGGCGGTGGGCGATGACAATGCTGGTGCGGTTGTGCATGAGCTTGTTCAGCGCGTCCTGGATGAGGACCTCTGTGGCCGTGTCCACGCTGGCGGTGGCCTCGTCCATGACGAACAACAGTTCCGGGTCCTGTGCCAGTGTGCGTGCCATGCAGAGCAGTTGTTTCTGGCCGAAGGACAGGCCGTCGCCTCGCTCGTTGAGTACCGTATCATAGCCATTCGGCATGTCTTGAATAAAGGTGTGGGCATTGACCGTTGTGGCGGCACTGATCAGATCGTCGCGTGTGAGGTCCGGGTTGAGCAGGGAGATGTTGTCTGCCACAGTGCCTGCAAACACGAACGGGTCCTGGAACACATAGCCCAGACGGGATCTGAGGTGGGCCTTCCTGAACTGCCGGATGTCGTGACCGTTGATGGTGACAGCGCCTTGCTGCACGTCGTAGAATCGGCCGATGAGGTTGATGATGGTGCTCTTGCCTGCGCCTGTGGCACCGACCACGGCAATGATCTGGCCGGGTTCGACCTGAAAGCTGAGGTCCTTGATGACCCAGTTTTCCTTGTCGTACGCAAACCACACGTGGTCAAAGGCAATGGGGCCGGTGATTTGATTGGGAGGCAGTGACTGCCTGGGATCTTTGATGGCTTCGGGCGTGTCGAGCAGGGCGAAGATGCGTTCTGCTGAGGCCATGGCCGTCTGGAACATGCCGGCCTTGTCTGACAGGGAGCCGAGTGGTCTGAAGAAGTCGCGGATGTATGTGAGAAAGGCCACGAGTACGCCGAGCGAGATGACGCTGCTCTGGTTGAGTAGGAGCCAGCCGCCTGCCCCCAGGATCAGGATAAAGGCCACGGCCTGGCCGGCTTCAATGACCGGGAAGTAGAGGCTGAACCAGCGGACCTCTTCGAAGTAGGCGCTTCGCAGGTGGGTGTTGCGTTCTCGAAATTCGCCGCATGCAGTGGTTTGACGGTTGAACAGTTGAATGGTGGTCATGCCCACGATGTCTTCCTGGAGCAGGGCATTGATGGCCGACTGGCGTTCGCGGATCAAACGGTTGGCGTGGCGCAGTTTCCGGTTGATCATATGCAGGGCCGCAAACATGACGGGCAGGACTGTGAATAGGACAAGGGCCACCTGCCAGTGGAGCACGACCATGTAGATCATGATGCTGATGAGCATGAAGACATCTGCCACAGTGCCTACCACGCCGTCCGTGACAAAGCCCTGCATGCGGTCAATGTCAGAGGTGACGCGTGTGAGCAGGGCACCCACGGGTGTGCGGTCAAAGTGTCCCTGATGCAGTCGCATGGCCTTTTTGTACACGGCCATGCGCAGGTCATAGATGATACGCTGGCCCAGCCAGACGGTGAGCATGCCCTGACCGTACCTCAAAATATGGCCGACCAAGGCGAATGTAATATACAGCAGGCTGAGGTGGGCCAGACGCGACACGCGCACATTGGCAGTCTCGCTCGTATTGAGCAGGCAGGTGTCTGTGATCTTCTGGATCAGTACAGGCAGGTAGTTCACCAGGCCGGACATGGCGATAATCACCACCAGGGCCAGGACCATCCAGCGGGTATACGGGCGCGCATACGCCAGCAACCGCTTCGCAGCCCCTGTGTCAAAAGATGTCTTTTTTTGTTTATCCATCAACAATTAAGCATTCAAAATTCAAAAATAAGAATTAAGAATTATTCCAACTGGCTCTGTATCTGCTGCAACATGTTCAGTTCTGCGTAATAGCCGGGCTGTTTGATCAACTCATCATGCGTACCCTGCTGTGTGATGCATCCGTGTTCAATGACCACGATCTCGTCTGCGTATTGCAGGGTGGAGATGCGGTGACTCACAAACAGCGTGGTTCGCTTTTGCATCACGGGCTGCAGCTTCTTCATGATGGCAGCCTCGGTCTGCGTGTCCACGGCAGAGAGCACATCGTCCAGGATGAGGATGTCCGGGTGACGGGCCACGGCCCGGCTGATACTGGCGCGTTGACGCTGCCCGCCGGACAGGGTGACACCGCGTTCGCCGAGCAGCGTATCAAAGCGTTCAGGGAAGCTTTGGATGTCCTCTGTGAGATGGGCCACCTCTGCAGCCCACTGAATCAGGGCTTCATCCGGCTCGCTCACACCGAAGCCGATGTTGTGCTCCAGGGTCCTGGAGAACAGGATCGGTTCCTGCGCAGCAAAGCCGATGTGTTTTCTCAACACGCTCAGGGGAATCACCTTGATGTCATGGCCGTCCACACGAATGCTGCCGCTGGTGGAGTCCATGAGCCGGGCTACCAGTGACACGAGCAGGGTCTTGCCGGACCCGGTCGGGCCGGTGATGCCCAGTGTCGTGCCAGTCGGAATCTTCAGGCTGATATGGTCGAGAAAACGTCGATCCTTCAGGTCCAGGCTCAGGTCCTGCAGGTGAATGTCCCCTGTGAGCTGCTGGATCTGAAAATCCGTCTGGTCTGTATCGGCGATGGCGGGCGTCTGTTCCAGGATGTGACAGATACGCTGCCAGCTCACCTTGCCTTGCTGGAACAGGCTCGTGATCCAACTCAGGGCCAGCAGGGGCCACTGCATGTACAACAGGTACTGCATGAACTGAACCAGTGTGCCCAGAGACCGCTCGCCCCGAACCACCTGGCGCCCGCCCAGGTTCAGGATCATCATCACGCTCAGGCAGAACCAGAACGCCATAAACGGCCACAGGGATTGACGCCCCGCCTGGACCTTCATGTTCAGGCGTACCAGATCCCTGTTCAGATATTCGAACAGGCCGATGCGTCGCTCTTCCAGGGCAAATCCCTTGATGCACCGGATACCGGCAAAGCTTTCCTGGCAGAAGTTGGACACGTCTGAGACCTGTTCCTGCAGGAGTTTCTGTGTGCGCCGCATGGCCCTGAGTACCAGGAAAAATATCGCGGTCATGGGGAAGTACAGTCCCAGCACGAGCAGTGCCAGGCTCGTGTCTGTGATCAGCATGACAATGGATGCCAGCAACAGGACCATGCCCGTGCGAATGCCCTGGAGCAGGCCCTGGCCGATGGTATCGCGCAACAGGGTCATGTCCGACGACATGCGCGTCATCAGATCGCCTGTGCGTTCACTGCGGAAAAACGCCTGGTCCATGCGTGTCAGGTGATCGAACACGTCGTTTCGCAGGGCAAACTCCACCTTGTGGGACAGTTTCATGGGGATCTTGCGCAGATACAGGGAAAATACCACGGCCACTGCGGACAGACCGCCGTACCACAGGAGCAGGTCTCGCAGCCCGGTGCGCGAGAGGGTCTTGTCGGTGAGTCCGTCAATGGCCTGGCGCATGAGAAACGGCAGGGTCAGGCTGATGCCCACGGTGACCAGTGTACACACCACAGTCCAGACGATGTCCATCTTGTACTGCAGGATGTAACGTTTCAAACTGATGCGAGGCTCGTTAATGGTTTAAACTCCACCACCATGGGTTCAAGGTTATTAGGTTCACGGTTCACAGTTCATGGATCACAGATCACAGATCACAGATCGCGGTTCACGGTTCAAAGGGGGGTATTGTACAGGAACTGGAGGATCATGGCAAATGTTGTGGGTTAGGGGGCTGCGGATTAGGGGCTAGGGGGTTGCTGGCTTTTGTGCCAAATGGTTTCGATCTGGGTTAAGGGCAAGACTTCAATATTGGCCCCTGATGGGTAGGCCGTGGTGCCTGGATACACGATGTAGCTGGCTTGGGGTTGAAGATCGTGAAGGGAGGACCAGAATCCTTTTGACAGCTTCGGGGCCTGAGCGTGTTTAAATTCAACCAGTATAGGCGGCTCGCCAGATGATTTTTGCAGGACAAGGTCTATTTCGGCGTGTGCTTGAGTGCGATAGAAAAAAGCGTTCCAGGCTGTGGGCAGTCTATTGAGAATCTGCTCCAGGCAAAAACCTTCCCAGCTCATGCCGACAATAGAATGTCCCAGCAGGTCTCCCCATGTATTGAGTCCCAACAAAGAATGAAGTATGCCACTGTCTCGGATATAAACCTTAGGCGTTTTGACCAGGCGTTTCTTGAGGTTTGTATGGAAGGGCGGAAGTTGACGTATCATGAATGTTTCGTTGAGGATGTCCAGGATCTTTCGTATGGACTGTCTTGACAATTCAAGATTGGTGGCAAGTTGGCTTAGATTAATCGTGTGGCCATGACTGTGTGCCAGCATTTGCCAAAGCCGCCTTAATGTCATGGCAGGCAGGCGAATATCATAGCCCATGGCGGTCAGGTCTCTCTGTAAATAGGTCATGATAAAGTTGTCTCGCCACTGCGCGGAGATATCATCATCGGCGGCCAGGTGGCTGTCAGGAAATCCGCCGCGCAGCCAAAGACTGTCCATATGATCTGAGGGCAATTCATGAAGCGCGAACGGAGCTAGTTCATGGTAGACAATTCGACCTGCCAGAGATTCTCCTGATTGCCTCATTAGGTCCGGACTGGATGAGCCCAGCAGAAGAAAACGACCTGCATGTCGATCTCTGTCGATCAGGCTACGCAACACAGGAAACAGATTGGGGCTGAGTTGCACTTCATCAATAATGACCAGTTGAGATGCATATCTATCCAGAAAACGCTCAGGTTCCAATAATGCAGCGTGATCAGCAGGGCGCTCCAAATCCAGATACACACTGCTTGACGACCATTCCTTGGAAATCATCTTGGCCAGAGTCGTTTTACCGACCTGGCGCGCGCCGACGAGTCCTACGGCCGGGAAATGCTGTAATGACTGGTGTATTATATGACTGAGGTTACGCTTAATCATTATTGTAAATTGTAAGCATTAGTTATCAAATTACAAGGATAAATCGGTTTTCTGCATAGATTACTTGAGTCAAAACTGGCAAATCTGGACGAAACTGGCCTGATCGTGTACAGTGTGCGGAGTTTTTTATCTGAAAAATATATTGGAGAAGATGAATGACACAGGACTCTACACTGGTGATTCTTGCGGCCGGTATGGGCAGCCGGTTTGGCGGGCTCAAGCAGGTGGTGCCCATGGGGCCAAACGGCGAGTCGATCATGGATTATTCCATTCATGACGCGAAACACGCTGGTTTCAAACGCGTGGTGTTCGTGATTCGAGAGTTCATGGACCCGGCCTTTCGTGAGAGAATCAATGCTCGCTGGGAGGGTCGCATTGAAACGGCCTATGCATTCCAGGAACTCGACACAGAATTGACCGGCACAGTGCCTGCAGATCGTGAAAAACCCTGGGGCACGGGCCATGCGCTGCTGTGCGCCCGGGCTGAGCTCGATGGCCCCTTTGCCGTGATCAATGCGGATGATTACTACGGCCCCCACGCCTTTACCCAGTTAAACGCATTTTTGCAGAACGATCCCCTGCCCAATGCCCATGCCATGGTGGGCTACTGTCTCAGCCAGACCCTGTCCGAGGCAGGCACCGTATGTCGGGGCGTGTGTCAGGTGGGCGGTGAATCCCGCCTGGTGTCCATTGCAGAGCATACAGATATCGGCAAGCAGTCGGACGGTGTGCTTCGCGGTCTGGCACCGGACGGCACCCCCACAGAATTGCATGAACAGACCTGTGTGTCCATGAACTGCTGGGGCTTCAAACCGGCATTCATCAGCCAGCTCGCTGCCAGGTTTGACGCGTTCTTTGCAGCAGGCCCCGGTCTCAAGCAGGAGTTCTATCTTCCCGCTGCCGTGGACGACCTGATGCATTGCGGCGAAGTCACAGTCCAGGTCCTTGAGACCCGGGATCCCTGGTTCGGCGTGACGTACAAGGAAGATCAGGCCCTGGCGCAGGCTCATATACAGGCACTGATCCAGCAAGGCGTGTATCCGGAAAGACTTTAGAGTGAGTGCCTAAGGGCCGGGATTCGCCTTTCAAGGCCGGTTTCACCTATGCCATGCGCTGTGTCATGACTTGCTGATAGTGCTGTCTCAGCAGGTCGTCCGCTTGAAACCTCCTTTACCTTCTCCTTGAAATTCGTTATGCTGGACACGCGTTTTTAATGATGCAAGTTAAGGAGCTTCGTATGACACAACCAAGGCAGCCTCAAAAGAAACGCAAGATTTTGTGGTGCACGATGCTGATTGTGTTTTTGGCTGGCATGGTGTGGTTTGCCTACTTCAGGTGGTCTGTGTCTCGCCGTCTGGCCCAGGAGATTGAGGCCCTGGAGTCGCAGGGGTATCCGGTGACGCTGGATCAGCTTGACGATTGGTATCAACTGCCGGACGGGGCAGACAATGCGGCGGATTGTTACATGGAGGCCTTTGCCTGCCGTGTGAATTGGGACAGGGAGGCTGCCCAGGCGCTCCCGCTTGTGGGGTCGGCTTCCTGGCCTGAACCCAATAGGACCTTTGATCCCAATGTGCTGGCCCTGGTGCAGGAGTATCTCAAGGACAATGCAGAGGTGCTCCAGTGGCTCGATAAGGGGGCTCAATGCCAACATGCCCGGTATCCTGTGGATTATCGCGAGGGGGCCATGGCACCGATGCCCTGGCTGTCGGATATTCGCGGTTGCGCGCGACTCTATGCCCTGCGCATGCTGGTGGCCATTGAACAGGGAAAGCCTGATGAGTTTGTCACGGCATTCTGCAGTGGCCTGGCCTTGGCGGATTCTCTGGACCCGATGCCTACCCTGATTGGCCAACTGGTGCGTATTGCCTGTGTGGGGTTGTTCAGAGGGGACTTGCTGGAGCGGGGCCTTGCCCGGCTTGAATTCACGGACGACCAGTACATTCAACTGTCAAACAGCCTCAAATCGTGTATGCATGTCAATGGGCTGGTTCGGGGCAGTGCCGGGGAAGTTTGCCTCATCCTGGACGGTCTGGCCGATTCACCGATGACCTCTGGAAACGAGGTGTCAGGTGAGATTCAATGGTCCCGCGTTGTTTTAACGCCGTATCGCATCCTGGGGCTGCGGGATCGGGATCTGTGTGAATACCTGGCCCTGACACGGGTCGTGCTGAATCCACAGGTCTCGACTGTTCAGGAATTCCTGAAGGCCGGACAGCTGGCTGAAACCCGGCGTGAGGCCATCCCAAGGAGTCATCTGATGTTCCATCTGATGTCGCCTGCCATGGGGCGGCTCTCTCAGCTTTATGCCAGATACTACGCGGGGCAAATGTCCACTCTGACGGCCCTGGCTGTTCAAAGGTATCGTCTCAAGACCCAGAAACTTCCGGACACTCTGGCAACCCTGGTGCCTGCGTTCCTGGACGAGGCGCCCGTGGATCCCTTTGATGGCGAACCCATTCGTTATGTCAAACAGGGCAAGGGGTTTGTGGTGTATTCAGTGGGCGAGGACGGTCAGGACAATGGCGGTCGTGAGAGAAATGCCAAGGATAAAAGCAAGTCCTACGATTGGACTTTTTCAGTTCAGAGTGCGAACTAAAGCAGACATAAAGCCGAGAGCTGAGTTCAGAAAGCTGAAAAAATATGTAACATAACCGTGTTGGCAACGTCCAAAACAGTATAGATAACGCAGGTTTGTTGAGAGAGGCAGATATGCTGGACCGTGTGTTTGACAGAAAATTGCGTCAGGCCCGTGTACGATGCGCGATTGACGTATTGCTCGCGCAGATCATGTGGGTTGGATTGTGCATTGGCCTGCTGGCCCTCATGGGTCTGCTGGTTCAACGGTTGTTGGCCATGACAGTCTGGGTGCCTTGGGTTGGTTACGCAGCTGGCGTGGCAGGCGCAGTGTTGGTCCTTGTCTTGTGCTGGATCAAGCTGCCCAGGCGTCTGCAGGTGAGTATGCTCCTGGATGAACGTCTCGGGCTGAATGAGCGACTCAGCACGGCCCTGGCATTGGAGTCTTCGGATGATCCCTTTGTTCAATGTGCGCGCGCAGAGGCCCTTCAAACGGCTCACACAGTGCAGCCTCGGGAGTGTATTGCCATTCGTCCTGGACGTGCCTGGTGGGGGACGCTGTTAATCTGGGTGGTTTTTTTGACGGTATTTTTTCTGCTGCCTCAAAAGGATCTGCTCGGTCTCCACAAAAAGAAGGAGCAGGCCAGCCAGGAAAAGACCAGAATCGAACTGGCCGAGAAACAGATCCAGGAGGCCACGGCCACTGTCAAGCTGACCGCAGACAAGCTGGACAGTCCGGAACTCAAGGACGATCTGGCCAGTCTGGATGCGGCACTCAAGGGGGGCGAGCCCCAGGCTGCCAAGCGACAGGTGATTCGAAAACTCGGGGACATGTCGGACAAGCTGAATTCCCTGCGCAACAGTATGGACAATCAGTCCATGGACCTGATGCAGCAGATGATGCGTCAGCTGCGCAGCTCGCCCGATGCCATGAGCCAACAGCTCAACATGGCCCTGGCCAAGGGCGAGTTCAACAAGGCGGCCAGCCTGCTGCGTCAGTTGCAGCAGCAGATGATGCAGGGTGACATGACGGACCCACAGAAAAAGGCCCTTGAGCAGCAACTTCAGAATCTTGCCAAACAGCTGCAGGAACTGGCCAGGAAACAGGATGAGCTCGAAGACGAACTGGAAAAACAGGGTCTGGACAAAAAACTGGCGGCGCTCACACCTGAAGCCCTAAAAAAGGCCTTGCAGAACAAGGGCCTCCCACAGGAAAAGATCAATGGTCTCCTGAAAAAGATGGCGGCCTCACAGATGGCCAGCAGCCGCGCTTCGAGACTGGGTCAGGCCCTGGGCGGGGGTGCAGGGGGCGGCGGGATTGGAGATCTGTCCGATGCCCTGGCAGAGTTGGACGAGCTGGCCGATCTGCAAAACCAGATCCAGTTGAGTGAGGCCATGCTCGCCGAACTGGAGCGGGCCATCGCGTGTCTGGGCGAAGGCATGTGCCAGGGCCTGGGCGGGCAGGCACCGTGGCAGGCGGGGGATATCATGGGTCAGGGTCCGGGCAGCGGCGGACCGGGCATTGGCAACGGGCCGAGGGCCACTGCGCAAGACGGTGAGACCGGCACGAAAAAGACCGTTTCAAAGAGCAAGACCCAGGAAGGCCCGGTCGTGGCCAGTTGGTATTTTCAGGGCGAACAGGTCAAGGGTCAGGCCACGCGATCCTACAGTGACGTGATTCAGGAGGCTGGTGCTGCTGCGTCGGAAGCGATCAATGACAATACCATTCCCAGAAAATACGACAACGCGATCAAGGCCTATTTTGGGCAACTGGAAGAGAATAAACCAGGCCTCGGTGGTCAGTAGACAGTTTTCAGTGTTAAGTAGTTGAATGGGCATGCGCCCATGTTGTTCTAAGTTTTAAGTTGCAGGTTCTAATTAATGCCCCTTCAGCCTTCAGTCTATTAACCTTGAGTCATTAGGAACAAACGCATGAGAGGGATCTTTCTCAGGATCACAGTGCTGGTGTTGATCGGGGCGACTCTTGGGTCCTGTGCCAGGAAATCTGAACCCCGGGCTCGGCAGGTGGTGCTGTACTGTTCTGTGGATCAGACGCTGGCTGAACCGATCATTGCGGCCTTTGAATCGCAGAGTGGAATCAAAGTCCTGACGCGTTTTGACACGGAGGCGGCCAAGACCGTGGGCCTGGTGCAGCGATTGCGTTCGGAACAGGGCGCGCCTGTGGCGGACGTGTTCTGGTCCAGTGAGATTTTTTACACAATTCGTCTGGCGCGTGAAGGCCTGTTCACGCCGTATCAGGACACGCAGTCTGAAACCTGGCCTGAGTCTCTGAAAGATCCGAATTATCTGTGGTATGGGTTTGCCCTTCGCGCACGCGTGATCGGGTATCACACGGACCGCGTGACAAACCCGCCTCGCAGTCTGGAAGACATGCTCGATCGCAAGTGGCAGGGACGGATCGTCATGGCCACGCCCGAGTTCGGCACGACAGGCGGAGATGTCACCAGTTGGTTTGTCCATTATGGGTCGGACCGGGCTCGGGCCATTCTCAAGGGACTCAAGGCCAATGACATCCGTCTGGTGGAGGGCAACAGCACGGCCGTGCGCATGGTGGCCACAGGTCAGGCGGATGTGTGCTTTACAGACACGGACGATGTCTATGCGGCCCAGCGTAATGGCTGGCCCCTGGCCATGGTCCCGCTTGATCAGGCAGGTCAAGGGAATCTGGCAATTCCCAATACGGCGGCCATGATCAAACACGGGCCCCATGCAGAAGAGGCACGTGAATTGATGGCCTTTCTGCTCAGCGACGAACTGGAGCGGTCTCTGGCTGAAAGCGACTCGCACAACAGTCCGATCCATGCATCTCTGGTCGAGACCTTCAAGGCGTACCGCTTGACAACACCTCTGAAAATCAGATATGAACCCATTGCCGATCAGCTTACTGAGGCCATTCAAACAGCCAGGGAGATGCTTCTTTGACCATAAATCGCTGGATCTCCAAACTTGGTGGTACTGTGGCGTGCATCCTCTGGATCGCCGTGATCGCAGTGCCTCTGGTGTTGATCGGGATACTGGCGGTGACCGGTGACCAGCACGTGACTTCTGTGGTCACGGACTGGCCGCATCTGGTCACGCGATCGATGACCCTGGCCGCGGCCATTGCCGCCGTGGCCGTACTCTTGGGGCTCGCTCCGGCCCAAGTGCTGTCACACGCACGTCACACGCACTGGGTCCTGGGTGCTTTGATCCTGCCTCTTGTTCTGCCGAGATACGTGTTGTATTACGCGTGGACGCTCCTGCTGAGCCCGACCGGCCCGTTAGGTTCGACGCTGTCTCAGACTCCGGATACGGCCCGAACTGTGGCGCACGGCGTCACGATCATGACACTGGCCTTGTGGTACTGGCCCCTGGCTGCGCTGCTTGTGGCCCAGGCGCAGCGACTGATCGACCGAGACCTGTGGGACATCGCCTGTCTGGAGGCCGCGCCGAGGCAGCGACTGTGGTCCGTGACTGTGCCCATGATGTGGCGTCCCGCGGCCCTGGCCTTTGCCGTGTGCTTCTTGCTGGTCTTGTCCGAGTTTACCACATTTCATCTGAGCGGCCTGCGCACTGTAGGATCTGAACTGGCTGTGGTGTATGAACTGACCGGGTCCACGGGGGCCGTGGCCAGGGCGGCCGTGCCGCTGGTGGTGCCTGCCATGGCAGGGGCCCTGGCCCTGACCTGGGCAGCAGGGCACTGGCAGTCACAGGCCCGTGAAGAGGCCTCATTCCGGCCGGTGCGATTCGGGCTGATCCTGTTCAGCGGACTACTCTGGTGCGTGTCCATCGTGTGTCCCGTGATCCTGCTGTTGTGTCACGTGCGGTCCACATCGCCATTCGTGCAATTTCTCACACTGCACATGGACGACCTGGTGGCGTCCCTGGGGGTGGCGATCACCGCCGCGGTTGTGGCCTGCGTCCTGTCTGCCGTGCCTGGCTGTGCGGGCCGCCTCGCAGGCTGGATGGTGACCGGATCGTTGTTCCTTGTCCTGTTTCTGCCGGCTTCTGTCATGGCCGTGGCCCTCCTCAAGATGGTGACAATCGTGCCCGGGCTCCGGCCCCTGCGCATGAGCTGGGTCCTGGTGGCCGTGGGGCAGGGGGTCCGTTTTGCCGGCGTGGGTCTTTTGGTCCGACAACTGTTGCGCAGCACGTCTCGCCGTGACCTCCGGGAGGCGGCTGCCCTGGATGGGGCATCCGGACTGACTCGATGGTGGCATGTGGATCTGCCCTGTACCTGGCCCGTACTGGCGGCCGTTTTGCTGCTGATCATGATGTTCAGTCTCACGGAACTGTCTGCCACCATGGTCCTGCTGCCGCCGGGTGTGCCGAACTTTGCACAGCGTCTGCTCAACCAGATGCACTATGCACGGGACGAACATGTGATCGCGTCCTGTTTGATTCTTGTGGGGACATTCTCGCTGCTCACGACCGTGCTGCTGGGTACCATTCGCTGTGCCCGGACCATGGGGTCGGTCGCGTGTGTGGGACTGTGTATGTTGCTGCTGGCAGGGTGTGACCCCGTTCCCACCGGGTCCGGGCCTGAGATTGTGGCCAGTTTCGGGCAGACAGGAAAAGGGCCGGGACAATTCATGTATCCCCGGGCCATCGAGTCTCTGCCGCACGGCGGTCTGGTGGTCATTGACAAGACCGGACGCATTCAGACCTTTGATCAGGACCATCACACTGTCAGAGTATTTGACATGCCTGAGATCAAGCAGGGCAAGCCCACCGGATTGACACTGGGGCCTGATGGAAATCTGTATGTGGCGGACACACATTACAGTCAGGTGTGCGTGTACACACTGGACGGTCATCTCCTGCGGCAGTTCGGCGAGTTCGGCGAGGGTCCGGGCTGTTTTATCTATCCCACGGACGTGGCGTTTGCCCCGGATGGGCGCATCTATGTGGGCGAATACGGCGGTCACGACCGCATCAGCGTGTTCGATCCTGATGGCGAGTTTCTAACGGCGTTTGGCACGTGGGGATCGGACGCCGGTCAATTGTCCAGGCCTGCCGCGCTTCGCATTGACCCGGTGCGGAAGATCCTCTATGTGGCGGACGCCTGCAATCATCGCATCGCCCTGTATGACCTGGACGGGCATGTCCTGGGCTACTGGGGCGAACCGGGCCAGGCCGCGGGTCAACTGCGATATCCCTATGACCTGGAGCTCCTGCGCAACGGCGATGTCCTGGTGTGCGAATATGGCAACAACCGACTGCAGCGTTTCAGTCCTGATGGCCAGAGCCTCGGTGTGTATGGACGCGCCGGGCGGAATCTCGGCGAACTGGCCTATCCCTGGGGTGTCACGACCGATGCGCAGGGACTCGCCTATGTGGTAGATGCAGGCAACAATCGGATTCAAGTATGGAAACTGTGATCGCGACAACATCTTTTGGTTTGAGCCAGTTTGGTCTGGGCCAGCCTGTGTGGCTTGTGGCCCTGATCCTGATCGTGCCAATCGTGTGGCTGGGACAGCAACGTCTCCAGGCGCTCAGTCCGGTGCGTAAATGGACTGCCATGGGGCTGCGTTGTGTGGGCGTCATCCTGCTGGTTCTTCTGCTGGCGCGCCTCGTGCGTGTGGAGCGCAGTGAGGACATGACCTTGATTACGGTCATTGACCGCAGCCAGTCCATTCCGGAGAATCTTGCGATCTCGAGTCTGGATTACCTGGAGACCGCGTTCAAGCATCGCCCCCCGTATGACCAGTTGGCTGTGGTGGATATCGCAGAGGTCGCGAGCATCGCCAAATTACCGTCTGCTGATTCGGCGCTGCCCAGGCGAAATACCACACTCACCGGGCGCGAGAGCCGTCTGGCTGCAGGCATTCAAATGGCCATGGCCATTGCACCCCCGGATTCCGCAGTGCGTATCCTGCTGAGCAGTGAAGGCAATGAAACAGCAGGCGATCTCAGGGAAGCGGCGCGTGTGGCAGCGATCAACGGTATCCCCATTGACGTGCTGGCCCTGCATTACCAGTACGACCGGGAGGTGATCCTCAGGCGTCTGGCTGCGCCGTCCCACGCACGCACGGGTCAGAGCGTGCCCCTGCGGTTTGTCCTGGACAGCACACAGGACACGCGCGGCCGCCTGATCCTGACACTCAACGGCAGGGCCGTGGACCTGGACCCGGACAGCCCTGAGATCGGCTCTGTCGTGGACCTGCAGGTCGGCACCAATGTCAAGACCGTGACACTGCCCATTGACACCTCGGGTGTGCATGAGTTTGAAGCCGTATTCGTACCGGATGATCCCAATACAGACCAGATCCCCCTGAACAACCGGGCCGGGGCTGTGACCAGTGTGGCCGGGCCGGGCCATGTGCTTTTGGCGGACAACGACGGCGTGGCCGGTCAATGGCTCGTCCAGCAGTTGCGGGACAGGCAGATCGACTGCCAGTACATGCGGGCCGAGGAGATGCCCCGGTCCCTGGTCAGCCTGCTGGACACCGACGCCGTGATCCTTGTCAATACACCCAACCCTGCCCTGACCTTTGAACAGCAGGACATGCTCACACGCTATGTCACCGAGCTGGGCGGCGGCCTGATCATGACCGGCGGGCCCGAGGCCCTGGGGGCCGGCGGCTGGATCGGTTCGCCTGTGGCCGAGATCCTGCCTGTGGACCTGGACCCGCCCCAGAAGAAGCAGATGCCCAAGGGCGCCCTGGCCCTGATCATGCATGCCTGTGAAATGCCCATGGGCAACCTGTGGGGCAAGCGTATTGCTGCGGCAGCGGTTCGGAGCCTTACACGTGAAGATCTGGCTGGCATCCTGGCGTACAACTGGAATGGAACCGGCGACAACTGGATCCACCCTCTGGCCCCTGTGGGGGACAAGACCGCGATCCTGGCGTCCATTGACCAGATGGTTATGGGGGACATGCCCAGCCTTCACAATCTCCTGCAAAATGCGTATGACGCGCTGGTCGCGTGTGACGCCGCACAAAAGCATGTGATTGTGATCAGCGACGGGGACCCGCAGGGTCCGACCGCGGCGCTGCTGAGCCAGTGTAAAGATGCAGGTATCACGGTGAGTACCGTGGGTGTGTATCCGCACAACAACGGATCTCTGGACAGCCTGATCCGTGTGGCCCAGTTGACAGGCGGCCGTTTCTATCATGCGCAGGACCCGGCGGAACTGCCGCATATCTTTATCAAGGAGGCCCAGGTGGTGCGCCGTCCCCTGATCTGGGAAGAGACCTTCACACCGCAGGTGCGCTTCAGCCTGAGTGAACTGCTCAAGGGCATCAACGGACTGCCGCCCCTGGACGGGTACGTACTGTCAGGGCCGAAAGAGGGACTGGCTCAGCAGGTTCTCGTGAGTGAGCTCGGCGATCCAGTGCTGGCCACGTGCCAGTCCGGCCTGGGACGGTGCGTGGTCTTTACCAGTTCCGTGGACACGCGATGGGGTTCCCCCTGGCTGACCTGGGATCAGGCACCTGCCTTCTGGGAACAGGTGGTCAGATGGGCCGGTAAGTCGAGTCAGGGTACGGACTGTGACATTGTGGTGGACGTGCAGGGCAATGACGTACAGATCCAGGTGGAGGCCGTGGATCAGGCCGGCAGCTTCCTGTCTCTCACGCATGTGGATGCCCAGGTCATTACGCCGGACATGGCCCCGGAAAACGTGGGCCTGGAACAGGTCGGGCCCGGGCAATTCCGGGGGAACTTTGCAGCCAGTGCGCAGGGCAGCTACCTGGTGAACCTGCGATATCGCAAGGCAGGGAGTGACAGACTATTTCAGAAGCAGGCCTCTGTGAATGTGCCTTTTGCCCCCGAATACCAGGACATGCAGGACAATACACCGCTTCTCTCACAGGTGGCAGACATCACGGGGGGGCGCATGCTCACTGAGGATCCCAATCAGAACGATCTGTTCGATCGTACGGGCGTCAAGATTCCGGAGGCACGCATCCCTTTAACGGAACCTCTTATTAAGTTGTGGCTGGTGATCTTCCTGTTGGATGTGGCTGTACGGCGTGTGGCCCTGGATGTGGTGGGTGCCTGGCGCAAAACGGTGCACTGGCTGCGCGGCCGCCGAATCCTCCACACCGATCCCACACTCGACCGACTGCGCGTGCGCCGCGCACAGCTCAAGCAGCAGCTCACATCCAGGGGGGCAGACCAGCTCAAGGCCCGGCGGTATGAGGCCAAGTCCACGGCAAGTGACACCCTGCCCACGGCCAAGGTGGATGACCCCATGCCCACCCACGAAAAGCGTTCGACGCCCGTCAAACCGGACAGGACTGCCAAGTCGGGCAAGCCCACGGAGACGTCGCACATCCAGCAGTTGCTGGACGCCAAACGAAAAGCCAAGCAGGACCGGGAGGACGGCAAATGAGACGGTTCTTTAACTACAATTTATTTTCTCGCAAAGGCGCTAAGAACGCAAAGAAAGAACTTATGGCTATTTGTCATCTTTGCGTCCTTTGCGCCTTAGCGAGAGACATGTTTATCATAAGAACAACGCCAATATATTCTACCCCAGGGAGACCATAACCATGGCAGCAACCCAAGAACAAGTGAAACAAGACTGTCACGAGTTTCGTGAGACATTTGAAACGTTGCGCAACGAGATCGGCAAGGTCATTGTCGGGCATCGGGACATTGTGGAAGATGTGCTGATCAGCCTGTTCTCCGCGGGGCACGTGCTGCTGGAGAGTGTGCCGGGTCTGGGCAAGACGCTGCTGGTACGGACCCTGAGTGATGCCCTGTCCCTGGAGTTTCGCAGGATTCAGTTTACGCCGGACCTCATGCCTGCGGACATCATCGGCACCAATGTGATCTTCGAAGATCCCCAGACCGGCGTGCGTTCGTTCCAGTTCCAGAAGGGCCCCGTGTTCGGGCAGATGCTCCTGGCCGACGAGATCAACCGGGCCACGCCCAAGACCCAGTCCGCCATGCTCGAGGCCATGCAGGAACATTCCGTGACGAGCGGCGGCACCCTGCACCGGCTGCCCGAACCCTTTATGGTCCTGGCCACACAGAACCCGATCGAGCAGGAGGGCACCTATCCCCTGCCCGAGGCCCAGTTGGATCGGTTCTTTTTCAAGCTCCTGGTGCCGTACAGCAATCGGGACGAACTGGCCACCATCCTGGACCGGACCACGACCCAGGACATGCCCCAGGCCAGGCCCGTGGTGAATACCGATCAGATCCTCAAGATGCAGAGACTGGCACGCGGTGTGGCTGTGGCCCCGCATGTGCAGGACTACGCCATCCGCCTGACCCTGGCCACCCATGCCCAGGGCGAGTTTGCCTGTGACATCACCAATCGCTATGTGCGCTACGGGTCCTCGCCTCGCGGCGTGCAGGCCCTGATCCTGAGCGCCAAGGTCCGGGCGCTGCTGGACGAACGGTTTCACATCAGCTTTGCGGACATCAAGACCTCGGCCCTGCCTGCCCTGCGTCACCGCGTGCTGCTGAACTTTGAAGGCCAGGCCGAGGGCCTATCCCACGATGACGTGATTATCGACCTGCTGGCCAAGACACCGACGACTCTGGAGAAGGTGGCGAATGTTCCGGGCCCGCAGGCGTCTTAGATATATATGAAAGGCATTATTTCTCGCAAAGGCGCAAAGAACGCAAAGGTAACAAAATAAATAAGTCTTTTCTTTGCGGCCTTTGCGTCTTTGCGAGAACCAATAAAAATGGCAACTACAAGAAATAAAACGTATCGATTGACGGATCTGCTGGAGCCCAAGTTCATGGCGCGCCTGGACGGGTTGGATGTGGTCAGCCGCAAGATGCTGCATGGACGCCTGCAGGGGGAGCGGCGATCCAAGCGGCGCGGGCAGAGCGTGGAGTTTGCAGACCATCGACCCTATGTGGTGGGCGATGACCTGCGTTTTGTGGACTGGAACATCTACGGGCGTCTGGATCAGCTCTTTCTCAAACTGTTTCAGGAGGAGCTGGACCTGACCGTGCATGTGGCCTTTGATCGAAGCCTGTCCATGGGACACCCCTCACCCGACAAGTACCGATTTGTCAGGCAACTGGCTGCGGCCCTGGGTTATGTGAGTCTGGTGCACAACAACCGTGTGACAGTCAGTGCGTTTTCGGATCGTGTCACCGGCCAGGTGGCGCACCTGAGAGGTCGGGCACGCGTGCCGGAGCTGGCGGAGCTCATGATGACCGTGGAGGCGGACGGGCCGAGTCTGTTTGACACGGCCTGCAAACAGCTTGTCTCGTCCACGCCGTCCAGCGGGGTCATGCTGGTGATCTCGGATTGTCTGTTCAAGGAGGGCTATGAATCCGGGCTCAAGCGCCTGATCGGACGCGGTCATGACCTGTATGTGATTCAGACCCTTTCGCCTGAGGAGTTGAATCCTACATTGAGCGGGGATCTGAAACTCGTGGACATTGAAGACGGGGACCTGTCCGAGGTGACGGTCAGCAGTGCCCTGATCAAACACTACAAACGAAACGTGACTGCGTACTGCAATGAACTCAAGGCCTTTTGTACGCGTCACGGCGCCGCCTACATCCTGGCCAGTACGGACCATCCTGTGGACAGGCTGGTGTTGAACACACTGCGGCGCATCCATTTGTTGCAGTGATGACAGGACTTTCGTTGAAAGCCCTGTGGTTGTTGGTTATTGGTTGCTAGTTGCTGGTTGTTGGCAACAAGAGACTTTGGACCTAAAACCTAACACATAAAACTTAACACTTTAAACTGAAGTCTTACAGACTTCAAACATTAAGGATTTTGAATGATGCAATGGTTGACACCGGCAACGGCTTTGTATGCAGCAGCAGTGACTGTGCCGCTGCTGGTCTTGCTGTATTTCCTGAAACTCAAACGCACCGAGCAGGTTGTGTCCAGTACACTGCTCTGGCACCGGGCCATTCAGGATCTCCAGGTCAATGCTCCATTCCAGAAACTGCGAAGAAATATCCTGCTGCTCCTGCAATTGCTGGCCATGCTGGCGGCCCTGGTGGCTCTGGCCGGGCCTGTGTTGAACATGAGTCAGGAGGCAGGCAAACGGGTTGTGATCCTGATTGACCGGTCCGCCAGTATGAATGCCACAGACGGAGCGGATTCGATGTCACGACTGGACGCGGCCCTGGATCAGGCCCGGACCTTTGTGGCGTCCCTGCGCAACAAGGCGGTGTTCAGTCTCAAGGATCGGGCCGATCAGGCCATGATCATTGCCTTTGACGAACACGCCAAGGTCATGTGCAATTTTACGTCGGACAAGTCTCAACTGCTCACTGCCCTGCAGGCCGTGACACCGACAGACCGGACCTCGTCTCTGGGGGAGACCCTGACCGTGGCTCGGGCCTTCACCCAGCCCCCGGGCGTGGAAACCAACAACCGAACCTCGGAGCAGAGGGCCCAGTTGCACCTGTTCAGTGACGGACGCATCAAAGACCTGGAAGACCAGGCCATGCAGGAGGGAGAACTGGTGTACCACCGTGTGGGCCAGTCATCCGACAATGTGGCCATCACGGCCATGCAGGCGCGCCGGTCCTATGAGCAGACCGACCAGATCCAGGTCTTTGCATCGCTGGCCCATTTCGGAGACACGCCTGTGACCTGTGACGTGCAGGTGTCGGTAAATCAGGATGTGGTGGCCGTGCGTGAGGTGACTCTGTCCGGGGCACGTGCCGATGCCAACGGTGTGGGCATCATGCCGGGCCGTGCGTCCGTGGAGGTGGCTGTGACCTATGACGGCGCAGGCCTGCTGGAGGTGCGTCAACTGCATGCAGACTGTCTCAGCGCGGATGACGCGGCCTGGACCGTGATCGCGCCCCCCAAGCAGCTCAATGTGGCGCTGGTCACTGCGGGCAATCCCGTGCTGGCGTCTGTGCTCCAGGCCTGTCCCCTGGCGGCCTTCAAGGTGTTGACGGCCGAGGCGTTTGATGAGGCCATGGCAGATGCCTCGCAGTCCCCCTATGATGTCACGGTCCTGGACAATGTCGTGCCCGCACGCCTGCCCAGGGGACGCTATCTGGTGTTTGGGGCGGTCCCGGAGGCCATGGGCATGACGGTGGCCGGGTCTCTGGAAAATCAGTTCATCGTGGATTGGCGGCCCAACCATGCGATTTTAAAACATGTGAATCCGAGCAATGTGTATGTGGCCCAGGCCCAGGCCGTGGTACCGCCCAGAGAGGCGCTGGTCCTGGCCCAGTTCAACGGAGGCCCGGCTGTTGTGTTGTCGCAGCTTGTGTCAGGCACCTTTGTGTGGGTGGGGTTTGACTGTCTCAAGAGCAACTGGCCGTTTGAACCGAGTTTTGTGCTGTTCTGCTACAATGTCATGGACTATCTGGGTATGCAGGTTACTGATTCGCATGAGGCACAACTCCGTGCGGGTGAGCCGATTCTCATGCGAGGATTGATGCCTGACACAACGGCCGAGTTGTTCGGGCCGGACCAGGAGACTGTGACTGTCACGACAGATGACCAGGGCAGTCTTCGGTTTCCGGGCACCGAGCGAGTGGGGACCTACTCCGTGGCCGTGGCAGGGGATCTGCCCAAGACCTTTGCCGTGAACCTGCTGGATACGGATGAGAGCTGTGTGGCACCCAGGAGCGACCTGGTGCTGTCCGGTCAGACCGTGTCTGCGCAGGAGGCCCCCGTGGGGCTCGCAAACCAGGCGCTCTGGCCGTGGGGCGTGATCCTGGCATTGTTGTTTGTGTGTCTTGAGTGGTGGGTCTACAATTCCAAGATGCGGATTTGATTGCATGGTTCACGATTTTAGGTTCTAAATTCCCTAGGGATCTGGCCCATCCATCCCAGGGCGGACCTAGCGGGATGTTAAGGTTTTGAATGGGCATTCGCCCATGCTGTTCTAGGTGCTATGTTCTATGTTCTAGCTTTTTGTATAGGTAGCGAGATGTTTATGATGAGATATATACGGTTGATTTTTCTGGGATGTGTGCTGCTGAGTGTCGCCTGGTGCGGTGCGGCTGAGAATCCGTTTAATGTGGACTGCTTTTTGGGCTGGGGCGGCAGCTACAGGCCGGGTACCTGGACCCCCCTTGAAATCGCGATCAGCAGTACGTTGACGGAACCGTTTGAAGGGCAGATGAAGGTGTCTGTGGCCCAGGATGCGGCCAATCGGATGGAGATCAACCAGGGATTTGTATTGACCCCGGGCCTGCCAGTCAATATGCCCCTGGTGACCAAAATCGCCTTCGGTGCCGATCAACTGACCCTGAGACTGACCGACACCAAAGGGCGAATTCGATTTCAACAGGATATCAGTCTGTGGGATTTTTCGAATAACAGCATGGCACTCAAGCCTGTGAAGCAGGAAGACCTCTTCATCGGTGTGGTGGGCCGATTTCAGCAGTTTGGCCTGTTGTCGTTTACCAAGGACGTTCAGTGTGTGTACCGCGGAAACATGGTCGACAAGGGTAGAAACAGGAACCCGCAGGGCTCTGGCAATGTCGTGGTTCAGAACAAGCTGCCTCGCATGGTCCCATGGGACTGGACCGGGTTTGCAGGTCTGGACCTGCTGGTTCTGTATGATCCGGACTGGTCCAGATTCAGGCCGGAGCAGATCAAGGGCATGGTCGACTGGATCAAACAGGGCGGACGGCTTCTGATGCTCCTGGGGGCGCAGGGTCTGCCCAGCAATGCGTTGACTGACCAGCTGCCCATGCGCGTGGGTGCGTTGCAGGAGCAGACTGTGACACGTGATTGGCTCAAGCAGTGGGGCCTGTCCGATGCCTCGGAGGCGACCGTTGTGGTGTCCCCTCTCTACGCGAGCGGTCCGGACAAGCCGTCTGCAGAGGGGTCGCTCTTTGCCATGGGGGCCATGGGATTTGGACGCGTGGCCGCGCTCGGTCTGGACCCCAGCACACTGGGCGAACATCAGCGTGCGCACAGCACTGACTTCTGGATTACTCTCCTGGATCATATGCTGAAAGAAACGGACAATGACCCTGGTACTGGCCAGACGCAGCGTATTGTCAGTCGGGCCTCTCTGCAGACTGTGGTGGGGCATGCTGTGACTCAGGAGTTGAGACAATTACGCAGGGTCTCCGAAGATCCGGACCGGGATCGGTCCAATCAGGACTTCTACAACTATGCCCAGGGCGTGGAACAGCAGTCCACATCACGCATCCTGGATTACCTGTATGCCATTGACGAGATGCGGCCCTTGAGTATCGGGTGGGTGATTCTGCTGCTGGTAATGCTGGCCCTGCTGCTGGGACCGGTGGATTATCTGGTGCTCAAGCGTCTGGACAGACTGCCCCTGACCTGGGTGACGTCTTTGGGCTGGATCGTGGTGTTCACCGTGGGGGCCTACTACGGCGTGCAGGCCCTGCGCGCCGGTGACATGCAGTTGCGTACCGTGTCGCTGATGGATGCAGTACAGGATCAGGGACCTGTGTGGAATACACGCGTGTGCGGCCTGTTTGCGCCCAAGAGCGACGAATACCGGTTCGATCAACTGGCCCCGGGTCAGTGGTGGTCTGCTGTGGCTGCGTCAAGCGGATATATGAACTCCTATCAGGCCCGGTCTGCAAGACGTGTCCTGTACTGTCGTCAGGCCAATGGCAGCAACCTGCCCTATGCCGTGCCCATCAATATCTGGACCATGCAGACACTGACCTCAGAGTCCAGTCAGGAGGCGCTGCCGCCGATTCGAGCTCAAGTGACTGTACAAGACGACAATGTGACTGTGCAGATCGCCAATCAGGGCGCCAGTGCCATTGTGGAGGGGATGGTGGTGTTCGGGTCCGGACGCGGTCTCCGTATCGATCGGGTGGAGCCCGGAGAGACCGGGTCGGTGACTGGGCCGATCAAGCCTGTGGGGTCCTGGAAACAGATGGCCAGGACTGAGACGCGAACTCGCACTCGAGCCCTGGATCCGATAGATGTCTTTACTCTGGCCGGCACCCAGGGGCGATCCCAGGGGATTCAAGACTATTTAAACGACGGGGCCGCGGTGGTGTGTGTCCAGTTCGACAATGAACCCACGCCCTTTACAGTGAAAAACAAAGGCACCTGCACCTATCGTCACGTACAGTTCGTGCGCATGGTGGTGTTTCCCAAATAGACTTGAGGGTTCACGGTTGGTGGAAAAGCAGTATTGATGCCAGTTTAAGGAATTAGGTATGATTGAAATCAAGAAACTCACCCGATATTACGGTCAACTCGCAGCCCTGCTGGATCTGGATCTGATGATTGAGCAGGGGGAGATCTTTGGCTATATTGGCCCCAACGGTGCAGGCAAGACCACGACCATGCGCATCCTGGCGACACTGCTGGAGCCAACCTCAGGTCTGGCCTTTATTGACGGTCTGGATGTCACCAAGAAGGGCAAGCAGGTGCGTAAGACGGTTGGCTACATGCCCGACTTCATGGGGGTGTATGACGACCTCAAGGTCTTTGAATACCTTGAATTCTTTGCCGCGGCCTTTGGCATACCCTCACGCAAGCGCAAGGGTATTGTCGAGGGGGTACTGGAACTCACGGACCTGGACGCAAAAAAACAGTTTGCCGTGGACAGCCTGTCGCGCGGCATGCAGCAGCGTCTCGGTCTGGCGCGTGTGTTGATCCACGATCCCAAGGTCCTGATCCTGGACGAACCTGCCAGCGGCCTGGACCCGCGCGCACGCATCGAGATTCGAGAACTGCTGCGCGAACTCAAGCACATGGGCAAGACCATCATGATCTCCAGCCACATCCTGAGCGAACTCGAAGAGATCTGCGACAATGTGGGTATCATAGAGCACGGCCAGCTCGTGTTCAGCGGGAGTATGGAGCAGATCAAGCAGCGTCTGGGTCTGCACGCCAAGGTGGTGGTACGCGTGGCCGGTACACCGGACACCGCCCTGGAGCTGCTGTCCACACTGCCTGAGATTGCAGACGTGACCTGCAAAGGCCAGGACCTGAGTATCACCTTTGCAGATGGTCATGAAAACGATGGCTTCCTGGCCCGCACCCTGGTGAAAGCGGGTGTGGATGTTGTGGCCATTGAACCGCAGAAGCTCAAGCTGGATGATGCATTTTTGCAGCTAACCAAGGGGTTGGTGAACTAGTCCTCAATTATCAATTTTGAATTTTAAATTGGTGGCCTACGGTCTACTGAAAACTGAACACTGAAAACTGATAATGATGTCATCATTATACTTTACACTTGATTGGTTGAATCCCTTGTGGTGGGTGGGGCCGGTTCTGGATAAGGAACTGCGCGTCCTGAGTCGCCGTAAGCGGACCTATTGGATGAAGGGATTGTTTCCCGTGTTCCTGGTGCTGGTTATGGTCAGTGCCTGGATCGGGGCTGGACGGGGTGGAGGCGGTTTGTCCGCTGCTGAATTGGCAGGTATGGCCCAGGTGTCACGCACAGTGGTGTCGTCCATGACCTGGATGCAGTTCATCCTGTGTCAGTGCATGGCCGTGCTGATGATGAGTCACGCCATGCACGACGAGATCCGCAGACGGACGCTGGATGTGCTGATGACCACGCCCATCCGCAGTGTGCAGATTGTCTTGGGCAAGCTGCTCGGCCAGCTCATGATGGTTTGGGTCGTACTGGCCTTGAGTTTTCCCGTGCTGGCGATTGTGCGCGTGTGGGGCGGCGTCTCGTGGGACTATCTGGTGGCCACGGGGTGCGTGACTGTGTGCGCGACCCTGTGTGTGGCGTCATTCAGTCTGTGTTTGGCCCTGTGGGTCAAACGGGCCCACCAGGGGATTCTGGTTGTGTTGTCTTTCCTGGTCCTTGGCTACATGGTCAATATTCTGGGACCGCAACTGAGCCTCCTGCCCACCCGCTGGCTCACCCTGCTCAGTCCCTTTTCCGTATTCTATGCCCTGAATGCTGGTTTCAATGCCGCGTCAAATCCGACTCAAGGGCTTTGGTTGCCGCATTGTGCCCTCATGCTGGGATTGAGTGCCGTCTTTGTCGTGCTCTGTGTGGCCACGCTGAGGCGCCGGATGCTCAACACGATCCATGGGGACAAAAAGGAGCGTGTTTACAGGCTTGTCACACGCGCGATCCTGGGGCGAAAAAGACGGCAGGACCTCGCGATTCGCTCTGTGACAGGGCCCCCGGTACTGTGGAAGGAATTGGGGGGCAGCCCCAGAGCGTATCTGGTCACACAGAGGCGGTGGATCACGCTCCTATGCGCGGGCTTGATTGTGTGTATGTGGTTTTCTAATATCCTGTTTCAGGTCTGCGTGACACTCCTCAGATACATGGTGCTTTTGCGTGTCGGTATGATGGCGGCCCTGTGTGTGGCCCAGGAAAAGGAAGCCCGGACCTGGACTGCGATGCTTGGCACGCCAGTGCCTGATATCTGGCTGCTGCGTCACAAGGCCATGGCCGTGCTCATGAAGAATGCCTCCGGGTGGATCCCCCTGTTTGTCGCGTCAGCCATTTATTTGGCGATACCGCGAGACAATGCTCAGCAGCGTCTGTTTAATTTTATGGGCATGTTCAGCCTCATCGCCACGCTGTATATGGTCACAGGCATGGGCCTCTATTGCAGTGTGCGCATGAAGACCGGGGCCATGGCCATCACGGCGATGGTGATTCTATGGTTTGTCTGGCAACTGGTGATGCAGTTTGTCATGGTGCTTGTGATGATGAATATGCGTGCCTTTCGGGGCTCGCCCGGTTTCTCCTCCATGCTGACATATTTCTGGGTCATGCCTATTCTGAGTGTGGTAGCCGGCGCCGTGATGTTTAAACTGGCAGGTCGAAACCTTCGCAAATATGCTTTTTAACAGGGATTAGGGGTTAGGGGCCAGGGTTTAGGTTCATGAAGTTCGTAAGACTGCAGTTTTCAGTTTTTGGTTTTAAGTTTTCAGCCTTAGAGGCTAGGAGTCTGATTGTTGAGAGAATTTGATATTCGATACTGGTTGGGGCTGGGATGGTTGACCGGGCCGATCTTTGGCAAGGAACTTCGCGTGTCCAGTCGACGGCGCAGAAACTATGTGCTGCGCACCGTGTATCTGGTGCTGCTGGTGGTGTTCATCACCATAGTCTGGACCAATTTGAACCTGACCGCGTCGTCACCTGCAGGCCTGAGTCAATTGATGGCTGACGCAGGAACCCGGGTCGTGAGTATGATTGTGGTGTTTCAGTTTGTGGCCCTGCAGCTCCTGGCCATCACCATGCTCAGTACGGCCATCAGTGATGAGATCTCGCATCAGACCCTGGGTGTCCTCATGACCACGCCGATCAACAGCTTTCAGATCGTGATGGGCAAGCTGTTGAGCCGTGTGTTTCAGTTGCTGGTGATTGCCGGGATCACCGTGCCGATTGTGGCAGTGCTGCGTGTGTTCGGCGGCGTGCCCTGGAGCTTTGTGTGGGCCAGTCTGTGCATCACTGTGACGACCGTCCTGTTTACCGGGGCCTTGAGTCTCTTCTTTTCCATACGCAGCAGGCAGGCGCACGGTGTGATCATTCGCACATTATTGATCCTGTTCCTGATCTATGTGGCAGTGCCGACGATGATAGGGTTGGCCCTTCAGTACTATCTGGCCAACCTCTCTGATCAGACGGCGGTGCAGGGCATTGCCGTGCGTGTGGGTCAAGGATTGATGCTGATCAGTCCCTGGACGCAAATGGGGTACCAGGTGACACGTGTACTCGTACCGGGCGGAAGGGCCATGCCCCTGGTTTCGTACTGGGGATACCACTGCCTTATCATGCTGGGCATGACCTGGGTCCTGCTGGCCCTGGCTGTACGTACGGTACGCAGGGTGGCATTGAGTCAGGCCACAGGGCAGTTGGCCCAGGACAAAAAGGGCCGATGGCGTGTGTCCAGAAAACAGCACAAAGACGAGGTGCAGGCCGGGGCCATTCGCAGGGTGCGCGGCGCGTGTGTGGTTTGGAAGGAATTGAGAAGTCCCCTGATCCAGGGCGGCGGCAAAAGGGCGTGGTTTGGGTTTGTCACGGCCGTGCTGGTGCAGGCCGGGATGTACATCTTCTACAGCCGTGAAAAACTGCTCGATGAAGATTTTACGCATGTGCTGTGCACAATCCTTTTTATGGTGATTGGTTTATTGGGCAGTATCTTTCTATCTGCCACGACCATCACGTCTGAAAAAGAGACACGCAGCTGGCCCATCCTCCTGAGTACACCCCTGGACGACTGGCAGATCCTGATGGGCAAGGCTGTGGGGACATTTCGCAGGTGCCTGCCGGTGTGGGTATTTCTGATGGTCCATGTGGTCCTGTTTGTGGGGCTCGGATACATCCATCCCACGGCCTTGATTATCATGCCTGCGATCCTGGTGTGGGTCATTGTGTTTTTGTCCGGCACCGGCCTGTACTTTGGGACACGATCCCAAAAAACCAGTGGGGCGGTGATCAGCAATCTGGCCCTGATCCTGGCGCTCTGGCTGGTGCTTCCCGCTGCCGTGGGTGTATTCAACATCTTTGGCCGGCATGAGGATCTTTTGAATCAAGTCACGTTTGCCAATCCTCTGTTTCAGGCTGCGACTGCGATGTTCGGGTTGGCTGGCAGGCACAATGCAGACGTGCCTTGGGTAAAACTGAAATTCAATCAGATGTCACGCGATTGGGAGCAGTCCTGGGCCTTTTTAAGCATGCTGGGCCTATATGCTGGTGTGTATATCCTGGCTGGGATTGGATTTCTCGCCCTGGCCAAACGACGTATGCGCAAGCAGATTTTTGGCAGGGGTTAAGGCTTGTTAGTTTCTAGTTTCTAGTTGCGGGTTGTTGGTCTCTAGGGCGTATATTCATGAGAGAGTTTGATGTTCAATACTGGCTGGGGCTGGGGTGGCTGACCGGGCCGATCTTTGGCAAGGAGCTGCGTGTGTCGAGTCGACGGCGCAGGCACTATGTGATCCGTTCTTTGTATGTCAGTCTCCTGGTCGTGATCATGAGTTTTGTGTGGGTCGGCGCGATGCGCTACGACCAGATGTCTGCGTACCAGAGCGGCGAACTCGCTGAGGTGGGACGGATTGTCACCATGCTCGTGACCTGGAGCCAGTTTCTCCTGTGTCAGGTCGTGGCAGGGGTCATGCTGAGTACGGCAATCAGTGATGAAATATACAACAAGACTCTGGGCGTGCTCATGACCACACCGATCAGTGGGCTTCAGATCGTGGCTGGCAAACTCCTGAGCAAGCTGCTGCAGTGCATTCTACTGGTGGGCGTGAGTCTGCCGATCCTGGCCACAGTGCGCGTGTTCGGCGGTATTCCGTGGGCCTACGTGTTGAGCAGTGTGTGTATCACGCTCAGTATGAGTGTGTGGGTGGGGTCGCTCAGTCTGTTCTTCTCGATTTCCCAGCGCAAGGCTTATGTGGTCATCATCCAGACGATCGTGGCACTGGGCATGCTCTTTGCCCTGATTCCGTTTCTGGTGTTCTGGTTTCTGGATCAGTTTTTGCGGATTCAGGAACAGAAGTGGCTGCCTTTGTTCCTGATCAGCAACCCCTATGCCATGATGGCTTTCGCCACTCAATGGCTCATGTCACCCCGTGCCATGACATCAAGTGTGGTGAAGTACTGGCCATGGCATTGCGCGATCCTGCTGGCCGGCTCGGGTCTGCTGCTGTCTTGGTGTACCGTGCGCGTGCGCAAAGTGGCGCTGCGTCAGATAGCCGGCAACACCGATGCAGTCAAGCTGCCCTCACACAAAACCATGCGTGCGACACAGGGCCGCAGGTCCTGGCTGCTGCGTCACATGGGCAACTGGCCTGTACTCTGGAAGGACCTGCGCACGCCCGTGCTGGGCGGCAAGACCCGTTTTCGACGAATACTCAATTGGTGCATCATTGCAGGGACCCTGATCCTGGTGTATGTCGCGATAGGGGTGGAGGGGGGATTCAGTCAGAGGGACATGCACGCTGTGATGAGCTGTCTCTACACCATTCTGGCGGCCCTGCTGACCATTGTGATTACCGCCACCCCGATTACTTCGGAGAAAGAGGCACGCAGCTGGCCGATCCTGCTGGGCACGGCCCAGACGGATTGGAGGATTCTGGCGAGCAAGTGGCTGGCCATGTTCAGGTGGAGTCTGCCTGTGTGGGGACTTTTATTCGGACACCTTGCGGTGTTCACCCTGTGTGGATTCATTCATCCAGCGGTGCTGATTCTTATGTTGCCGGTAGCCCTGGGCGTGATCAACCTGCTCCTGGGTACGGGCCTGTACTGGAGTGCACGCATGCGCAGGACCACCACGGCTGTGGTGTGCAACTTTACCGTGCCGCTGATGCTCTGGGCTGTGATTCCCGTTGTGTGGGTCATGATGGTGGAGATCTCTCGCATGTCGGACAATGGATTGGAAGTGTACATGAGCTGGAATCCCTTCTTTCAAGCGGGCAGTGTGGTCGACGGCTGTGCCAGACGCGGCGGCCTGCTCAAGTTCTATCTCATAGGGGGGACACAGAATGTCTGGGAGACTCTCCAGCTTGTGTGGCAGGGGTGTTGCGTGTACAGTGTCATCGGGTTTGGGTTTGCGTGGCGAGCCATGCAGTTGTTTAGACGCCGCATATTTTAGCCCCCCCGGGGGGGATGGTTTTCAGTTTTCAGTGTTGAGTTTTAAGTAGTTGAATGGGCATTCGCCCATGCTGTTTTAAGTTCTATTTTCTAAATTCATGAAAGAATTCGATATTCAATACTGGCTGGGGCTGGGGTGGTTGACCGGGCCGATCTTTGGCAAGGAACTGCGTGTGTCAAGTCGGCGGCGCAGGCATTATGCGGTGCGCTCTCTTTACATTGGCGCTCTGGCCGTGATGCTGTTTTTTGTGTGGATACTCATGGCTCGCAGTGTTCAGAGGTCTGCGTATCAAAGCGGTCAACTGTCAGAAATGGGACTCATGATCACGATGCTGGTGACCTGGAGCCAGTTCCTGTTGTGTCAGATCGTGGCCGGTGTGATGCTGAGTACTGCGATCAGTGACGAGGTCTACCACAAGACTTTGGGCGTGCTCATGACCACACCGATCAACAGTCTCCAGATTGTGGCAGGCAAGCTTCTGAGCAAACTGCTCCAGTGTGTTTTGCTGGTGGGCGTGAGTCTGCCAGCCCTGGCCATGGTACGTGTGTTCGGTGGCATTCCGTGGGCGTATGTGTTCAGTAGCCTATGTATCACACTCAGCATGAGCGTGTGGGTGGGGTCGCTGAGTCTATTTTTTTCAATCTCGCAGCGCAGGGCCTATGTGGTCATTATCCAGACGATCCTCACACTGGGCGCGTTGTTTGCCCTGATTCCGTTTCTGGTGGTCTGGTTTCTGGATCAGTTCCTTCGTATCCAGGAACAGGTGTGGCTGCCCTTTTTCCTGGTCAGTAACCCCTACGCCATGATGGCCTTTGCCACGCAGTGGC
>JAIPFM010000019.1 GCA_021736645.1 Phycisphaerae bacterium | reverse complement strand
CAGGGCGGCACGTGGGACGACGCCCAAGATCCGTTTGCGCAGCCAAAGTAGAGTACGCCTGTTCAGCCTTCAGAAAGGAAGTCGGTTATCGCTAATCCGACTCTGGCAGGGATTGAGACCAGGCATCATGACGATCAATCCATTTAAGACCTGCCCAGTACCAGAGTGTGATAGCCGCCATGACGGCAAACCAAAGCCAACCCTCAATGACGAAGATCTTGCCAATCCAACTCGAGTCCCTGATGCACTGGGACCAGGGTATGCAATAAATGCTGCACAGGACATTGCACCAGACCATCATCAGGGCACCTCGCTGTGTTTCAATATTTGCAAATGCCAAATAGACCCACAGTGGGGTATTCTCTTGTTTCTTCATGGTTCTTCCCTCGATTTCCTCTCTCTACAGCAGGAATCAGACCCAGTTCTAAGCTGATACTCTGACACTCACTATCGTCATTTTTTGACAGGCAGTTGAGCACCATCGGCATGCCCCATTCTGTCGGTGATCTGCGATCCCTGCGCCTCCGGACTTGATGCTTCAGCCTGGCCTGAAAAATGCCGACCTATACACCATGCTTTTCTGTGTCAAAAGATGTAGATCTCTACAGCCGTCAGGTCAGATAAAAATGAGGCAGGGGACACACCATACAGATGTCTGAACAGCAGGCACACGCTTGGAATCAGGATGAGGATGATCATCTCAAACAGGACTCGTGGAGTCTGAGGCTCAGGCTGCGTCTGCCCATGGTGATTCTCGGACATGCAGTCATGTTCACAGGGGCCTTGCTGCTCTCCTTTCTGATGGTCAACAACATGCAGTTCAAACGCGTGTGGGTCTATGCTCAGTATCCTCTGCTGCTCTGTATCCTGATGCCCGTCAAATTGCTGGTATTTGGACAGTTGAATCAGTATCGCGGGTGGTGGCGTTATGTGGGCATATCGGACCTGCTTGGGATTTTCAGGGCGTCTCTGATCAGTACCATGGCAGGGTTTGGGTTGTGGTTTGGACTCCTTTCCGTGGCCTGGCTGAGGCGGGGTCCCTTAGGCACCCTGGCAGAAATCAGCCAGGGCATCTTTGTGGCCGACCTGTTTAGCACGATCATGCTGCTGGCAGGATTGCGCATGGTGGTCCGGTTGTATCACGAAGAAATGAATGCCGAGCAGGGTATGCGTCTGAAGCGTTTTGTGATTGTGGGGGCCGGCAATGCAGGCGAGTCTCTGGTACGGGAGATCAAGCGGGCATCCAAGGCACAGTACGACGTGGTGGGCTTTATCGACGATGCCCCGGCCAAGCAGGGCGTCTATATTCACGGCACCCCGGTGCTGGGTACAGTGGATCAATTGCACCACCTCTGCGAATTGCATCGCATCGACGAAATCGCCATTGCCATGCCGTCCGCTTCACACCAGCAACTCAGACGTGTGATTCAGGTGTGCGAAGGCACCAAGATTCGCTTCAGAACAGTGCCGGCCTTGATGGACATTGCCTCCGGTAAGCTCAAGGTGTCACAGATTCGCGATGTGGACATCAACGACCTGTTGGGGCGTGCCGTGGTGGTGCTGGACCTTGAATCCATTGAGACCTATTTGAACCACAAGACCGTGCTTGTCACTGGCGCGGGCGGGTCCATTGGATCTGAGATGTGCAGGCAGATCTGTCAATTTCACCCCAAGCAATTGCTTCTGGTGGAGCAGGCGGAGAACTCCCTGTTCTATATTGAACGTGAATTGAGTCGAACCCACCCGGATGTCGTGCTGAGAACCCTGATCTGCAATATCACGGATCAGATTCGTGTGTATGACATCTTTAACCAGTTCAGACCGGAAGTCGTGATCCATGCGGCCGCGCACAAGCACGTGCCGCTCATGGAGCTCAATCCGGGCGAGGCCGTGAAAAACAATGTGCACGGCACCCGCACCGTGGCCGATGCTGCGGACCAGTACGGGGCCAGCAATTTTGTGATGATCAGCACGGACAAGGCCGTCAATCCCACGAGTATCATGGGCTCATGCAAACGCGTGGCAGAGATGTACATCCAGGATCTCAGCCGCACCAGTATGACGGCCTTTGCCACAGTACGATTTGGCAATGTCCTGGGCTCTGAAGGCTCTGTAGTACCGATCTTCAAACAACAGATCGCACGCGGCGGGCCAGTGACAGTCACCGACCCGGAGATGAAGCGTTACTTCATGACCATCCCTGAGGCCAGTCAGCTTGTGCTCCAGGCCGCCACCATGGGGCAGGGCGGTGAGATTTTTGCACTCGACATGGGTGAGCCCGTCAAGATTGTGGATCTGGCCAAGGAACTCATCACACTGAGCGGCTTTCGACCGGGCGAGGACATTGATATTGAATTTACAGGCTTGCGCCCAGGCGAGAAGCTGTTTGAAGAGCTCAGTATCGAAGGTGAAGACATGCAGAGTACCTACCATCCCAAGATTGGGATATGGCAGAAAAACTCGCCCATGACCCGCCAGACCCTGCGCCATGAGATCGACGTGCTGCTCTCCATTGCACCCACGCAAAACCATGCCAAGATCGTGGCCCAGATCAAACGCCTCGTGCCTGAATACACGGGTGGGCCTGCACCTGTCCAACCCATGCCAGACGTGCTCCAGTACAACATCAATGCCTCGCACCCTGATCTGTGAGCCGCGGTCTGGCTGCGCTCCTGCCTTGGTTGAGGTTTCCGGATATCTATGCGTTGGATCTCGCGAAGATTCTCTATGTCTGCCTTATCCACGTCACCGGAGTCTTCCAGTGTGGCGAGCGTCAGCCATGAGAATTCATTGCACAGGCATATCCAGTGTGGTATCCTTTCAGCACCTGAAAAGGGCGCAGTTGCAGATATTTTGAGACACGGGTTCTCGCTGCGAGCCGGGCGTTCGTGGCTGTGAGGCCTGTGTCTTGGCAGCCAGATAGAGCATTACGATTGTCAGTCACGCATTGAGATTGGGTTTCACAACCCAAATAGTCATCCATGTCACAGACACCGGAACAAGTTGAAGTCAAGCGAGTCTTGCCCCAAGACGGGGCAGTCAGACCCGGACTTTGGCAGCGATATCGCAAGGCCCTGCTGCCCATTGTGGGCGGCGTCATCCTGGACTGTGCGGACCTGGCCACCTATGGTCCGGCCGGGCTGTACACAGGGATGATCGTGGGCTGCACCGTGGGTTGGCTCATCAGTGATTTCTATGCCTACTCCAAACAGGGCCGACTGATATTTGCGATCCTGGCAGGCGTCTACTGTACGACCCCGGGCACGTTCTTTCTCCCCTTGGCCACCATCGCGGCCGTGATGGGGTGGATGCATGGCGGCGGACGCAACTCAAGGGCCGGAGGGCAACGGCCGGCCCCTTCAAGACGGGCATGACCCAGCTCTCGGCCCGTGGAAGCTTCTTCCACTGGGCCTTGCCACCACTTAAAACTTAAAACTAAACACTTAACACTCGAGCGAAGTGAGAAACATAAAGGAGGGCATTCTTCTCAGCTTGCCTTGCGGGTCTACACAGGCGAGAGTGCTCTGCCCCTCGGTGAGAACCACACTTGTGGCCTTGTCACGGATGGTATAGGTGTGTTGCGCGCGACTGGCTGTGACTTCAGAGCAGCTTGTCTCCAGTTCGACTGGTTGGTCATAGAAAGCAGGGCGGCGATATTTCAGGTGAAGATCAGCCACCACAAAGAACACACCAGCGGATTCCAAGTCTTTATAGGCCAGCCCATTGGCACGCAGCAACTCCGTACGTCCCATTTCAAACCACACCGGATACACGCTGTGGTGAATGACCCCGGCACGGTCCGTCTCAGAATAACGGGGTACGATCGTAATCGTATGTGTTGAAATAGTAATCTTCTCAGGAAAGTCCATTTTTTTAGCTTTCAGCCCTCGGCCCGTGGAAGCTTCTTCCACTGGGCGTCAGCTCCTACCTAACACCTAACAAGCCCTCGGCCAACAGCCAATAGCCATCAGCTCCTACCGTCCTACCGTTTCACCGTCACACCGTCACACAGGAGCGAAGCTGAGCCCCTGGCGAAGCCCCCAGGGGGCGACTAGAAACGGAAACCAACTCTCATATCCAGTATGTGGTTGTCCCCATAGGGTGTCTGATCCTGCTTGAACTCATATCTGTACTGAGCCTGCACCTGCATATTTTTGGGGCCGAACCACAACAGATCCATGCCCGTCTGGTCGGTCTGCGGTCTGGGCGATGTGAGCAGGCTTTCCCAGCGATCAAAAGACAATCCCACACGCAGCGTAGGATTGAGCCAGTGCGTGAGATGTGCAAACATGTCCCTGGCCCCAGTACCCACATGGTGGCCGATCACGCGTCCCTCGTACGTATAGCCTGACGTGAAAATGCCGTGTTGATAAAATGTCGTGGGATAACGGCCTACATGGGTCTTGACATACTCCAGTCTCAGGTCTGTTTTGCCGCCGTCCCTGAAGAGATCAATAAACTTGATGCCAAATAGCGGTCTGTACTGGTGAAATCCTGCTGCGTCCTCACCGACCCATTCGCCATAGAGTTTCACAGACCTGGCAGGCACGTAGCTTGGCAGAGGCAGACGCCATGACCAGTCAAAGCCTGCCAATTGGTTCTCTTCGCCCTGGATATTGGTGGGCCAGAAGATCTGCAAGTAATCCTTCATGCCAATCGGGGCATTGCCCTGACCGCCAAACATGATGGTTCGGTTCAGACCCACTTCCAAGTTCGGGGTCAGTTTGAAATCCAGACGTACGCCTGTCAGCTTGGCATTGGGGATGGTTCTGTTGGATTCCAGTTCAGTCAAAAAGAATACGCCTCGCATGGGGCCCAGAAAGCGGAGAATCCCTGGCAGCACAATGGGCTGATCATTGGCAATCTTGAGCATGGTGAAGGGTTCGGCATTGGTGCTCATGAGCATGCTGCCGTGGCCGCCTGGTCCCCACCACATGGAATCCCTGCCCAATTCCACAGCCACGGGCCCCACTGCGACCTTGCCATACCCCTCGATCAGTTCCACGCTGCTTTGCGAGGAGGGACTTTCATACTCCGGATGCAGATAAAAGGCGGCCCGGTTCGTGATTTGGCCTCGAGTCGCCAATCCTGCTCGCACGTTTGATCCGCTGCTGTAGAGATCGCCTTGCTGATTTTCATAGTCCGGTGCCTTGTCAGTATGGACATACCGGAGATAAGGGTCCTCTAAAGGTTTTACAAAGCTGCCAGAGTGGCCGTTGCCGCCTTCTGACAGCCTTTCCCTTTCATAGGTGAATTCCACTTCAAGGCGTTCGAGCAACCCCACATAAAGTGAATCGCCTCCAGTGTTCGGGTCCATATTCTCGCGGGCCTCAATCAACAATCGGGCCATTTCCAGGCGTGAAAAGGGCTTGGTGGAGAGCAGATCACTGTGAATGAACCCTGCATCGGAAATCGTCTCTATGGCGTCGTAGCTCCAGTGAGTCAGCGGTACATTGGTTGACACCATTCCAAGACAAGGCAATTGAATCAGCATTACCAGTATTAAGAATCTTGTTTGATATTTGTACACAATCCCATCCTTGAGTTTTTGCCAGTTTTTCAGTAGCTACATCCCTGGAGTATGCAATTGAGAGAAGATTACGATAGGACCCCCAGATGGTCAAGAATAATCCACGAATTCAGGCTTTCGTTCACGCACTTAAGTTTTTTGCTCATTTTTTACCCCGCCATGTGTTGAAAATCCTATTAAACACTAGAAAAATAAAGGCATTGTGCGTGCGGGACTGGACAAAACACACAGCAAGGTGTTCGGTCGTATTATCGGTCCCCGTATGGACTTGTGGCTTTGGGGTGAATTGAGACAGAAGATCCATCTTCGCAAGGTTGAACTTCTGTCCATTAAAATCCCCGTTTCCAGTATTGTATACGTCGAATAATGCCTTTTCTGAGGTTGACAGCATGGCATGGCAGGTATATATTCTCACACTTAATAGTGAACTTAATATCTGGAGAGATTATTGAGTAAAGGACGTGTCACTGAGGGGAATTGATCCTCTCGGCAGCATCTGAGATGTTTATGGACAAGCAGAACAACATGGAAGTGAGCACTTCGTCATCATATGCCAATTCCCGGCACTATGCTCATTCTCTCAGGTGCAAGCCATTTCGTGTTTGTCGTTCCTTTGGATATTAACCCGGTACGAGTTCGCCTTTACCTGAGAGAAGAGTCTCTCTAACTGTTTGTACAGTGATTTTAAGATAAAAGGCTTCAATTCCCAATGAAGTGAGTTGAGGTTGTAGGGGGCATGGGCTGTATTTTGGTATGCAGCCCACGGGGACGGAGTCTATTTCCGCGTCCAAAAGTGACTTGCTTTTGACGGGTCAGAGAGAAGGGACATGCTCCAAGTAGCCCTGCTGAAGTAGGGCGAGGCTTTTTGACGCCGCAGATGTCCGTTGGCTGCAAGCAAGAACCCAAACCTTTAGTGTTGACACAGCACTAGAACCTACACACTTAGAACCAGTTCACACAGTTCAAGGATGAATACTATGAAGCACGGAAAGCAAATGTTAGTCAAGAGGATCATGACGAGTGTCATAGGATTGAATCTGTGCCTGATGACAGGCCCCTTGTTTGCGCAGGACAGCATGGCTCTGGCACGAGAGGCCTTGCGTAATGCAGGTGGGGCAGGCAGTGGCCTTCCGGCTTCCAGGCTGGCTCAGGAGAGCGGTCGTTTGGGTCAAAATGGCATTGGCGATGACTTGCCAGCCATGGATGATCCCAATAACAAGGCCAATCCAGATGTCATAAAGGCGCAGGAAGCTCCCTCTGATCTAGAGAAATATATGGCAGGTGAGAAACCTGATCGGAACAAGATTAAGGACTTGACGCAATTTGGGTACAATGTGTTCAATGCCAGAAAGATACAGTTTGACCCGGTTCGCAACATACCTGTCGGTCTGGATTACATTGTCGGCCCTGGAGACAGCTTCACATTGACGATGTGGGGCCGTCAAAACGACA
>JAIPFM010000018.1 GCA_021736645.1 Phycisphaerae bacterium | reverse complement strand
GTGCCGGGGCCCGCTTTACTGCTGAAGCAATCAGCGCGAACGGCTCGGACATCGTGATTGTCATGGAATAGACGCGTCATTGAGTGGCAGGTCTTTCGGGGTCTGACAGACCTTTATGGTGGAACCGATTTGGCAGGGGCACTTGTTTTCTGGGGAAAACGTATGAACCCTGCCTGGCCGCAATAAAATAGGGTGAAAACTCCGGGCGATTCTTATACAATCGGATAAAATGAAGATTCGAGTCTTTATGTGGGCCGCAACCTGATGGGGCTGAACTTGGATCAATAGACTTCTTGACTGGATACAACCATGACTGACCGACGATGGATTTCTGCCTGTTGCACACTTTGTTTTACAATCCTGATGCCTGCCATTGTCCGGGCGGACTGGCCTGCGTTTCGCGGCCCCCTGGGCAACGGACTGGTGCCTGCAAGTTCCAATGAGACATCTGCATCTGTACCGCTGCATTGGAGCGAGACACAGCATGTGGCCTGGAAGACGCTGATTCCGCACAGCGGCTTGTCCACGCCTGTGGTCATGGCCGGCAAGGTCTGGCTGACCACGGCCACGCTCGAGGGCCACGATTCGTACGTTTTGTGCGTGGACGCTCGAACCGGAGAGATCCTGCTCAACAAGCGACTCTTTCATACAGACAATCCAGAACCACTCGGCAACAAGGTCAATGGCTATGCCTCACCTTCACCTGTGGCCGAAGCAGGGCGTGTGTATGTCAGCTTTGGCAGTTACGGCACGGCCTGTCTTGATACGACAACATTTGAAGTGCTTTGGAGTCACAAAGATTTACCCTGTAGACACTATCGAGGTCCCGGGTCGTCTCCTATCCTGTATCAGGACCTGTTGATCCTGACCATGGACGGAGTGGATCAACAGTATGTGGCGGCCCTGAACAAGGTGACAGGCAAGACGGTGTGGAGAACGGACCGCACCGTGGATTACAGGGACCTGGATGTGACCGGGCATCCTGCCAGAGAAGGTGACTTTCGAAAGGCCTATGCCACACCGATCATTATTGAGATCAACCATGCGACTCAACTGATCAGCGCCGGATCCAAAGCCGTCTATGGGTATGATCCCTTGACCGGTCAGGAGCTTTGGACACTGGCCCATGAGGATTACTCCAGTTCGGCGTCGCCTTTGTTTGGGCACGGCCTGGCCTACGTGCCGACCGGATTCGGCAAGGCGGAGCTCCTGGCGGTTCGTGTGAATGGTCAGGGCGAACTCACAGAGGCATCTATCGCCTGGAGCTACAGAAAACAAATGCCGCGCACGCCGTCCCCTGTGCTGGTCAAAGATTTGATCTATACGCTGGCTGACAACGGGACAGTCACCTGCCTGGACGCTGTCACTGGGACGGAAGTCTGGAGTGAACGCCTCAAGGGGAAATATGCAGCTTCACTGCTCTACGGGAACGGTCGTATCTATTGTGTGGATCAGGAGGGGCTGACCACAGTCCTCAAGGCAGGACGCGCATTTGAAATCCTGGCCGAGAATACCCTTGAATCCGGGTGCATGGCGTCACCCGCCGTGTCGGACGGTGCCCTGTTCCTGAGGACAGCGACACACCTCTATTGTATCAAGTAGAAAAGTGAATTATTCAGCCTGTATGGGTTTTTCCAGTTCCGTCAGGTAGATGTTCCTGAAGCGGTTCTGGCCACCCCATTGCACCTCAGATTGCAGTCCGATGTAACCCTTCTCAGGTCCTTCCAGACCATCGGCCTGCCAGGCAGGCTGGCCATTGATCTCCAGCGAGGCCTGTGTGCCCTGGACGGTCAGCTTGAACTGGTTCCATTCGCCGGCCTTGAACAGTCCCTGGCTGGTGGCGCCTTCCAGGTTTTCGACATTGCCTTCCAGCCCCTTTTTCATGTTGACTTGATATTTCTCAGGCCAGGGATACCCTTCCGGTACTGAGTCATAGCGAAAGTATACACCGCTGTCCCAGGCATCCTCTTTCATGGATTTCCATTCAAACTCCAGGATGAAGTCGCCATATTGTTTCTCTGTCTGGACCAGGCCATTGCCTTCTTCGAGCAGGATGCTCCCGTCGTCCACTGAGGCATCGCACATGTAGACAGTCCAGCCTTGAAACGTCTTCCCATCGAACAGGGCCTTGCGAGCATCGTCAGGCCTGTTGCCCGGCTTGCAGGACAGGCTCGTGGTCAGAGTTGCAGCGGATAAAAGCATGATTCCAATATTGAGGTATAGTCTCGATTTTTTCATACAATCTCCAATAGCTGATTCAGGTCAAATGACTGGCAGTTCCTTGTGGGTTTTACTGAATTGAACGCATTAAACTTCAACTCCTCCAGGATTTCAAGAAAGATCCCGATTTAGACACTCTAAGAAAACCCTGCTGGCTGCAGCGGCCATCTGCTTCGTTGGCCTGCATTGATCCCCAGGGGACCTGTTTCGGCCGCCTTGCATTTGGCCGCTTCGCTCAGCCTCCCCCTCGGGGCAGGCGGGCCGACGTGACGGTTTTGTTAGAGTGTCTTAGAAATTCAAGTTATCGAGTTGACAGATGATGGGTTGGTTTTTAGACTCAGCCACGAATTTGAAGAAAATATGAATATAAAATAACCTGGAATGACTTGGAGGTGGCTTGGCCATGACTCAAGACGTATATGACGTGATTATTATTGGTGGTGGTCCTGCTGGTTTGGGGGCTGCTTTGTATGCCTCTCGTGATCGGTACAAGACCCTGATTTTGGAGAAGTATTTTCCTGGCGGTCAGATCATGACCACAGACCGCATCGAGAATTACCCGGGATTTGAGAGTATTGATGGGGCGTCTCTCATCATGAAGATGCAAAACCAGGTGGAGACCTTTGGGACTGAGATCAAGACCTCTGCTGAGGTGACGGGGCTGAAGAAACTTGACTCCGGCCTCATCCAAGTGGTGTGCGATGAGGACGCCTACGTGACCAGGGCCGTGATTCTGTCACCTGGGAGCAGCTATCGCAAGCTGGGGGCACCTGGGGAAGAAGAGTTTCGCAGTGCCGGGGCAGGGGTCAGCTACTGCGGGACCTGTGATGCGCCTTTTTTCAGGGACAAGGAAGTCGTGAGCATTGGGGGCGGCAATACCGCTGTGGAAGAGACACTGCATCTGGCCAAGTACGCGAGCAAGGTGACCATGCTGCATCGCCGTGAAGAATTCAGGGCTGCCAGGGTTCTGGTGGAAGAGCTGGAAGCCAAGGCTCAGGCCCCGGACTCGAATCTGGTGATCCGGTACAATTCCGTGTGTACGGCCATTGAGGGCGATGGTAAGTGTCAGTCCGCCAAGGTCAAGAATGTCAAGACCGGGACTGTGGAGGACGTCCCTTGTGACGGCGTGTTTATCTTTGTGGGCACAGTGCCGAACACGGACTTTCTCAAGGATTCCGTTGAGTTGACAGAGGCCGGATTCATCAAGTGTGACACTGCCAGGCTGCGCACGAGTATGCCCGGTGTGTTTGTGGCAGGCGATTGCCGTACCGGCGCGGATATGCAATTGATTACAGCCGTGGCTGACGGGGTCAGTGCAGCCATGGCACTCAAGGAATATTATCGCGATCCCAACTGGTGGACTGCCAAAGAGGTTGAGGATATGCAGCCCAGCGGGTTCTGATCCAGTTGACATTGTATGAAATCTGACAGGCCGTCACTCTTCTTTGAAGATCATTGACGGCCTGTTTTGGTTTATTCAGGGCTGCATACCGCAGGCCATGTGTACACGTCCTGTCAGAAATCGATCTGGGCCCTGACACCGGCTACGAGTGCATGGCCGGTCTGGGTGCCGCCCGGGTTGGTGATGTATTGCAGGGTGGGGGTCATGTGCAGGTGGTCCGAGACAACGGCTTTGTAGTAGAGCTCGGTCACCCGTTCGTGATCGCGCGTGTAGGTTTGCGCGGCCTGATCCGAGAAGGTGCCCTGGGCCATCCCCAGACTCAGCACATCGAGGTCCCTCGTATCCCACAGGCCCTGGTAATGCAGACCAGCGCTGACAAATTCGGTCAAGTCATTGCGCTGATCATCAGCATGGCCGACTCTCAAAAACATACCGAGTCCCTGGGTGTCTGTCGGGGACGGATTCTCGTTGATGAGCATGTGATCTGCACTGAGGTAATAGCCCCAGTCATCCCGTTGCGTGTTGGTGCTGTCCGAATGGGCTTTGGGCTGAGGGTCGTTCCACAGACCGAATCGGACGGTGCCGTTCAAGAGTCCCCGGGCACTTTGTACAGAGGATTGGTACGCCAGTTCAAAGATGGAAAAGAAGTAGTCTTCGCCGTGGAATGTAGTGCGGTGTCCAGTGGTCTTGCCAATGGCCTGCGCATCAGCCATGCCGGCCATGAAAGACCAATGCGCAGAGGGGGCCAGGGAGACGATCACGCCCAGACTGTAATCCGGAAAGGGGATGGTGGGATTGTTGACCAAGGCGCCATTCAAGAATTGGCTGGTCTCATCATTGGCATAGGCACTGGCATCAAAAAAGCCTGTAAAGTCAATCTTTCCCACAGAGACATCGATCTTGGATCGTGTAAGCGTATTGGTGTAAAAGGCTTCCACCACATCCAGGCTGCGATTGCCAATGGCATCAGTATTGGTGCCGAATACGCTGCCCACGGATGCGGCGTCAATCCCTTCGGCATCGGTCCAGCCCCCTTCACCATGCACAAAAAATTGTCCTTCGAGGCGTTTTGAGATCTGAGCCAGGTCCACAGTCAGGCCAAGATCGTAGCTGCCGGCATAGCGGCCCCTGTGCTGGTGTGTGCCCAATCCGCCCTGCGTATTGGTCTGGTACACCTGGGTGAGACCTGCTTCCAGGGCAAATGGTTGTGTTTCGTCTATATCAAGCGTCTGCGCCCGTAGTCCTGTGTGAAGGCAGCACAACGCTGCCATGCCCAGATAAGAGACTGTTTTATACATGCAAGCGGTCCTGTGACGGTGTGGGGATTCCCCAAGAAGTCATTCTGCTTTTGTTCCCTCTGCAATCTTCTGCGCAGCCAGGGCTCGCCATGCTTCGGGCCCCTGCGTGACAAAGACATCAAAAGATGCGTCGCCGGCCAGCCATCCGGAAATCATTTTCTTCTGATTCGGGTCAGCGAAGTGAGCCAGCGTCTGTTCACGGGCCCAGAGCAGGAGATCCAGGAATTCACCGTGTTTCTCAGTGAAACACTGTTCGATTTTGTGACGCACATGCCCGGCAAAGGCCGGTGATGCGCCATTGGTGCTCACCGCGATCTGAAGCGAACCGCGTTGGACGATGGCTGGGACATGAAAGTCGCACAGGTCCGGCTGATCCACCACGTTGCACAGGATCTGACGTGCTTGACAGTCCCTATAGATCTGTTCATTGAGTGGTCTGTTGTTTGTGGCAGCCACCACAAGCAGGGCTTCTCCCAGATATTCTGTCATATAGGGGCCTCGAACAAGCCCTGCCTGGTATCGGGCACACAGGCTTTCCAGGGCTGGGCAGACCTCCTTGGTCACGACCACGAGTCTGCACTGTGTTTCCACCAGGACCTGGGCCTTGCGCAAGGCAATTTGACCGCCTCCAATCATGACCACACGTTTTTCTTTGAGTTCGATGAAAATAGGATACTTTGCCATAGTGACTTAATTATAAGGCAGGAATGCTTATTTGTCAGGGCTCTAACTTCAAAATCCCGGCTGTCGTCTGATAATTATCGGCCAGAGACCGGGAAAATTTAGTGTTTTTCTTTCCCATACAGACCTCGTTTATGTAAGATCCACTATTTGACGGTTTTCGAATTGTTCGAGTTTTGATCATGGGTAGACAAAAACAATTGATCGTCCCCCTGGAGGATTCTGTGGTGGAGTCTTTGCATTTGGGGACTCAGGCCATTCGCCGCTTGCGGTCGGGCATGTCCCAACTGGGGTGGTGTATGATGTCTTTGGGGCAGGTGTGCAGGATCGTTGCGACTCAAGACTCTGAATTAACAACACAGGGTTCTGTCTGCTTTGGCATGGCCAGAGGCAGGGCCGGGAAAGGAATCATGGCTGTATGAAAGTGGCATTGATTGGTTTGATGCAATCGGGTAAAAGCACCCTGTTGTCCAGCGTGAGTGGTCGGGGTATTCCACCCGTGGGGTCCACGTCGATTGAAGAGGCTGTGGTGCCGGTCCCGGACGAACGTCTGGATTGGCTGACAGCATTGTATTCCCCCAAAAAGACCACCTGTGCCACCGTGGACTGTCTGGATGTCCCGGGATTCAATTTTTCTGATGATTCCGGGCGTGCTGCTGCGCGTCGCTTGATCAACAAGATTCGGATTATTGACATGCTGGTCCTGGTGATCAAGGGGTTTGGCCCGGACGCCACGCCCAAACAGGATCTATCCAATTTGCAGACAGAATTACTGCTGGCCGATCTGGAGCTGGTGACCACGCGCATTGACAAGCTGGAAAAGCAGATTCACAAGCCTACCAAGACCCAGGCCCATGACAAAGCGGAATTGGCTCTCCAGATCAAGCTGCAAGAGGCCATAGAAGCGGAAAAACCCATCAGTACCGCTATTGAAACTGACGCTGAACTGGATATGATAAAGTCTCTGGGCTTTTTGACACTCAAGCCCATGTTTGTGGCCATTAATACAGATGAGTCTGCCATTGACAAGCTGCCAGATTTATCCGGCGTGTTGGATCCTTCCGTGCCAGTGGTGGGCATCTGTGCCAAACTCGAGCAGGAACTGTCCCAATTGGACCCTGAGAGCAAAACTGAGTTTATGGCAGACCTGGGCATCACAGAACTGGCCGCTGGTCGGTTTGTGAACCAATGTTATTCGGCGCTGGGCCTGATCAGCTTCTTGACCTCAGGTCCTGATGAAGTGCGGGCCTGGCCCATTCGCAAGGGTACGATTGCTCATGACGCAGCCGGCAAGATCCACAGCGACATTAAACGCGGCTTTATTCGCGCGGAAACCTTTAGTTTTGACGCTCTCAAAGAGCACGGTTCTGAAAAAGAGCTCAAGGCTGTGGGCAAGATCCGGCTTGAAGGCAAGGAGTATGTGGTGCAGGATGGCGACATTATGAATTTCAGGTTTAACGTATAACAGGACTTTTGCAGAAAGCCCTGCGGTTTTCAGTTTTGAGTATGCAGTGTTCAGAGAAAGAGATTCGCCCTATGAAAGTGGTTTCCCTCAACGGTATTCGTGACATGCAGGTTCAGGATCAGGACCGGCCCCAGATCAAAGGCCCTCTGGATGTGCTGTTGAAGATCAAGGAGGTGGGGGTGTGCGGCTCTGACGTGCACTACTTTGAGACCGGTCGTATTGGCGACCAGATTATTGAGTACCCTTTTCTCGTGGGGCACGAATGCAGCGCCGTGGTGGAGGCTGTGGGTACGGGGGTGACCCGGGTCAAACCTGGGGACCGTGTGGCTGTGGACCCTGCAATTCCGTGTTTTGAATGCGATCAATGTCGAGCCGGACGCGAGCACACCTGCAGAAAGCTGCTTTTTTTGGGGTGCCCTGGCCAGGTGCAGGGTTGTTTGTGTGAGTACCTGGTCATGCCTGAAACGAGTTGTTATCTCCTGGCGAACGGCGTGAGCTTTACCCAGGGCGTGCTCAGCGAACCCCTGGCCATTGCGATTTATGCGGTACTGCAGGCCCGGGTCACGACTGCTATGCGCGTCGGCATTCTGGGGGCGGGTCCCATTGGATTGAGTTGCCTCAAGAGTGCTCAGGCCCAGGGGGCTCAGGCCTGTTATGTGACCGATTTGATTGAGGCCCGACTGGCTGTGGCCAGGGACCAGGGGGCGGCCTGGGCAGGTAATCCGGAGACGGAGGATGCGGTCAGGGCTGTACAGGACGCAGAACCGGGCGGGCTGGACGTGGTGTTTGAATGTGCGGGGCAGCAGGAGACTGTGGATCAGGCCGTGGCCATGCTCAAGCCGGGCGGCAGGCTGATGCTGATCGGGATTCCCCGCGTGGACAGAATTGACTTTCCAGTTCACACGGCCAGGAGAAATGAGATAACATTGGTGAACGTGCGACGTCAGAATGGATGTACGCAAACGGCGCTGGATTGGATGGCGCAAGGCAAGGTTCACGTTGATTTCATGAAGACCCATGTGTTTCCCATGGATCGCACTGGAGAGGCTTTTGAGCTGGTGGCAGGGTATGGTGACGGCGTGATCAAGGCATTGATTGAATTTTGAGATGATGATGAAGAGTGCGGGTATCATTTCTGTAGGCAATGAGTTGTTGAGTGGCCAGACCGTGGACACAAACACGGCGTATCTGGGCCGTGAACTGCTCTGCGCTGATGTGCAGGTGACACGTCACTGGACTGTGCCGGATGATCTCGATGCCATTGCTGAGGCCTTGACTCTGGCCACGCAGTCGTGCAGTGTGGTCCTGGTCACCGGCGGTCTGGGACCGACAGATGATGATGTGACTCGTCAGGCATTGGCCAGTTTTTTGGGCGTTGACCTGGAATTGCGTGAAGATCTGCTGAAGGAACTCAGGCGGTTCTTCAAATCTCGCGGATACCCCATGCCCCAGCGCAATGAAATCCAGGCACACATACCCGCTGGCAGTCAGGTCATACCCAATGACAGGGGCACTGCCCCGGGTATCAAGGCCGTCTTCAAGGGTGTGCCGGTGTATGCCATGCCGGGGGTGCCCAATGAAATGAAAGCCATGCTTGACAGGGTGATCAAACCTGAATTGCTGGCGGTGTCCGGGCACAAGATAGTGGTCAAGAAGCTCAAGTGCTTTGGTGTGGGTGAGTCGGCCCTGGTGTCTATGCTGGGACGAAAAATGAGACGGGGCCGGAATCCCCTGATCAATTGCACGGTTGACTTGGGTGTGATTACCCTGCATGTGATTGGCTCAGGCACCACGCTGCAAGAGGCCGAGTTCCTGGTGGAACAGGACCTGGTTTTTTTGCACAAGACACTGGGGGATCTGGTGTTTGGTGAAGCGGACGAGACATTCGGCCACGTGATCGGCCGTATATTGCATGAGCGACATGAGACACTGGCTGTGGCCGAATCCTGTACAGGGGGATGGGTGGCCAAGCTGATCACCGATGTGCCTGGCTCCAGTGGCTTTTTCAAGCAGGGGTGGGTGACCTACAGTAATGAATCAAAGGTTCAGCTGGGAGTCCCCAAAAAAATATTGGAGACTTTTGGCTCTGTGAGCGAGCCTGCGGCAGAGGCCCTGGCCTTGGGCGTGTTGAAAAAATCCGGGGCCCAGCACGCGATTAGTGTGACGGGCATAGCCGGACCCACAGGGGCCACGGACTCCAAGCCTGTAGGCCTGGTTTTTATCGGCACAGCTTCAGAACAGGGCTGTGAGGTCAAGAAGTACTTGTTTACAAGGGATAGAGCCTCTATCCGGTTGCGAGCAGCACAGTCTGCTCTGCATCAACTGTGGAAGGGGATCATTCTTTGACTCAATATACTAGTTTTGCTATAATACCTCAAAACAGGAGGTTGGCGTCAGCTTGAGGATTCTATGGCTAATAAACGCAGACATTTGGGTGAAATACTCTACAAGGCCGGTAAAGTTGAAAAAGCGGCTCTTATAGAGGCAATAAAAGCAACGAAGACGACAAAAAAGCGTCTGGGTGAGATCCTGCTTGAACGGGGCCTGGTGGATGAAGAGGTCCTCCACAAGGCCATTGCCAAGCAGTTCGGGTTGAAGTACGTGAACCTGGATACGATTTCTGTGCCAGCGGACGTGGCAAGTCTCATTCCTGTGGATCTGGTCCGGCGATACGGCATTGTACCGCTGAAGCGGCAAAACGGAACCCTGAAGCTTGCCATTAGTGATCCCATGGATCTGGAGATGATGGACACGGTGCGCATGCAGGCCGGTGCTGAACTGGAGTGCTATATTGCCAGTCCCAGTAAGATCCGAACCTTTCTTGAGGAAGATGTTGAGGAAGAGGATACCCAGGAAGAAGACGATCAGCTCAAACACAGTATTGACGCCACAGCAGCCGAGCTTGAGCAACTGGGCGATTTTCAGGCCGAGATTCTCAAGGCAAGCGGTGCAGACGCGACCGATGATGGCCCTGTGGTGCGCCTTGTGAACCTTGTGATTGACAACGCCTATTACATGCGTGCGAGTGATATTCACATCGAGCCCATGGCTGACCGTGTGCGTGTGCGCTATCGTGTGGATGGTGTCTGCGTGGAAAAAGACAACATTCCCAAGAGCATGCAGCCCGCGTTGATGACCCGTTTCAAGATTCTCTCCGGTATGGACATTGCAGAAAAACGTATTCCGCAGGACGGTCGTATTAAACGCCGTATTGGCGATGCTGATATTGACTTCCGTGTTTCGGCCTTGCCTGCGAACCATGGCGAGAGTGTGGTATTGCGTATTTTGCGTCCCGATGCAGTCAATATCGGCATTGAGGCATTGGGATTTGCCCCTGATAACCAGGATATGTTCGATCGTATTATCAAGCGTCCCAATGGCATCTTTCTGGTCACTGGGCCCACAGGTAGTGGTAAAACCACCACCCTGTATGCTGCACTCCAAACCCTGAATAGGCCTGACAAGAAAATCCTCACAGCAGAAGATCCTGTGGAATACAACTTTGCAGGCATGAATCAGTGCCAGGTCAGGGCGGACATTGGCCTGACCTTTGACAAGATTCTCAGGGCCATGCTTCGTCAGGCACCGAATATTATTCTGGTCGGTGAAATTCGTGACGGTGAGGTGGCGGATATTGCGATCCAGGCAGCACTCACAGGTCACCTCGTGTTTAGCACCCTGCATACCAATGACGCCTGTAGCGCGATTACGCGATTGATTGACATGGGTGTCAAGCCGTTCCTTGTGGCGAGCTCCATTCAAGCCATTCTGGCCCAGCGTCTGGTTCGTGTAATCTGCAAAAATTGCAAGGCAGAAGATCCCAATCCTGACCAGCACGCGTTGAAGATTCTGAAGATTTCCCCTGAAGATATCAAAAAGAAGACATTCTATAAGGGCAAGGGGTGTAGTAAATGCTCCGGGACCGGGTACAAGGGACGTCAGGGAATCTTTGAAATGATCGAAATGAATACCAAGATGCGAGAATTGGCATTTAGAGAGGCTACCGCCACAGAACTCAGGCGTGTAGCCGTGGCCAGCGGCATGAGAACACTGATGGAAGATGGAAAACTCAAGATTTTTGGTGGTGTGACCACACCTGAAGAGGTGGCGCGAATTGCTCAGTCTGAAGGCGTGGTTGAAGACTAGTTTTGTAGAGGAGTTTTAAATGGCAACAGTCAATATGGATCGACTGCTTCAGGCATGTGTAGAGCAGGATGCATCGGATATTCATATTACAGTGGGGAAACCTCCTGTTTTCCGTGTTCACGGGCGTTTACGTTCTTTGGAAACCAAGGTCATCGAGCCGGAAGATGCCGTGGGGCTCATGAAAAGTATTACGCCTGACCATAATCAGCAGGAGCTTCAGGAAGAGGGTGGTACAGACTTTGGCTTTGCCTTTGGCGAGGCAGCTCGCTTTCGCGTGGCCGTCATGAAACAGAAGGGGTGTGTAGGCATGGTTCTGCGTTTGATCCCAAATACACTGCTGACTTTTGAGCAGATTGGCCTACCCAAGCTGGCCGGCGCCTTGTGTCGTCGCCCCAGAGGTCTGTTTCTCGTGACCGGGCCAACCGGTAGTGGTAAAACCACGACATTGGCGTCTATGGTGAACTATATTAATGAATCCATGGACCGGCACATTCTTACGATTGAAGACCCCATTGAATACTATCATAGCCACAAAAAGAGTATTATTAATCAGCGAGAAGTAGGTATTGACGTGCCCAGCTTTGCGGAGGCACTGAGAAGGGTGCTGCGTCAGGACCCGGACGTGATTCTGGTGGGTGAATTGCGAGACCTTGAAACCATTGAAGCGGCTGTACGTGCCGCTGAAACGGGCCACTTGGTGTTCAGTACGCTTCATACGACCAGTGCATCCGGGACTATCAGCCGTATTATCGACGTGTTTCCCACGAATCAGCAGGAACAGATTCGCATTCAGTTGGCCGGTAACATGATTGCTGTACTTGCCCAGGCCTTGTGCCCTTTGGCTTCGGGTAAGGGACGTGTGGCTGCGTATGAGTTTATGGTGGTCACACCCGCTATTGCCAACCTGATTCGTGAAAACAAGACCTATCGTATTGACTCCAGTATTCAAACAGGCAAGAAACTGGGTATGCAGCTGCTGGATGAGCACCTCTGGAACCTGTATGATCAAGGTCGCATTACCCTGGAGGAAATGATTGACAAGGCCAGGCAGCCAGGGGCCTTGCACGATAAGGCCAGGGCCAAGCTTTTGACCCTGAAGGGTGGTGGTAAGAAGAAGGGCTTGAAGTCTGCGGCAGAGAAGGAATTTGATGACATGGGTGATATTTTAAGATCCTAAATCTGCGGAAGAAAACGCTTGAAAAAGGACCGGCCCCTGGCTGGTCCTGTGACTTCTCATATGGGGATGTTGAACAGAGGATGGTTACTTTTCCCATTTTACATTTGATGGGTTTTGTTCAAATCTTTGATTATCGTGTCCCGATGACCACGTGTCCTATTCGTAAAAACCGTTATAAAAAGGTTTTAGTGTGTTACAATAAACTAGTGATGCAGGTATTGGTGATAAAGGTAGATGATAATGGCAAAGACACCACCAAACAGTAAACTTCCGCCCGTGGAGCAATTGCGAGGCAGACCTGTGGGCAGAATTCTGATTAAGATGGGTGCCCTGAGCAGGGATCAGGTGCATGAATGCCTCAAGATCCAGAAACAAAAAGGTGGTGGTGTCAAACTAGGTGAGGTTATGATCGATCGGGGTTTGATCGATCTTGAGCAGCTTCAAATGGCATTGGCTGCGCAGCGGGGCATGGAATATATCAATATTCAGGGTATGTCTATTCCTGCAGATGTCATTGAAAAGGTGCCGGCCCAGATGGCGACTGGCTACAGAATTGTGCCGATTGAATTCGACGTAGGGGCCAATGAACTCGTCGTGGCACTGGATGACCCGGAGAATTTTCGGGCGACTGATGACTTGAGCACTCTGATGGGCTTCAAGGTCAGGGCCAAGGTCACGGATAAAGATGCCCTGGAAGAGGCTTTGTCATCTTACTATGCTGCCCCGGAAACCGGAGGATCGGAAGACGAGAGTATCAATGACCTGATTGGGGAGATCCAGGGGGATAATTTCCTGGCCGAGTTTGACGGTCGAAACCAGAGTATTGACCTGGATGATCTCAAGGGATTGGCGGAATCCAACCCGGTTCGAAAACTCTTGAACCTGGTGTTGCTCCAAGCCATTCGCGATAAAGCGTCGGATATTCACTTTGAGCCCTTTGAAGATGAATACAAGATGCGTTATCGTATTGACGGTGTGTTGTATGAAATGATTCCTCCGCCCAAGCATATTGCTGCGGCCTTGAGTTCCCGTATCAAGGTTATGGCGGAATTGGATATTGCAGAACGCCGGTTGCCCCAGGACGGTCGTATTTCACTGACCGTGCAGGGCAAGCCTGTGGACCTGCGTGTGAGTGTACTGCCCACCATGTTCGGCGAGAGTGTGGTGCTGCGTATTCTGGACCGTTCCCAGGTGAGCTTTGACATGAACAAGCTCGGTTTTTCAGCACACGATCTGAGCCTGTACAAACAGCTGATCAGAAGGCCTAATGGCATTGTGATCGTGACTGGCCCGACCGGTTGTGGTAAGACAACCACTCTGTATGCGGCTGTCAATGAACTTAATGATATTGCGACCAAGATTATTACCACAGAAGACCCTGTCGAATATGATCTGGACGGTGCGATTCAGGTGCAGATCCGCTCTGAAGTGGGCCTTACTTTTGCCCGATGCCTACGATCTATTCTGCGTCAGGACCCGGATGTCGTGCTGGTCGGTGAAATTCGTGACCTGGAAACTGCTCAGATTGCAGCTCAAGCGTCCCTGACAGGTCACCTGGTGTTGACCACATTGCATACCAATGACGCGCCCAGTTCAGTGGCTCGTCTGCTGGACCTGGGCGTTGAGCCGTTTTTGATCACAGCGACGATCGAGGGAGTCGTGGCTCAGCGACTCGTCAGGAAAATATGCCCCAGCTGTAAAGGTCCTTATGAACCCACGGATGAGCAATTGTTTGACCTGCGACTCACGCGTGAGCAAATTAAGGGCAAGAAGTTTTTCCGTGGCAAGGGCTGTAATAAATGCAATAACACGGGTTATAAAGGCCGAATCGGTCTGTATGAAATCATGACGTTTGATGATGAGATTCGTCAGATGATCATGAATAAGGCCTCCACCAATATTCTACGCGAGGCTGCCAAAAAGAAAGGCATGGTGCTGTTGCGAGAGAATGGCCTGACTGCTGTTTATGATGGTATTACCACAATTGATGAGGTGGTCAGGGAGACCATCACAGAGGAAGCTTAGTGTGTACTTGTTTAGAGACTCAAGGAATCAGTCTTAAATTATAGTGAGGTGTTGATATGCCGCTTTTTGAATACATAGCCTTGGATTCCCAGGGTGTTGAGGTCAAGGATGAGATCGAGGCACTCAGTGAAAAGGAAGCTATCAGCCGTATACGGAATCTGGGGTATTTTCCGACCAAGGTCAAGTCCCAGTCTCCGACAAAGGCCACGGCAAGAACGGCGGGCGCCAGGCCCAAGGCCAGGCGGGGTGCCAATGCAAAGGTCAAAGGCAAGCTGACCACTGAATTTGCCCGACAGCTTTCTACCCTGCAGGATGCGGGTCTGCCTATTTTGAGATCGCTTCGCATTCTGGAAGAACAACAGAAAAACAAGGTGTTTAAACGCATTATTGGCTACGTTTCAGATGATATCGAGGGCGGGTCGACTCTGTCTGAGGCCTTTGGCAAGTATCCCAGGGCGTTTGACCGTTTGTTTGTGAATATGGTGGCTGCCGGTGAAACTGGCGGTGTCTTGGACTTGATTCTGGCACGTATTGCAGACTTCAAAGAAAAAGCCATGAAACTCCAGGCCCGCGTCAAGAGCGCCATGGTCTATCCGATTGTGGTGCTGTGTGCTGCATTCGGTATCCTGCTGGCCTTGATGAAATACGTGATTCCTCAATTCCAGAGTACGCTTCATGAGATGGTGCAGGGCGAGTTGAACCCCATTACCACGACCGTGCTGGGTATAAGCGATTGGATTGCCAATCGGTACGGCTGGCTCTATATCATGGGTATCCCTTTTGTCTGGATCATGATTGTAAGGTTTATTAGGCACTTTCAGGCGGGACGGTATGTCCTGGATTCCATTAACTTGAGACTGCCGGTGGTGGGGCAGTTGGTGGGTAAGACGTCTGTGACAAAATGGACGCGAACCCTGGGTACGCTGATCAGTGCCGGTGTGCCAATTCTGGATGCCCTTAATGTGACACGCGAGACAGCGGGCAATGAAGTCTTTGCCAAGATGCTTGCTGACATTCACAACTCAATTCGACAGGGCGATACCTTTGCCGCGCCCCTGTATCAGGCCAAGGTGGTCGACGGTCTGATTGCCAATATGGTGGCTGTGGGTGAAGAAACCGGTGACCTGGACAAGATGCTCTTGAAGATTGCAGACAACTACGACGAGCAGGTGGACGTGCTCGTGGGGTCGCTGATGTCCATGCTTGAGCCGATCATGATGATTCTGCTGGGTGGTCTGGTGATGCTTATCGTGCTGGCCGTGTTCCTTCCCATGATCCAGGTGATCACGAGTTTGAGTTCTGCAGGTTAATAAAAAATAGTAGCCAAGTTTTTTAATCAATATTGTGTTTAGGGTGCAACTAGCAAGGAGTAAGACATGAAAACAACACAAAACAAGTCAAGAGGCTTTACCATTATCGAACTGCTCACAGTGATGAGTATCATTGTGGTCCTGATAGGACTGCTGGTACCAGCCTTGAACAAGGTCAGGCGTTACGCCATGGATGTGAACCAAAAGGCTCAATTGCACAGTATTGATGCTGCTTTGGAACTGTTTCTCAATACCAATGAATCTGATAGCTATCCGGATTCCAAGGCCCAGGATGCAGATGGGAATCCTTACTGTGGTGCCATGAAGCTGAGTGAAGCCATGATGGGGCAAGATCTCCTGGGATTCCATCCCCAGTCTCGCTTTAGACTGGATGGTACGGATGGCAGACAAACGCCCACACAGCTGTATGAACCGGGCGTGATCAATCTGGATGAGAACCTCAAATCTCGTAAAGGAACCAGTCTTCCTGAAGACAACGCCAATGCATTCAGACTGAGCAGTATTTACAGTCCCACAGACTTGCAGCAGAGTGTTTTTATAGGGAGAGCAGCGGATATGTTTGTATTATGTGACGTGTACAAACGTGTTGAGAATCTGGGCACCACAGGCGGCACCAAGATCGGTATGCCGATTCTTTACTACAAGGCTGACTCTTCAGGGAGTTATCATGACGCGAATGCCCCGGTTCAGCCCACTAAGTTCAGCAACAACGGGTTTATCTATAACGTGTATGACAATCAAGATCTCGTGGCCATGGGCAAGCCCTGGGAAACAGGCAATTCAGCCCAAAAGCTTCATAACTTAGACGTGCTCAAATCAGGCATCAACAAGTTCTATGATGAAACCCAAAACAAGCAGATCTCGATTACCAGTATCAGTACCGTGAATCTCGGTTTGAGCAAAAGGCCATACAGAGCCAATTCCTATATCCTGCTGTCTGCCGGATTCGACGGTGAGTATGGAACGGCTGACGATGTCACGAACTTCAATAAACAGTAGTGCGTGATTGGAAATCCGGTGAAAATCCATGGGTGTAAGGCGACTTGCCCGGACATCCATTCTCACTTGATGCAAGAACCATCGTGGATAATGAAAAGAGGTTCACAGTGAAACGCAAAGTACATGGCTTAACTCTAGTTGAATTGCTCACAGTTGTGGCGGTCATTGCAATATTGATTGGCTTACTCCTTCCTGCCACATCCATGGTCAGGCGTCATGCCAGAAATGCTGCGCAAAAGGCTCAGTTTTCAGCGATTAAACTGGGTCTGGAAGCCTTTAAAAATGACTTTGGTTTCTATCCTGCGTCCAATGCCACCAATGGCTACGGCGGCGCCCAGAAACTGGCTGAAGCCATGGTGGGATTGGACCTCCTGGGATTCAATCCTTTGGTGAACCTGGAGAGTCCGGAGGTGTCCGGTTTGACTCAGATCCACATGGATTACTATACCGTTGCTGATCCCAATGGGGGGCGTGTCAATTCTCTTGATACTCGAAAGGGACGGTATCTTGAATTGGAATCTGCCAATGTCTTTCGTTTGGGTGAGGACAGCACCAATGCCGGTGGTCTGTATCGGGATACAGGAACGCTGTCTCCGATTGCCCAGGTGCTCTGCGATGTGTATAAAAAGACGGCGGTCAGGCAAAGCAATGGAGACATTCAGAGAGCGGGTGCCCCCATTTTGTACTACCGCGCTGACCCATCAAAGAAGATTTTCAGGTTGGTGGACGGTTCGGACTTTTCAACCGGTGTTTACAATGTGTATGACAATGCTGAGTTGGTGGCACTGAGGGCCATTCAGGAAAGGGCCAAGAAACCCAGTCGAATGAATGATCCTCTCAATGGTGGGGATGCTGCCATCTCGATCCCTGCGTTCTTCTACGGGATTGGCACTGGCACTGCGACCACGGTCTATGGCTATGCTCAGGATCCCAAGGTCACCACGTATCCCTGGCCCTACAATTCTGATACGTATCTCCTGATATCAGCAGGGGAAGATGGATTGTACGGCACCGATGATGATATTCGCAACTTTGGCAATTAAACCCGATCCGTCAGGGACAAACCGATTTTGACAGACAGGAACGCTATGGTGCATGTGAGGCACAAACCGGGTTTTACGCTGATTGAGATCATGGTCGTGGTGGCCGTCATCGCGATCTTGGCAGGCGCCCTCTGGAAGATGGGCCATGGACTTGAAATACAGCACCAGGTCCAGCAGCAGAAAGAGGCTTTTGCCATCCTGGACAGTGCGCTGCAGGAGTATTTCGAGGTCACGGGGCAGTTTCCAAAGTCGATCGACAACGCGGCGCTGAGCCAAGAGGATCTGGCTCGGGCCAATACGGAGTTTGTCTGGCAGGCGCTGCTGTCTGTACCGGAATCCAGGGTGGTCACGGATCGCTTCTCCCGGCAGTTGTTAAGAAACCAATATGTCTCCCCAGAGGTGCCGAATAGTGCCTGGCCCGAAATCTATGATGTCTGGGGCCGGCCCGTGGAGTATGCGTGGCATACGAACATGGCATTTCCTTTGTTGAGATCACGCGGCCCGAATGGATCTTTCGAAGATGCCAATGAGCTGCCTGATGACATTACGAATCGTTAGAGATCCCTTAAACATGATGTTTCAAAAAAGACAACAGGGTGTCACGCTGATTGAGCTGCTGGTCGTGGTGACGATCATTACGCTGCTCATGGCCGTGGGGATGCCGGCCTTCAGGGCCTTGTCGAATGCCTTTGAGTCAGGTGACTCTGTGGAACGCATGATTAGTTCCACCCTGGCTGCAGCCCGGGCTGCGGCGATCCGGGACCAACGGTATGTGGGCGTTCGTTTTCAGAAGGCCTTCAGTCTGCTGCCTCTCAAGGCGTCACAGTATATGATTCTCATTGAACGTGATGCCATGAGTACCGGCATTGAGAGCGGTTTTCGAGCGGTTCAGGGCCTGAAACCCATCAAACTGCCGGACTCCGTGGGCGTGATGGATTTGAATGTGGCCACTGAAGAACGCGATATCATTCGCCCCGAAAGATCCCCATTCCAGACCCTGGATGACAATCTCAGTGATCCCGACAGTCTCCTGAATGAGATGTCTGAACTCTGGGATGTCACCACATTTTCTCTGATCTTTTCCCCACAGGGACATTTGACGGTCCATGGTGTCCGGGTCCGGAACAACACCGGCAAGATGGACAGTGACACCAGCGCGAGTGATGATGACGTGTTTAACACACTCGGCCAGGTGCAGGCCGGTGTGGCGATGTTTTGCCAGGATGATTATTTTGATGACGAGGCCTCCGAGGTCATCAGCGGCCTGGGCCCCGAGGCCAGTCGTCTGAGTTTTGTGATCTACAAGACAGAGCCTTTCGCAAAGGCGTTTAATCGCGGTAAGGCCTGGACTGGATACTTGAAATCTGCATGCCAGAGACGGTATGTGAATCGCTATACAGGAGCCTTGATACCTTCAAGGCCATAAGCCCATGACTGACACCCATAAACAATCCGGTTTCTCCCTCATCGAGGTACTGCTTGCCATTGCAACGCTGGCAGTGGGCATGTTGTTTGTCGGGGGGACTTTCCTGCTGGGGATTCATTTTTCCAGGCTCTCAACCGAACAGTCTATCGCACCGGTTGTGGCTGAAGAGGCATTCGCCAAGATGGCGTTGTATGGTGTGACCGGGGTATCTTCAGACAACACGTTCAGTGCGTTGAATCTGGTCGATGCCAATGATTGGGAATACAGCTATCCCTCCGTGATGGATGAAACCCCCAAGCAGTATCACTGGACCGCCATCGGACGTCTGGCGGGGGCTTCCAATCTGATGGAGGTTACCGTGTTTGTCATGCGACAGGCTGCACTCGAAAAAGTCATACCCGAAAAGTCCGAGGACTGGGCAACTGATCCCAATATCATGAACGGTATGAACGTGGTCAGTGACGAGTCCGGGGCTATATTCAGAGCCTCCGTGGAACCCGGGACTGTCAATGTCACATTATGGCCGACCTTGGCGTCCGAACCGAATGCGGTATGGTTCGTGGCCCCCAGTGGCGGACGCAATCCCTGTGTGGGTGTATTTCAAAGGAAGATTCGGTTTTGAAAAACGTACGCATCAACAAGGCGTTTACGCTGGTGGAGGTATTGGTGGCAGTGGCCCTGCTCGTGGTGGTCATGGCCATGGCAGGCACGGTGTTTCGTGTGGGCATCGAGTCCCACAGGATGGCGCAGGCCAATGCCGAGATCATGCAGAAGTTCAGGTCTATCACAGACCAATTGGAGGCTGATTTTCGGGGCCTGTGCAAAGAAGGAGAGATTTTCATTGCCTGGAAAACCGATCCCCTCAAGACTCGAGGTGGGAACCCGAATCCCAATTACGGTCGACACCTGGAAGACAGCATCGTCTTCTTTGCCAAAGGAGATTTTCAATCCTACAAGCCCTATCAGGGTCAGGTGATACGCGGCAACGTGGCACGCGTGAGTTATATGCTGGGCTCCAGGCGTGACGCCGCGGGGCAGATTCGAAAGGCCGAGTCCTTGAGTCCGTCCCAACGTGTGCTTCAACGGACACAACACATCCTCACTCAGGAGGAGGGCCTGGACGCATTCGCCCCCTTGCTGGACGTCAATGAAACCGCCACGGATCAGGCGTGGTTTGAGTGGCATAATTACCGCGAGTATGACAAGATCACGCTCCAGCAATGGCTGGACATGGATGAAACCACCAAGAACGATGCATTGTCTTTGGCCACACAAACCAAAGTTCAAACCCCGGATTTGACCAATCAAAATTTCTGGGGCAGCCAGTATGAGCCGAATCAGCCTGCGCTGTACGCACATACTCTGCTGAGCGAAGGTGTGGCAGAGTTTAAAATTCAAGGCTGGTTTGAAACACTGGAGCCCAATCTGACCGGGCGTCGCTGGGTACCGGACGACGATCCGGACGGTGATGGCGATTATTCCGACTCTGAACTGCTTGTGGCACCGGACGATGCGCAGGGTAATGTGGATGCGGTTGCCGGGATACTGTATTCTGGAGAACGTCCCTATTTGCTGAAACTTGCAGGGGAGTTCAAGGACAAGCTTTCCGGAGATGCCTCCTCTGCGGCAGCGTTCAACGGCATTCCCGGCCTGGGGCGGGCGTTAAAATTTACCTTTAAGCTGTACGATTCCAGGGGATTGATCCCTGAAGGTCGAACCTTTACGCATATCGTTTATCTGGATCGATAGGCTGAACCCTTATGATAAATCACTCTGCTATCTCAAGACAAAGACCCGAACGCGGCTCAGCCCTGATACTCACTGTGGTGCTGACCAGTCTGCTGGCCATCGTGGGTATCTTGTTTGTGATGAGTTCACGGCTGGAGAGAATGAGCTCCACTGCCACGGGTCAGAGCAAGCAACTGGACATGGCTGTGGACGCCATCCTGGATCAATTGGCAGAGGAACTCGTTCTGGATGTCCCGGGCGTGGCAGGGCAGGAATACTATGATGCCCCTGACGCGAATGATCCGTGGCTCAGCAGTGCGGAACCTGTGTTTGACGGCAATGACTATTATTGGCGTCAAGTCACCAGCCTGCAGCGACATGACACGCTCTTCAAAATTGGGTTTGTGGAGGATCGTGAGATCATTGCGCATGTGGATCCCAATACCGGTGATATCTTGACGGACCAGAAGGCCGATGCAGATGGCGATGGACTGGCTGACACCTACTGGTTCAAACTGGAGGGTTTTCAAAGCGCTCGCGGCAAGCCCATTTATGCGGCGGTCCGTGTGGTGGATCACGGGCGCATGTTTAATGTCAATACTGCCTATGAGGAGGCCTTGACTGCCGGAAATGCCGTGGATCAGCCCAGCCCCATGCAGATCAATATTGTGGGTCTGTTCGACACAGATGCCAATCAATTGCAGATGGCTCGGACCAGTGCCCGAAGCCTGCAAGCCTATCTGGAAGACGTGGTGTGGCATTTCGGTCCCTATGATGCAGCCCATCATCCCTTTGACATCCAGGATGAGCTGGAATTACGCAGTCGCTACTTGATCAACAACGAAGACATATTCGCTCGGATAGAAGCGAAAGACGAGAACGATAAAGGATGGGGTGAGTTGTATGATACCGGCTTTATCCGGCCTCAATCCAGCGATCTGGCCAACTGGTTCAGGCATGCCGTGTATGATGCCAATGACACCTCGGCCTACGATTACAGACATATCACCACGGCCGTCAGCCTGGACCGCGTGATCAATCCCAATGGCATAAAAATGCTCAATGTCAATAAGGCCGCCTCTTTGACGGATCTGTATGAGGCGATCAAAAGTGGCTTGCCTCCTGTGGCCCCTGATGCCGAGCGATTCGGCCTGGCTGCCCAGATCGCCATCAATGTGTGGGATTTTCAGGATGCTGATCATGAACCGGGTGTGATCTATCTCAGTGATGTTGAAAGGGCTGCTGTGGCAGCCAGCATTCCCAATGCCTATTACGGGTTTGAGGTTCATCCCTATATCAGTGAAGTGGCTTTTCAAGTGGACCAAGACGATCCCAATCATGTCACAGTGGACATCGAGTTGTACAATCCATCGCATGACGATCTTTCACTGGATCACTTGTCCCTCCAGGTGTATGATCCGATCAATGACCGGGTGATCCATCAGATGGATCTGCCACAGGGAGACACCCTGGACAGCAATGATGTGTTTGTGTTCACCATGGCGTCCGTCGGCCCCAATGCCATTGAAGCCGGCCGATTGCCGGTGGCGATCGAGAAGGGCGTGGTCTCCGCGTATTATGACATCACTCTGACACGCCATGTGGCGGATGTCAATCTTTGCCTGGATCTGTTCCAGGGACACGCCTGGTCCGACACCAATGATGTGTTTTCTGATCCCAATCAGCCGACACCGGCTGTCTGGCATTGCCTGGCCAGGGACACGCATGGCTGGCAAGTGGCGTATCAGGTCTATGAATACTCGACGCAGCACACGCCGAACCTTCTCAATGCAGGGGTCACGGTGTCGGACCGGTCGCCGTTTACAGTGCTTGATCCCAGGGACCAGTGGGACCCGACCCTCAATCGGTCGCGTCTCAAGCAGATCGGTCAAATGGGACGCATGCTGAGTGTGGGGCCGAGACCTGATCCCAATGCCGTTTATGCGACAATTGGACAGCATTTGACGGATCCCAATCAGGGCGTGGAACAGGTCTTTGTGAACCTGGCTGATGCCCGCTTTTCCAATCTGTTTCAATACATGACGGTGTTGGACCCTGCCAACTACGGCCTGGGGCAGGAGACACGTGTCAAGGGGCGGATCAATGTCAACACTGCCCCCTGGACCGTGTTGCAGGGCCTGCCCGGACTGGATTCAATCCCGGATCCCAACAGGGCACCTGAAAAGACAATGGTGCGCTACAGAGAACTCTTTCCGAATCATGCATTTCAGAGTGTCGGCGATCTGATGCAGGTCCCGGATATGGTGACCTTGGGCCATGAGACTGCAGGGCTGGTGAACCTGGAGAAACGCGATGAGGTATTCACGCATCTGGCTGATCTGGCCACGGTGCGAAGCGATGTGTTTACCGCCTATATCGTGGTACGCATGGGCACCCAGGGTCCGCAGAAACGTGTGCTGGCCGTGCTGGACAGAAGCCATGTGAATGATGTTGAAGATAATATTCGAGTGCTGGCTTTGCAGCCGGTGCCCGAGTCTCGCTAGAAAATGGCATTTCCACTAAAACTCCACTTGATCCCTTGATTGCCCTGCTTTAGACTAGCAGATAACAATATTGGATCAATACAGGGAGGCTCCATGGTTCAAAATACACTGTGGGCTAAAAAACTATATCTGGTGTGTGCGGCCCTGTGTCTGGCCGGGTGTATGGTGGGGCCGGACTATCAGCGTCCTGATACTGTGGTTGAAGAGGTGGATCGGTTCGCCTGGTTGCCAGCAGATTGGGATGAAGTCAATCAGCCAGACACGGTCGGGCCCTGGTGGCAGAAGTTCAATGACCCGGTCCTCGACGACCTGGTAGATCAGGCCCTGATGGCCAATACGGATATCCTGGTGGCCCTGGCTACGGTCAACCAAACGCGGGCCCTGGTGCAGCAGGCCCACGGCATGCAGTTCCCTGAAATCTCCTATGGCAGTACACGTGACCGCATGCGCCAGTCCTTCAGTTTCGGTCCTCTGGGGGGACGCATTTCATTTATCAATGAGAGCTATTCCCAGGGATTCAACCTGTCTTACATGGTGGATGTTTTTGGCGCACTCAAGCGTTCACATCGTGCCGCCATTAAGGACATGCTGGCCAGCGAAGCGGATTGTGAAGCCCTGATGCACGCCATTGTGGCCCAGGTTGTAGGCACGCGCATTGAAATGGTCACACAGTGGCGTCTGCTGGAAATCATCCACGCCACGATCCAGAGTTGGGAGCAGACGCTTGAAGTCACGCAGCGGCGATATGAGGGCGGCCTGACCAGCCCCCTGGACGTGTATTTTGCCAAACAGAATCTGGCAGATGCCAGGGCACAAAAAACGGTGGTGAGCCAGCAACTCACATTGCTCACGCATGCCATCAATGTGCTGTGCGGCAATGCACCGTCCAAGGTCCTGGACCACGAGATCCTTCTGGCTGACATACCGCCGCTGACCAGCGCCCCGGTGGGCGTGCCTGCACAACTGCTGGATCGAAGGCCGGACGTGCGTGCTGCCCAGGTGCGATTGGCCGCTGCCACAGAACGGATCGGTGTGAGTCTGGCCCAGTTGTACCCGGGTCTGGTGGTCACCGCCTCAGGCGGGATGGTCGGGGATGAGTTTTACGAGTCCTTTGACATCAAGAACCGAGTGTACGCGTTGGGATTGAACCTCACGGGTCCGCTTTTTAATGGCGGACGTTTGAGAGCCGGGGTCAGGGCCAGCCGTGCGGCTGCAGAACAGGCGGCTCAGCAATTCACAGGCAGTGTGCTCGCCGCCTTACAGGAGGTGGAAGATGCCCTGGCCACGGAGCAATATGTCAGGCAGAGAATCGAGTTGTATCGTGAAGCCGCTCAACTCGCCCAGGACGCAGAAGCCCTGGCACAGCAGCGGTACCTCGAGGGTGCAGAATCCATACTCACGGTCCTGGAAACCGAACGCGCCAAGCGTCTTTCACAAAACCAGCTCGTCCTGGCCGAAGGCCAACTCTGGCTCGCCAGGGTCCAGTTGTATCTCGCAGCAGGCGGTGACTGGGCTGCGCCCAAGTCTTAATTCTTAATTTTGAATGCTTCATGGATTGGCTTTCAACTTTCAGGTTTCAGCCCTTGATAGACCTGTTCGATGGTGTCCACCATGGTGTCCGGTGCAAATTTCTCCCTGACCAAGGCCAGGCCGTTACTGCCCAGTGTCTCTCTGAGCCTGGCATCTTGAATCAATTCCGAGCAGGCCCCAATGAGCTGGTCAATGTTCTTGGGCTCAATCAATCGTCCGGTCTGATCATTGACCACTTCCCTGGCACCATCCACGTCAAAGGAAATAGCAGGACGTGCGCACAGCATGGCCTGGGGCAGGGTGCGTGCCAGACCCTCCCGCAATGAACAGTGCACGAGCATGTCCGAGGCCTGGATGGCCAGGGGGATCTGGTCCGGCTGCAGCAGGCCCGTGAATCGGAAGCGATCACTGAGCCCGGCGGCCTGGATCTGCTGGGTATACCGCCTGGCCAGATTGCCATTGCCCACGAACAACCAGATCGCATTGGGATGCTGCCTGGCCAGTGTCTTGGCAGATTCAATGATGTAGTCGTGTCCCTTGAGCATGAAGAGACGCGCCACTGTCACCAGCACCACGGCATCTTCCGGGATGTGATGCTCTCTGCGAAAGGCAAGTTTTTCCTCATTCGGGATGTCACGCACAAAGGCCTCTTCGTCAATGGCAGAGTAGGCTGTGGTGTACGGTTTGTTCGTGCCAATGCCCACGGCCCTGGATTGGGTGGTCATGGCGTCGGCCACAGTGATGAAGTGATCCGTCCACCTGGCAGCCCTGCGTTCCAGGGCAATGTAGAGTTTGTTGAGCAGGGGGGGCTGGTAGGGATGGAACGACAGGCCATGGACGCCATGCACAATCATCGGGCGTTTTCGCCAACTGGCGTGGTAGGCAGCCCTGCGTCCAAGGATGCCGGCCTTGGCCGAGTGTGTATGCACAATGTCCGGTTGGATGCCCTGGATCAGGGCCTTCAGCTTGCTGTAGGCAATGTAATCTCGAAGCGGCGTAATCTCACGACGCAATTCATTGATTACGTACGTCTTGTAGCCCTTGCCTACCGTGTGGGTGAACAGCTCCCCCTCAGGCCCCAGCGCCGGTCCGGTGATCAGGGTCACCTCATGCCCGCGCTGAGCCAGCAGCCGACAGGTAATCAACGTATTTTCCTGAGCCCCGCCCAGGATCAACCGAGTGATGATGTGGATAATTTTCATGAGTCAGTTTTCGGTTTTCAGTGTTCAGTTTGAAGTATTTTGCCTTCAGCCCTCAGCTTTCAGCCTTTTTAGTATCGGATCCATTCAAGGCAGAGTCCGCTGGCCGGGGCCAGTTGTCCGGCGGCTGTGCGGTCTGCGGCATCTCGGATTGCGGCCATCTGGTCCGGATTCCAGCGACCGCGGCCTATGTCCACGAGTGTGCCGACAATGTTGCGCACCATGTTGTAGAGGAAGCCGTTGCCTTCGACCTCGATGTCGATCCAATGGTGGGGGGTGTCATGACGTTCGGTCACGTCACAGCGAAACACCGTACGTATGGAACTCTGACGTTTGTCTGCAGCAGAGGCAAAGGATTTGAAATCGTGTGTGCCCACCAGGGCCTGGGCTGCAGCCTGCATGGCAGGCACCTGGAGGTCACCAGGGACATGCCAGCAGTAACGGATGTTCATGACTGGTCTGGGTTTTGTGACACAGAGCGTATATCGGTATCGCTTGCGCGTGACATCGCGGATCAGGTCAAAGGACGGGTCCACGTCGCAGGCGTCCACCACCGCAATATCGGATGGCAGGCGGTCGGTGAGGGCACGGGGAAAGTTTTTTGTGGGGATGGGTGTGGCCACTTCAATCAGGCCGCTCTGACCCTTGGCATGCACGCCTGCGTCAGTGCGGCTGGCACCATGGACATGCACCTGGCTTCCCACCAGGCTTGTGGCTGCCTGACACAGGGTTTCCTGCACAGTCCTGATGCCCGGTTGGATCTGCCAGCCGTGATAGTCGGTGCCATCATAGGCAATGGTGAGTTTGATTTTTCTTTTGAACATGAAATTAGTGTTCAGTTTTCGGTTTTTAGTATTGAGCTTTAGGAATAAAAAAAGGCCCCCTTTAGGAGGCCTTTTGCATCAGTTGGCTTACATCAGTCTTTCGGCGATCTGGATGGCGTTCAGGGCGGCGCCCTTTCTGATCTGGTCGCCTGCGATCCAGAGGTTGATGGCCCGGTTGTCCGGGATGGACTCGTCTTGCCGGATATGACCCACGAATACATCGTCCTTGCCAGTGGCGTCAATGGGCATGGGATGACGGTTGGTGTCCCGATCGTCGATGATAGACACGCCTGGTGCAGTGCTCAGCAAGCCGCGCACCTCCTCAGGCGTGATGGGATCTGTGAATTCCAGGTTGATGCTTTCGCAGTGGGCCCGCATGACCGGAATACGAATACAGGTGCAGGTGATAGCAATGTCCGGACAGTTGAAGATCTTGCGGGTCTCATTCACCATCTTGATTTCTTCTTCATTGTACCCATTGGCCTTCATGGGCGAGTTGTGGCAGAACACATTGAATGCAATCTGGTACGGGAAGATGGTGCAGGTCGGGGCCTTGCCTGCGAGTATTTCCCTGGACTGGTTTTCCAGTTCCATCATGGCCGAATAGCCCGCACCGCTGGCTGCCTGATACGTACTGACCACCATGCGTTTGACGGGATTGGCTTTGTGCAACGGCCACACCGGGACATTGGCAATGATCGTGGAGCAATTGGGATTGGCAATGATGCCCTTGTGGTCCTTAATCGCCTCAGGATTGACTTCCGGTACCACCAGGGGCACAGTCGGGTCCATACGAAAGGCCGAGGAATTGTCCACCACCACGGCGCCGGCCTTGGCGGCTGCAGGGCCGAATTTCTTGCTCTGGGAGCCGCCTGCGCTGAACAGGGCAATGTCTACGTCGGCGAAGCTGCGCTCGGTCATCTCTTCCACAGTGTATTCCTGGCCCTTGAAAGCGATCTTCTTACCGGCTGACCGGCTGCTGGCCAGCATCTTCAAGGATTCAAAGGGGAAATTACGTGCTTCCAGAATTCGCAAAAATTCCTGACCGACTGCTCCGGTCACACCTGCGATGGCGAGGTGACATCCCATTTTTTGGGTCTCCTTTATTGTTAGTTTATCCAAAGGTCATGTGCATAAGAGCTTCTCAAAAACACACAAAAACGGCATACTACCGTGTTCAGGCCTAAAATGCAATATTCAGTCTAAAAGTCCCCAGTCAGAGGCAGCCTTCCTTTTTATATAACAGTCCCCAGCCGACGACTCCGGACGGTTGATTACCAATCTATGGGATGGTAGTCCTTGAGGAATTTGCCGCTCCAGTGTCGTCCTGTCAGGATGCCGTGAAAAAACGGATCACAGACCCTGGCTGCGCCGTCCACAATGTCCAGAGGCGGCTGGAAATCGTGCAGGTCCTGTTTCAACTGGGACAACGCGGCCGGGTCCTCGTCCGTGACCCAGCCTGTATCCACGGCATTCATGAAGATGCCTGATTTGGCCAGGTCACTGGCTGAGGTATGTGTGAGCATGTTGAGTGCGGCCTTGGCCATGTTGGTATGAGGATGGCGATCGTCCTTTTTAAAGCGGAAGAACTTGCCCTCCATGGCCGACACATTGACCATGTGTTTTTGTCCTGTGTTGTCACGCTTCATCATGGCAGTCAGCCGATTACACAGCACAAACGGGGCCACGGCATTGACCAGTTGGAGTTCCAGCATTTCCGAGGTGTCGATGTCGCCCAGACGCAGACGCCAGCTATTAACGGTGCGCAGATCCACCTGCTGCAGGTCTGCATCCAGTTCGCCCTTGGGGAAGACCTCGTCCGTGGCCAGGGCATGGTCATACGCATAGGGCACCTGTGACAACTGGGCCGATGCACGCAGGCCGATGCCCGGTGTCTTGCCTGTCCATGTGATGGCCAGATCGGACTCTGTGTGGGGCTTGGGCAGGGACTGGGCCGCGATCCTGTCTTTGCAGGTTTGATAGTGGCTCAAGAGCTGTCGCACTTCACAAGGCAGGTCTCCCGGGAGTAGGGCCTCATTGGTCATAAGGTGGGCGTAAAATGCAGGCGGACGGCGAACCGTTTGTGCGGCATTGTTCACCAGGATGTCGAGACGGTCATACTGCTGCACAATATAGCTGCAAAACAGCTCCACACTCGGTGTGTGGCGCAGGTCCAGGCCGTAGATGTGCAGGCGGTCCGACCAGTCTGCGTAATCGGTTTCCTTGGCATATCGTACTGCGGAATCCACAGGGAAGCGGGTCGTGGCAATGACCCTGGCGCCGGCGCGGAGCATCATGAGTGTGGCCTGGTATCCAATCTTCAACCGTGAACCTGTGATCAGGGCCACCTGGCCGTGCAGCGGGGCGGTTTGAAAACGTTTTTTGTAGTTGAATTCAGCACAGTCCATGCACATGGCATCGTAGAAGAAATGCAGCCTGGTGAATTCTGCCTTGCACACATAACAGTTGCGGGGCGAGTTGAGCTCGCGAATCTCCTGATCCTGCGGCGCCGGGTTTTCCGTGATCTGCTTGGGCGCCGCAAATACCGTGGCTTCGCGAGCACGGCGGATGCCGGTGCCGGCTCGCGCGTGGCGTTCCTTGTGGACAATCTGCTTGCGATCTGTCTTCTTCTTCTCACGTGTTCGTCTGTGCAGTTCTTCCTTGTCCGGTCGAGACAACCTGCCTGCCGCAGACATGAGTGCAATGCGTTGTTTTTTTGTCAGACACGCCAGGTCCTTCGTATTGCTCACCAGATGCTCAAGTATGGAAATACACGTCTGTACCTCCTCCTGCGAACATGCTGTTCTGTTCCCTGTATTCACACTGAATCCTTACTTAAACCATCAATAAATCGAGGCCCCTTTATACTGCAATTTCGAGAGGTTTACCACTGGAAAGGTGTTGCTGCCTGAATGTGGAGTGGTGAGTGTCCCGGTTAATAGCAGGGCGTTAGCACCGTACAACAAAGGATTTAGCCGGGGCACATCCCGGTCGCTGAGGCTCCCTCAAGGAAATGCCCCTCCATCGGCCAACTCGCGTCCCTTTGGCCTGTTGGATTACGCAGACCGTTCCTGGTAGCGGACGATGAGGAAGGCCTCTGCCGACGTCTTGCCCTGGTTCTGGAGGCAGTGGGGGACACCGGCGTTGTAATGAGCGGAGTCTCCTTTGGACAGGGTGATGGTCTCTATGCCGCTGGTGACCTTGATCTTGCCTTTGGACACGTGGATGATTTCCTGTGTACCTGAAAAATGGGATTCGCTCCTGAGTTCACCGGTGGCCTCCAGCTTGATGCGGTAGAACTCAATGCTTTTTTCAAGGCTTAAGGGACTCAGGGTGCGGATTTCGCAGAGCGGGCTCTTGTGGAAGGTGTAGTGGTCATCGGAATCGTGTATCACGCGGAGGATGTTTTTCTGGACCGTGTCCTCGATGAGTTCCGTGATGCTGATGTTGAGGGCATCTGAGATCTTCAGGATAATGGCAACCGTGGGATTGATTTTGTTTTGCTCGATTTGACTGAGCATGGCCTTGGACACACCGGCCAGATTGGACAGTTGCTCCAGGGTCAGGCCCGTGGTTTTCCTGTGGGAACGAAGCTTTTGACCCAGTTTTTCCATTCTTTTTGTCATGAGGGGAAATTCTCAAAAGTTTAGTATAAAAAACACTTGTTTATGATACTGTACTTCAGTATATAAGATAAATATTTAGCATGATGAATATTGTACCGTGTCAGGCAAGCCTTGTGAAGTGAATTCCGGGCTTGCCCGGGTCATTAAGAACTTTGTATAGGGAGCCTGAACGTGAAAGCATTGGTGAAGAAGAAAGCCGAGCCCGGATTGTGGCTGGAAGAGGTGCCTGAACCGAAAATGGGCATCAATGATGTCTTGATAAAGACACTCAAGACATCGATTTGCGGCACGGATGTGCATATCTACAATTGGGATGCCTGGGCCCAGCGCACGATTCCTGTTCCCATGGTCATTGGCCATGAATTTGTCGGGGTGATTCAGGCCGTTGGCAGCAATGTGCTCGATTTCAAACCTGGGGACCTGGTCAGCGGAGAAGGGCATCTGGTATGCGGGCATTGTCGAAATTGCCTGGCAGGACGACGTCACCTGTGCAAGGCACCCAAGGGCATTGGCGTGAATTGTGACGGGGCGTTTGCCGAGTATCTGTCGCTGCCTGTGACCAATGTCTGGTATTGTGACAAGACCATCCCCACCGATGTGCTCAGCTGCTACGACCCCTTTGGCAATGCCGTGCACACGGCCCTGGCCTTTGACCTGGTGGGAGAAGACGTGTTGATCACGGGTGCTGGCCCGATCGGGTGCATGGCCGTGGGTGTGGCCAAGCAGGCCGGGGCCAGGCATGTGGTGATCACCGATGTGAATCCCTACAGACTGTCCCTGGCCTCCAAGATGGGGGCCACGCGTGTGGTGGATGTACGTTCTGAAACATTGGAAGAGGTGACCCGGTCTCTGAACATGAAAGAGGGATTTGATGTGGCCTTTGAAATGTCCGGCAATCCCGAGGCCTTTCGCAGCATGTTGCCTGCCATGTGTCACGGCGGCAAGATTGCCCTGTTGGGCATCCTGCCGGAGATGGTGATCGACTGGGACACGGTGGTGTTTAATGGATTGACGATTCAGGGGATCTATGGGCGGCGCATGTACGAGACCTGGTACAAGGTGACCATGTTGATTCAGTGCGGTGTGGACATTTCACCCCTGATCACGCATCGCCTGCACTACACGGAATTTCAGCAGGGATTCGATGCCATGCGCACCGGCCAGAGCGGCAAAGTAATTTTGGATTGGACTGAGCGTCCCTGATACACGGCAAAGGAGAGAATTATGTTTGGAACGACACAGCAATCTTTGACACAGGAACTGGACCAGATCAGACAGGCCGGGTTGTACAAGGAGGAACGCATCATTCACAGTCCTCAGGGCGCCTCCATCAAGGTCTCCGATGCCAAGGAAGTCCTGAATTTTTGTGCGAACAATTATCTGGGGCTGGCCAACCATCCCGCGTTGATTAAGGCCGTGAAGGAGAGTCTGGATCAGTGGGGGTATGGCCTGTCCTCCGTGCGATTCATCTGCGGCACCCAGGCGATTCATCGCCAACTGGAGCAGAGGCTGTCAGACTTTCTCGGCACAGAAGACACGATCCTGTATTCCTCCTGTTTTGATGCCAACGGCGGCCTGTTTGAAACCCTGCTCACTGCAGAGGACGCGGTGATCAGTGACAGTCTCAACCATGCCAGTATTATTGACGGCATCCGCCTGTGCAAGGCTCAGCGATATCGATACAAGAATCGTGACATGGCGGATCTGGAAGACCAGCTCAAGCAGGCTCAATCTGCCCGGCGCCGTATGATTGCCACGGACGGTGTGTTTTCCATGGATGGCACCATTGCGCCGCTTGCAGAAATCTGTGCGCTGGCTGAGCAGTATGACGCCCTGGTGATGGTGGATGATTCGCATGCTGTGGGGGTTCTGGGCGCGCACGGTCGGGGGACGCATGAATATGCGGGTGTGATGGGGCGCGTCGATGTGATCACCGGCACCCTGGGCAAGGCCCTGGGCGGCGCCAGCGGGGGATACACCAGCGCACGCAGGGAAATCGTTGACCTGCTGCGCCAGAGATCCAGACCCTATCTGTTTTCCAACACCCTGGCGCCTGGCATTGCAGCGGCTTCTCTGGCCGTGCTGCAGTTGGTGACTGAGTCCACTGAGCTGCGAGACCGGCTGAGTGACAATACCCAGTACTTCCGCACAGGCATGAGGCAGCAGGGTTTCGATATCCCTGCCGGAGACCATCCCATTGCCCCCATCATGCTGGGTGACGCAGTCCTGGCGCACAGGATGGCAGATGAGCTCCTGAATGAGGGGATTTATGTGATCGGGTTTTCATACCCTGTGGTGCCCAAGGGTGCGGCCCGTATTCGTGTTCAAATCTCCGCAGCGCACACGCGCCAGGATCTGGATTTCGCCATTGAAAAGATGGCGTCGGTGAAGAAACGACTGGGCGTGTAGGACCCGTGCAAAGGTGCAAAGACCTGCTCTGCCAGGTTCTTTAGGCTGCCGACGTGCCGCGATGATCCTGAGCTGCGATCTTTTTAAGTCGGGCTTTTGTGTGGTTTCACCCGCCCGTTCAGCGGGAGACGCAGTAAGATCCGGGTGCCTTTGCCGGGCGAGGAGTCAATCGACATGTCACCACCGACGTAGGTGATGCGTTCATGAATACTGAAAAGGCCGTATCCCCCCTGACTGAAGTCCTGTTCGGTGAGGGCCGGATAATCGAATCCTCTGCCGTCATCCACGGTGATAAGATGCAGTTCATCGTCGCGGGCCCCAAGCGTCACGGTCAGGGTCTGCGCTTGCGCGTGCTTGACGACATTGGTGGCCAATTCTCGGACCGCCCGAAAGAGCAGGGCCTTGGTATTATCATTCAAGGTCTTGGGAACGCCCTCATCAATGACTTGCGTCTTTATACCGTGTTTGGCGGTGATTTCAGTGTCCAGCCACTTCTCGATGGCCACATGCAGTCCCATTTGTTGCAGCAGGGGCGTACCCAGATTGTTTGTAAGACTTCGCGTATCATTGATGATACTGACCAAGGTCTGCTGCATCCCCTGCAACAGGTCTTGAATGGCACTTGGAGAGTGATTCATAAGCTGTTCGTCAACTTTCAACTTGGCCATGGCCAGTGATTGACAGATTCCGTCATGCAGTTCAACGGCCAGCCGTTTGCGTTCTCTCTCTTCACTCAACGTCAACTGGGAGACGAGAGCTCGCAATTGGTTTTGATACTGCAGGACTTTTTTCTCTGCCTGCACGCGTTGAGTGACATCCTCCACCGAACTGACCATACCCGTGAATTTCCCCTCTGGATCCAGGAGAGGCGTCGCATTGACAGAAAGCAGTGTCCGTCGACCATCGGGCCATGCTATGGCATGACGAATCCCGTATACAGGCAGACGGTTGTTCCTGACCAGACTGAAAGGCAAGTGTTCGTCCGGCATGGGATTTCCGTCATAGTCGGTAATGTGCCACTTAATATCATTATGGGTGCGTCCCATGATCTCCTCTGTGGTCAGACCCAGTATGTGCTCAGCTGGTGCATTGGCAAATTGGATCAGCCCGGCAGCGTCAGTCATCACGATTCCCACCGGACTGGTCTCCATGAGTCGAACAATCAGCTTGCGTTCCTTTTCCAGGGCCTCTGTGGCACGTTTGCGTTCCGTGATGTCACGGAAGAGGACTGCCATGCGCCGGGGTGCGGTTTGAAAGGCAGATATTTCAAAGGCTCCGGTGATTTGATCATGCGCATAGGCAACCTGTTCATCTTCATAACGCTGCCCCGTGGTGGCCACCCTGCGATACGCTGCGGGAATCTCGGTCTCAGCCAGAGGCGGAAAGGCCTCTTCAATGGTCTTGCCCATGAACTGCGCACAATCCGCATTGAGGATGCGGTTGGCAGCCTGATTGTACCCCACAAAGACCAGGCGATTGTCCTCACGGTATTCGTATTCAAACGCACCATAGGGGGCTGCTTCGATCAGTTGCCGTAAACGCAGCTCAGATTTCTGGAGCGCCTCTTCGGCCCGCTTGCGTTGGGTGAAGTCTGTATGAACCCCCATCAGGGCGACAATGTTTCCCTCAACCTTGACTGGATAAGCGCGGAGGAGGATGTTCAATACCTCTCCATGCTTGTGGTACATGTCCACTTCGCCGGCCCATTCATCGCCGTTCATGATGGTATCAAAGACTTCACGGCCGATGCTTGGGTCCACATAAAGCGTGGCTGGAGGATCGCTCCCAACATCACCAAAGAGTGTATCAAAAGTATGATTCTGATAAATATGCCTGCCCTCGGGCGTGGACATGCCAATGGCGTCCGATGAGGAATCCAGGGCGTACTTGAAGGTTTGTATCTTCTGTTCCGCCTCCTTGCGTTCGGTGATGTCTTCCCCTGAAGTCAGCACCCCCATGACATGGCCTGACTCATCCTGCAGCAGGGTATTGTGCCAGGCGACCAAATGTCGCTTGCCATCCATGGTCTGAATGGGATTTTCGTAGAACTCCATGGGCTGAACGTGTCCGGCCACGATCTGGTCGAACACGTTTCTGACCGGCACCCTCATCGTGTCCGGCAGGAAATGTTGGAACCAATCCTTACCCACGATGTTCTGCTCGCTGTCGCCGAGTATTTCACACCCCTTCTGATTGATGCGCTCAATGCGGCCATCCGTGTCCAGGACCACCAACATGGTCCCTGCCAGACTGAAATAGGATTCTGCTCGGTCTCGTTCCTCTTGCGCCTGTTGTTCAGAGGCAGCCAACTGCTGATTGACTGTCTGGAGGTGCTGCTCACTGGCCTGTAGTTGTTGATTCGAAGCCTCCAGTTCCTGGTTGGCCGCTCGAAGGGACTGACGGTCCCGCATCTGACATGCCAGCAGCCAGATCAGCAGCCCACCCACTGCAAGGGTCGTGAGGAGACACACGGCCAGGAGCGTGAGCTCCATGCGCGTCACGACCCTGGCTTGAGGATCTTGTCGGGCCACCATCTCGTTTCCCACCCAGCAGACATATCCCAGGCATAGGCTGACCAATACGGCGGCCAAGGCAATGATGAGATAGGTTTTATTCAGGCTTTTCTTGCGAGCCCTCAATGGCTCGGATCTGCCCATTACATCAGCCATGGAGCGATATCCTTTCTATGATTTCATCAGGGGACTGCCACAGGGTTGTCTCCAGCGTCTCAGCCTGAGTGAAGGTCATGAACATAGAGTACATCTTGCATGGCGTTTTGACACATGGGCCACTCAACAAAGGCAAACCCGTATCCCCTGAGAAGATTTTATGATTCCAATCTGACGCGGCTTGTTCAGGGTGCCATGCACAGGGCTTCGGCGGGTAGGGTCGCTCTGGGCAGATTGGGGCCTGACCATTCCAGGTAGATTTCCTGGGTGACAGCACCTTCAAAGTACTTGAGTCGGAGCTTGTGATACCCCTGGGCCAGCGCCACACGTTTCTGCACGAAGTTGGCGCCGTGGGGGCCGTCGTTGTCTATGACGAGGGTGTCGTTCAGGAACAACTGACTGCCGTCATCAGAGGCCAGATAGAAGGTGTACATACCATGCGCAGGCACCTTCAGGTAGCCGTCATAGATCACCCCGAAGTTGTCGTCACGGAGTCTCATGGCCAGGTCAATCTGCATGACCGTGCCCGTCTTCACGGGATTTTTCAACTGCGTGACACTGCGATACCGGCCCTCGAAGTATTCGTACTTCAGCCCCTGGACCAGGTTCGAGACCTGGGCAGGGGGGATGAGTTGAGCCTTTTCAACGCCATGCGTGAGCGTGGGGCTGGGCGTTTTACCCCTGGCAAAGGCCTTGGCCTTGAGTGTCGTTGTGTCTGTGAGTGTCACAGGGCCCGCATACAACGGAGACTCCGTATCCGGCTCTGACCCGTCCAGCGTATAACGAATCCGGGCTTGTGCGGCCTGGCAGGCCAGTGTCACCTGCGTGCTCGCCATGAAGGTGACATCGCCGGCTGCGACAAAGGGTGGTGCCACAAAGTCTGCGGTGCTCATGGAATAGGGGGCGTCTGCCTGGGCCGTGCCCCTCGAGGTATTGGGTCTGCTGCCCATCACGTAATCGATGCGCCCGCCCTTGAGGATGTCTTCATGACGCAGATACGTCTTGGAATAACGTTTCTTGTTGAGTTTGGCAGACTGGATGTAGAGGTTCTCTTCTGAGTTGTTCTTGGCGGTCACCACAAAGTCTTTGCCGTTCTCCAGGTGCAGCGTGATCTTGTCAAACAGAGGCGATCCCTGGACGTACTCCGGGGTGCCGGGACACACAGGATACATGCCCATGGCTGAGAACACGTACCACGCAGAGGTCTGGCCATTGTCTTCGTCGCCGCACAGTCCGTCCGGGTCCGGCGAGTACAGACGCGTCATCACCTCACGCACGCGCTGCTGGGCCTTCCAGGGCTGGCCTGCATAGTTGTACAGGTAGATCGCATGTTGAATCGGCTGGTTGCCGTGGGCATACTGGCCCATGTTGGCAATGAGCATCTCTGTAATTTCGTGGATCTGGCTGCCATAGTACGAGTAGTCAAACGTGGGGGCCGCTGTGAACACAGAGTCCAGTTTGGCCAGAAAGGCCTCTCGTCCCCCCATGAGATTGATCAGACCCCTGGGATCCTGGAACACACACCAGGTGTAGTGCCAGGCGCAGCCTTCTGTAAAGGCGTCACCCCATTTTTCTGGAACAAAGGGGGACTGGAATGTGCCGTCCTGGTTCCTGCCCCGCATAAAATTGGTGGAGGGATCGAATACGTTCTTGTAGTACTGAGCCCGTGTTTCAAAGGTCCTGATTGTTTCTGCATCCTTGTTCAGCGCCTTGGCCAGCTGCCAGATGGCAAAGTCGTCGTAACTGTATTCCAGGGTACGGGCCACGTTTTCATTGATTCCCACATCATACGGGATGTAGCCCAGCCGGTTGTAGTAGTCCACACCATATCGCCCCACTGAGGTGATGGGGCCTTCGTGCTCCGAATTTTTCAGGATCGCCTCAAACAGGGTTTCGATGTCATATCCCCGGATGCCCTTGATATAGGAGTCTGCAATGAGCGAGGCCGAATTCGAACCGATCATGCAGTTGGTGTGGCCCGGGCTGGCCCACTCGGGCAGCCATCCGCTTTCTTTGTACGTATTGACCAGACCTGACATGATCTGGCTGTTGAGTTCCGGATACATGAGTGTGAAGAACGGAAAGACCGCCCTGAAGGTGTCCCAGAAACCATTGTCCGTGAACATGTAGCCTGGCAGCACCTTGCCATTGTACGGGCTGTAGTGGACCAACCTGTTGTCCTTGTCAAATTCATAGAACTTGCGGGGAAAGAGCAGGGTCCTGTACAGGGCCGTATAAAACGTGCGCTGCTGCCTGAGTGTGGCGCCTTCAATCTCGATCCGATTGAGTTTCTGGTTCCAGAGCCTGGCCGCTTTCTCGCAGGTTCGGTCAAAGCTGTCTCTGCCGATCTCCCTCCGAAGATTCAGTTCTGCCTGTTCCAGGCTGATGAACGAGGACGCCACCTTGATGTGCACGGCTTCCTTGATCTCTGTGGCGAACTGGACTACGGCCTGAACATGTTGGCCTTCGTTCTCTGTCTGGTCCTCATGGACAGTCCCATCCTTCCAGGTATAGGCTGCGTCAAAGTCCTTGTCAAAGGTGATGACAAAATAGGTCTTGAAGTTGTCAGGCACTGCGCCCGTGTTGTACTTGGTTGTGCCCACAATTTTTCGTTCTTCAGGGATGATCTTGATCCAATTGCCCTTGCCGTAGGCATCGACCAGCAGTGTGGCTGACTCGGATTTGGGATAGGTGATTCTGAACTGAGCAGCCCGGTCTGTGGGGGTGATCTCTGCGGTGAGGTCATAATCTGCCAGGTAGACCCTATAATAGTGGGGCTTGGAGATTTCTGATTTGTGAGAAAACCAGGATCCTCTGTCCTCTGTGGAGAATTTGACTGCGCCTGTCATGGGCATCAGGGCGAATACACCGTAATCGTTGATCCAGGGTGAAGGCTGGTGGGTCTGTTTGAAGTGACGGATTTTGTAGTCGTCGTAATTATAGGCCCAGCCGCTGCGGCGATCCGGATTGGTCACCGGCGTCCAGAAGTTCATCCCCCAGGGCACAGCAATGGCCGGGTACGTATTGCCATTGGACAGGGCCGGCTCAGAGTCGCTGCCCACCAGGGGATTCACAAGATCGACCGTACCTGCAGCATCTATGCCATGGGCTGGGATTACAACGAATGCAAAGATGAGGATGCAGATTAGAAAAATGCGATGCATGATGACTCCTTTAAAGTTGACTTTCATTTGACAATATAGGTTAAGACGTTATTCTAACAGCCCAGCGTCTGGATGCAAGTGTGACTGTATTTATTTGAAAACCGATAAAATACGGTATTTTTGATGATTCAGTGCGTGGATTCAGAAAACGTTACCCTCATTTTATAGGCACTGGCGGATGCTTGTTGTCGTGCTGGTGTGATGTCTTGATACGCTGCAGTACGCGTCATCATATTTTGCCGGTTTTAGCGGTCAAAAGGACCGATGAAGAGGATGACCTAAAGTACACAATTCCGTTGTTGACATGGTGAGGCCTTGGACATTGATCGAGGTCCCAATTTTTACAGAGTTGGAAAGTCCGGGAGCAGGTGAGTTTGATGAAAACATTGATCTTGACAATCACAGCACTTTTTTTCACCCAGGTTCCTGCGCAGATCGATATCACTGCCCCTGGCGACTTTGTTCAAGGCGTGCCCAATGATTC
>JAIPFM010000017.1 GCA_021736645.1 Phycisphaerae bacterium | reverse complement strand
GGCATTGGCCACGGCGGCCAGTTCACCGGGACCGGTGATTTCAAAATGCACCTTCGAGATCCCATGAGGGACCACGGACCCGTGTTCATCGACGATTTCGACAGTGACATAGGCAAGGTCATTGCGACCAGCCTCGATGGTGGACCGATCCGGTGTCAGACGTAGGGCCACGGCCTGGCCTGTGGTTTGAAATGTCACGGAGGAGACGACCTGATCATCGATCATGCCCACGGCCCTTAATGTGCCTGGTTCGTACGGCACAGAAAAAGTGGCTGTCAGCTTTGTGTCTTCTGATACGGACTGTGTGCCCATGACCCGGCCATTGAGTTCCAGTCTGACCTTGGGATAGCGCGTGTACACATGGACCTGCATGGCCTTGCCTTGCTGGCCGGGCCAGGTCCAGTGACGCACTTCATCGGGCCAGCCCCAGCGGCTGACGATTTCTGTGTGTCCCTCGGGGATCGGGCAATGCACGGCCATTTCCAATGGGCTCTGTCGCCAGACCACGTCTCTGTAGTACGACTGCGGTTTCTTGTGGCCGCAGATGTCTATGTCCCCGCAATAGGCCACATACCAGGGCCAGGGCAGGAGACCGTTTTCGGGTTCATTGTCCACTGAGGCGTGGCCAATGGCGGATTCACCCAGGTAGTCCATACCGGTCCACACAAAGTCACCGATGACGTAGGGATGTTGTTCAACCTGCTGCCAGTTCTCCAGGGCCTCTCTGGGAAAGGATTCACTGCCCACCATGATCCGATCCGGGTAAAGCGTGTGATCCGGTTCATACTGCTTCCACTGGTAGTTGTATCCTGCCACATCCAGTAACTCAAAGGCCCGGGCCGTGTCCGGCCAGGATCGATTTTTTCTTTCCCAGAATTCGCAGAGGGACTCAGTCGTGGGGCGTGTGGGGTCCAGCCTTTGAACCGCGTCACACAGTTGTCGAGTGATTGCCAGGCCCTCGTCTTCTACCCGTTCGTTGATTTCATTGCCAATGCTCCACAGGACCACGCTGGGATGATTGCGGTCGCGATGGATCATGGCCGTGAGATCTGTTTCCCACCACGCCTCAAAGAAGCGGTGGTAGTCCTGGGGATTTTTGGCGATCTTCCAGTGGTCGAAGATCTCGTCGATCACCAGAACGCCGAGGCGATCGCACGCGTCCAGGAATGCAGGGGACGGTGGATTGTGACTGGTGCGAATGGCATTGAAGCCATTCGCCTTTAGAATCTCGACACGACGAACCTCGGCCCGGTCAAGGGCGGCGGCTCCAAGAGGGCCGTTGTCGTGGTGCACACAGGCGCCGCGCAGCCATACGGGCTGACCGTTGAGCTTAAAGCCTTCCCTGGCACTGAACTCGATGGTGCGAATGCCGAAGGGTGTGACTAGGCGGTCCATGACAGTGTCACGCACGCGGACTTCTGTCACGGCCTCATACAGGTGCGGCGTCTCCAGCGACCAGAGTTTGGGCGACGGCAGGATGACGGTCTGTTTCAGAGGGATCTCCGTGTGAGCCGCTATAGTTTGTTGCGTGGTGATCGTGGCCACAGACTTGCCGTCCGGTGAAACCAGTGTGGTTGAAATGGAGGTCTCCACAGATTGCCTGCCTGTATTGGCCAGGTCAATGGCCAGGTGCACGGACGCGCTCGTGTCCGACGCCTGAGGCGTGGTCACAAACACGCCCCACAGGGGGATGTGAACCGCATCAGTCACTGTCAGCCACACATGTCGATAGATACCAGAACCGCTGTACCACCGGCTGTTCTTGCCGAGGTTGCGCACGCGTACGGCCACGACATTGGTCTGCCCTGCAGGTTTGAGAAGCGGTGTCAGATCAAAGGCAAAGGGTGTGTACCCATAGGGATGTTGCCCCAGTGACCGGCCGTTGAGCCACACCTCTGAGTCCATGTACACCCCGTCAAAGCGTAGGGCCACCTGCTTGCCTGTGTCCTCTTCGGACAGGATAAAGTGTTTGCGATACCAAGCCATCCCGCCCAAGACATGGCCTGTGCTGGCACCGCCCGGGCTTTCCTTGGAAAAGGGCCCTATGGATTCGGGTGTGTCCAGGTCCTCGATGCTCCAGTCGTGGGGCACATCCAGTGTCCGCCAGGCCGTGTCATCGAAATCTTGCGTCTGAGCATCAGGCACATCACCACGCAAAAACCGCCAGTCTGCATCGAATGATCTGTCACGGGTGTCTGCTGTGACCGTATTGGCACACAGGCATGTTACGACCCAGCACAGGAGGTATGGGTTCATCATCAGTCTCCGATCGTGTTTGTTCTTTATTTCACCACGGACCAATACACACAGTAACGCTGGTCAAACAGCCTGTGATAGGGAACCAGTTCAATGGGTGTTTCAAGGCAGGTCGTGCGGAAGGTCATGGGCTTGCCAGGAACCGGTGCCAGCCAGTCATCAATGTTGTCCGATGTCACGGTCATGGGCGGCACTGTGGGCATGGGCTCAGGATACTTGTACCAGTTTTGCGTGGTGTGGGTGTTTTCATCGGTCAGGCCGTCACCTCCCAGTTGACCGGCCAGGACCAGCGGGCCGAACATAAAGGCCATGAGTGTGGGGTCGTCCGGCATGGCATGACGATGAAGGCCCATGGGCATGCGCATCTCCAGGCGGTCGTTGTCTTGCCACACACGATCGATCACTGCATAGTGGTCTGCCGTGGGCTCAAGCGTGATTTCCTTGCCATTGAGCTTGGCGAACACACCGTTGACTGCCCAGTACGGCACACGCACGCGCAGGTCAATGCGTGTGGGGGCGTCTGTCTTGACAGTCAGGACGGTAGTGTCCGCATCCGGAAACGCCGTGTCCTGTCGGAGACGCACGCCCTTGTCCTGCCAGTTGAGTTCTGTGGCCATGAACAGATTGACATAGAGCGTGTCTGCCTTGTGAAAGTACACGGCTTCACCGTAGCGACCGTGGTTCTCCAGACCGGAACCTGTACAGCACCAGAATGAGTCATTGGGCAGGTTATACATCTTGTGGCGGCCTGTGGCCAGGGGCACGAAATACATCATCATGCCGTCCCTGGGATTCTGCGTGCTCAGGATGCTGTTGATCAGGGCCCGTTCGTAATAGTCACCGTATCGGGCCTCAGGGCTCCAGGTGAACAGATGTTTGGTCAGCTTGAGCATGTTATACGTGCAGCAGGTCTCCTGCGTGTTGTCACCCAGTTGGTCCGCGAGGTGGTCCGGATCGGTCTGGAAGTGTTCCCTGTTGCTGTTTCCACCGGTACAGTAACTGCGATGGTTGACCACCTGGTCCCAGAAATACTCGGCCACGTGACGGTGATCGATGTCACCAGTGACCTCGTACTGACGGGCGCTGCCAATGATGTTGGGGATAAAGGAATTGACGTGCTGGCCGGTCATGGTGTCCTTGCCCTGCAGCAGCGGTTCCACATAGGTCCTCTGGTTGAAACGACCGGCCGTGGTGAGATAGTCTGACTTGCCGGTCAGGGCATAGAGGTTGGCAAACGCGTCGTTCATGCCGCCTTGCTCTGTTTTGTTGAGCATTTCCTGCATGTGCGCCTCGTCCAGTTTGCCCAGACGCGACTGGTTCCAGGCTGCCATTTTTTCTGCCACGGCCAGGGCCTGCTGATTCCCACAGTATTGATACATATCCATGAGCCCGGCATAGATCTTGTGCAAAGTGTAGTAGGGGGCCCACACCGGTTTGAACGCCTCTACCCGATCAAACCAGGTCTCAGGAAAGGCACTCAAATAGCCGCTGTCCCCAATCGCCTTCTGACATTTGGCCAGTTCTGCCACGATACGCTCAGCCTTGGTCTTGAGTGCTTCATCGCCTGTGGCAGCCACCATGAAAGCACAGGCCGAGAGAAAGTGTCCCATGGTGTGACCGCGCAGTTCGCAATCCGGCTTCTCCCAACCGCCTAAAGGCCTGGCTGAACTGGCCAGACCGGCATTCAGCCGAAACGTGTGCAGCAGACGATCCGCGTCCAGGTCGTGCAGATATTGTCGGTCCCGCGCCTCGTTCGCCTTGAACGGACCATCCAGCAGACGCACCTGAGACAGGGCAAAGGGTTCGGCCTGCAGCGGAACGCGAAGCACAGGTTCACCGATCAAGGATGACGTGATCAGCAGGGGGGCCGCAAAGGCCATGATGCGTGTCAGTTTCATGGAACAAGTCTCCTGATTAATTTTAAACTTGAATTGAAAACTGCTCGTCATTAGAACCCAAAGCCGAAGGATTCGCAATGAAATCCTGTCCGGACTTGGCCCGAGCTACGGCCTTTCTCAGAGACGAAAGGAGCGTAGAGGATTAAACACAAAACCCTCTTGCTGTATCCCCTTTTATACGCTATGGTATGACCACGTTTTAACGGTTTTGAACCAAAACAATGTGAAAGGAGATTCGTGTTATGAGAAAGTTGCGTGTATGTCACTGGATGCTCATGCTATGCGCGGTCATGATGGTATTGACCCTGTGCTCTTGTGCAAGTCTGAAGATGGGATCCGGGGCCAAGAAGTGCGTGGTGGTCTGGTCGGAACGCACGGCACCCAAGGCCGTCTATCCCAATGACATCAACGGTGCCATTGCCGAGGGCCTGGCCTCCCTCAAGGGGTGGGAAGTCGTGACTGCGAATATCGATGAGCCTGAACAGGGCCTGCCTGACGAACTCCTGAATCGCGCCGATGTGCTGATGTGGTGGGGTCACCAGAGGCATGGTCAGGTCAAGGACAGTCTCGTGGACAAGATCGAGAAACGCGTAAAGGAAGACGGTATGGGATTCATTGCCCTGCACTCGTCGCACTTTGCCAAGCCCAACAAGCGTTTGATGGGCACGCCCTGTTCGTTCAAGGCCTATGTGGGTGACTCCACAACCTTGAAAGTCACAGTGGCGGATTCGAAGCACCCCATAGCCAAGGGTGTGGATCCAGAGTTTACCGTGGTGCACAACGAACGCTACAGTGATCCCTATGCCGTGCCTGAGGCCGATGCCATTGTGTTTGATGGTGTGGCGACCCTCAAGAATGGTTCTGTTGATCCCTCACACCAGGGATACTGCTGGACCATCGGCAAGGGACGCATGTTCTATTTCCAGCCCGGCCACGAGACCAATCCCATTTTCTTTGATGCCAATATTAGAAAGATCATGGCCAACGCCGTGAAATGGGCTGCACCGTAGTGCTGATCTCTCATTGTTTACGTCATCCAGAGACCATGTCCGCCAGGCATGGTCTCTTTTTTTTTATCCGCTGATCCTGGTGAGTGGAGACCACAGCGAGCCAGGGCGAATCTGACCGGTCTTGGGAATAAAAACTCCTTGTGGCAAAGCGGAAAAACCTGTGGTAGACTACAGGTCAGTTGACAATGTACCATGGTTGTTTTCTCCAGGAGAACCCGCTATGACCACTCACAATACCATGTCTCGTCGCGATTTTATGCGTTTCTCAGGGGGGGCAGCCGCTGCACTGACCCTGCCTACAGTGATTGATTCCAGGGTCCTGGGGCAGGGGGCCGTGGCACCCAGCAACCGCATCACCATTGGGTGCATCGGCGTGGGCAGTCATGGTACAGGCGTCAACCTGAAGAGCTTCCTGGCCAAGGACGATGCGCAGGTCGTGGCTGTGTGCGATGTGGACAGCAACCACATGGAAAACGCCAGACGCCTGGTGAACGACCATTACGGCAACCAGGACTGCGCTGTGACCAAGGACTTTCGCGAGATCATTGCACGCCCGGACATCGATGCGGTCATGATCAGCACACCGGACCACTGGCACACGCCGATTGCCATCATGGCAGCCAAGGCAGGAAAAGATGTGTGCTGTGAAAAGCCCACGCTGACCATTCAGGAGGGACGCGTGCTGGTCAATACCATCGAACGCTACGGGCGCGTGTTCCAGACCTCCACAGAGGACCGCTCCCTGTTTGTATACCATCGCATGGCCGAACTCGTGCGCAACGGGCGCATTGGCAAGCTGCACACGATCCGCGTGGAACTGCCGCATCAACCCAATGTCCCCGGTGACTCCACGCCCATGCCCGTGCCGCCTGAGCTGGACTATGACATGTGGCTCGGCCCGGCACCGTATGCCCCCTACAACAAGGACCGCGTGCATTTCAATTTCCGCTGGATCTGGGATTACTCGGGCGGCATCATCACGGATTGGGGCACACACCTGTTTGACACGGCCCAGTGGGGCAACGACACGGAACACAGCGGCCCCATTGAAATCGATGCCAAGGGCACATTCTGGAATGAGGGCCTGTACAACACGCCCAAGGATTACCAGGTGGAATACACCTATGCCAATGGCGTGAAGATGTTCGTGAAGGACGGCAATCCCAGTATTCGGTTTGAGGGCACGGACGGGTGGGTCGGCAACCGCGGCTGGATCGGGTCTCTGGAGGCCTCGGATCCCAAGATCCTGACCTCTGTGATCGGCCCCGAGGAAACCCATCTCTTCACCTGTCCGGCAGGGGAGCATCGCAACTTCCTCGACTGTGTGAAGACACGCAAGCTTCCGTACTTCCCTGTGGAGATCGGGCACCGGGTGTCCACGGTCTGTCACCTGGCCAATATTTCGCTGCTCCTGGGGCGCAAGGTGACATGGGACCCGGTCAAGGAGGTCTTTCCTGACGACGATCAGGCCATGCGCATGACGCGCCGCAGTATGCGCGCACCGTGGCACCTGTAGATTTGACCAAAAAAGTTCAGAGTTCGCAGTTCAGGGTTAAGACTGAAGTTTTGCAGACTTCAGGTTTTCAGTTTTCAGATGGCAGTATACAGTAAGTGAAAAGCGGTTTTCTGAAAACTGCATACTTAAAACTGAACACCACAGGGCTTTCTGCAAAAGGCCTGTTAATGCAAAAGGACATGATATGAAAAATGTGAGAACACGATATTGTCTTCTTTCTTTGTGGCTGGTGTGTGCTGTGCAGATATCCTGGGCAGGTCATTATATTGCACCGTTGAGTACCCATGATTTTTCTTCCTGGCGGTCCAGTACGGGCGACTGGGACATCGCCGGCGATGTCCAACTGGCCCCGGATAACATCAGTATGCTGCA
>JAIPFM010000016.1 GCA_021736645.1 Phycisphaerae bacterium | reverse complement strand
GGAGAGAAAGCTTCGTGGGGAGCGAAGTCTGGTCGTTTACAATCTCAATAAGGAAGAGATGGCAGCCGCGTCAAACGCAATGAATGCAGAAGGCCGCACTGCCAGGGGGCGAAGGGGTGCAAGTACGACTCAGACACAGCCAACAGGTCGAAGAAGAAGGTAAGTGCTTACTGAGAAAGAAGATATGCGGCTAACGGTCAATCCGTTCGCCGCTTTTTTTATGCGCGTTTTAAGAGAGTATTGATCCTGTGATGCGTTTGTGTGAGCATGACATACAAAGACGGGACCACCACAAGGGTCAATAGTGTGGCAAAGCCCAATCCAAAGATGACAACAACGGCCATGTTACTCCACCATTGGCTGGATTCAGATTTTGTGACCAGGCTAAAGGAATGAAAGTCGTAAGACACGCCAATGGCCATGGGGATGAGTCCGATAATCGTAGTTGTGGCTGTAAGGAGGACAGGCCGCAGGCGGGTGACTCCCGCTTCAGCGGCGGCGGCAATGAGATCCAGACCTTCGGCCTGAAGCTGTCGGGTGTAGGCCAGCAATACAATGGCATTGTTGACAACCACGCCAGCAAGGCTGATGATTCCAATACCAGTCATGATGATGCCAAAGGGAAGATGGCAAATCAACAGTCCAGCCAGAGCGCCAATCATGGACAAAATTACGGTGGTAATGATGATAAACGGGATCATGATGGAATTAAACTGGATAACCAGGACAAGGACCACGAGCATGAGTGCGACAAGAAAGGCCTTTGACAAGAAGGCGGCTGATTCCTGTTCTTCTTCCTTTTCTCCAGCATATTGAATTTCGTAGCCGGGGGGCAACTCGAAAACAGCCAGTTTCTCCTGGACATCCAGTAGGACCTCCGAGCTGAGCCGGCCCTCAGCATCAGCGGTTAGCGTGACAACACGCTTCTGATCCACACGATTGATCACACCAAATCCACCCCTGTATTCAAAGGTGCCGAGAGAGCTCAATGCGATGGACTCACCAGTAGCATTGGGCACCTGAAGACGATAGAGTTCATCAATATCCGATCTGTTTTCAATGGGCAGGCGGACAGTAATGTCATATTCATCGTTGAACTGACGGTAAGTTCCGACTTTGCTGCCAAAGATCGCTGTCTTCAGGAAGTTGCCCACCACGGCGGTATTCACGCCTGACAACATGGCGCTGCGTCGGTTGACCGTAAATGTCAATTCGGGGCGTGCTGATTCCAGATCACTCCTGAGATTGATAATATTTGGCACGCCCGCGATGATCCTGTACGCCTGGGCGCTAAGCTTCTCAAGGGTCTTAAAATCTTCACCAATGACACGGACCGTGACCGGGGCCCCGGTGGCTGGACCATCGGGCTCTCTTTCTACCTTGATTTCTGCCCCTGGAATATCAGAAAGGTCATTGCGCAGGGCAGAAATGATTTCAGTAGACGGGCGCGTCCGATCAGCGTAGTCATAGAAGACAAGCGTGATATTGGCCAGATGGGCTCCCCCAGCACTGGCCATGATGTTGTTGCCGGCACCGCTGGACCCCACATTGGTGATCATGTGCTTGATCCACGGTTTATAGGGGGATGTTCGTCCTTCAATCTCCCGAATGATTCGGTCTGTTTCATGAATATTTGTACCCTGCGGCGTCCGTATATTGATCATCCCCCGTTCAGGATCACCCTCAGGAAAAAACTCGCTGCCTTTGCCTATTTTGGAATACAGCAGACCCACACCAATCAATAGACACAGCGAGAGAAAAAGTGTGGTCCCAGGATTGGTAAGGCCCATTCTCTGGAATTTTCTATAGGAGGCCGTGAACCAATGATCCTTGTGTGTCTTTTGAGGGGGGATGGAAGCCCATACTGAGCAGATCGTTGGATTGATGACCAGGCCTACGAACAGGGATGCCAGCAGCCCCAGGGACAGCGTAATGGGCAGATATTTCATAAAGTCGCCCATGATGCCTGGCCAAAATATCATGGGGAAGAAGGCGCAGACGGTGGTCAACGTTGAGGTCGTGACAGGCCAGGCCACCTCACGCGACCCCAGGATCGCGGCTTCCATACGGCTGTATCCCATTTGAAGGTGCCTGAAAATGTTCTCAACTATCACAATGGCATTGTCGACCAGCATGCCCAGTACTAATACCAGGCTGAAGAGCACCACCATGTTCAAGGTATAGCCAAGCATTTGAACCAGAAAAAACGTAATCAGCATGCTCAATGGGATGATCATGGCCACAATCGTGCTGGGACGCCATCCCAGGAAGATCAGGAGAACGGCAGTGACCAGGATCAAGGCCGACAAGATGTTGTTTTCCAGGTCTGCGACCATGTTGCGTATATACTTTGACATGTCGGAGGTGATGTCAAATTGGACGGCTCCAGGCACCTGTTTTTCCGCTTCTGCTACAATAGCTTTGACATAGTCCGAAATGTGGACCACATTGGCGCCCACACGCTTTTGAACACTCAAAGTGACATTTTCAACACCATTGAGCCTGGAGAAGGTCTCTCTGTCCTTAAAAGAGTCTGTGACGCGGGCCACATCGGACAGGTAGATGGGTTTGCCGTTTCGCAGGGTCAAGATTAAATGGTCCACATCCTCGGGTGAGACGAATTCTGCAGGGACACGCACATTGAACTTCGTGCCAGTCGTCTCCAGGCCGCCGGCAGAGATATTCACATTTTCAGAGGGGATCAGCGCCAGGATTTCAGGCAGGGTCAGGTTGTATGAGGCCACACGATCAGGGTAAAATTCAAGGCGAATCTCTCGCTCCAATGCCCCCATGATGGCCACCTTGAGGACGCCGGGAACCGTTTCAATCTCGTCCTGAAGGCGGTCTGCAATGACTTTCAGTTGGATGGGTGACACATCACCGGAAATGCTGATGTACATAATCGGGACTTCAGCAAAATTGACTTCCTTGATGATGGGTTCCTTGGCATCCACGGGCAGTTCACCCTTGGCTGCATCAACCTTGTCACGGACCCGCTGCAGGGCCACGTCTGTCCGTACATCCGGCGTAAACTCCACAGAGATCATGGATAATCCTTCGGCGCTGCTTGAAGTGATCTCTTTGGCGCCGCGAACGCCCTTGAGTTCCTTTTCGATTTTCATCGTCACAGAGGTTTCCATATCCTCTGGAGACACGCCTTCATACGTGGTGGTCACCATGATAAAGGGGACGGGAAGGTCAGGGAAGGCCTCTCTGGGCAGTGAAACATAACTGTTGACGCCCAGGACAATGATAATCAGAATCAATACGGCGACGGTAACTCTGTTTTTAATGGCTAGGTCTGTAAGTAACATTGGGCTATGGTTTCTCTGGAATGATCGTGACCTTAAGGCCAGGCGCTACAAAACGATGTCCTTCCACAATCAACTGGTCTCCGACATTCAAACCGCGAAGAACTTGTATGCGGTCACCCTTGATCACACCGAGACCAACGTCCCTGCGTACCGCCTGATTGTCTTCAACAATATATACGACCTTTCCAGATTCCATGGGAATCACAGCCAAAAGAGGAATAAGGATCGTGTTTTGGAAGGTTTGTCGCGTCAGGCGGACCATGACGATCTGACCGCTGTGCAGTACGTTATCCGGATTGGGCAGGGTGATCTCCACGCGTGTGGAACGGGTCTGTTCATCCGCGACGGCACTGATAAATGTGATGGCCCCCGAGAAGGTTTTGTCATTATCGCGAAGGGATGCCACAATGTCAGCCTTTTGCCCCACACGGAAAAAGGGCACATCCTTTTCCGGCAGGTCCACCGCGACCTTTACCAGGGTGGTGTCGACCAGTTGAGCCACAGGTTCGCCCGGGTCCACATACTCGCCACGTTCCACGGGCAGGTCGTTAATAATTCCGTCGGCCGGCGCGACGATTCTGGAGCGATCCAGTGTGGCCCCGATCTGGTCCAGAGTGGCCTTGCTGATAGCCATTCTTGTCGCCGTATCATCAAGGTCTCTCTGAGCGGTGGCCCGTTTCTCAACGAGGTCCTTCATGCGTTCCCACTCGAGACAATCTCGCTCGTACTGAGCCTTGGCAGTATTGTATTGCGGGATCAGCAAGTCTGTATTGAGAGACAAGAGAACGTCGTCGACATGGACAGTCTGCCCCTTTTTGCAGGTAATGGACTCTATGCGTCCGGCGATTTCTGCCGAAACACTGGTCACGCGATTTGGCTCCACCACCGCGGGTAGCGTGAAACTGTCGGACACTTCACTCTCGGTTTTGATCGGGAGCACTGTGACATTTACCGAAGGCGACACCGTTTCTTCTACATCATCCTCACGCGTTGGCATTCGTGAAATCAAGAAAACGCAAAGGATGGCTGATGCCAGGATGGCGAATCTCACGATGTGACGGACAAGTCCTCGCCCTTGGCGTATCCCTCCTGTGTGGTTTGGCATTGCATTGTTCATGGATTCAGCTCAACTCCTGGCTCATAGGTCTCAAATAGAATAGAACTTCAATCATAGACTTCATATCTGAAGAGATCAAGCATGGAAACCGTAAAAAACCTGAAAACAGGACTGATAAACGTGTTTAGCAGATTGATTGTCGTCATTTTTATTCAGGAGAGAGAGCTTTCATGGGTCGCGATTTATTTGCTGAAATAATGAAAAATGAACGTGACAACGTGCCTGCTATCTACTATAGTAGAGTATTATCTACTGATTCTGTTATTGAGGACGCTATGGAAAAAGAGCAGTATGAATTATTCGAGACAGAATGGGCGATCCTGAAGGTGGTATGGGACAGGCAGCCAGTGACCGCGCCCGATGTGCAGGAGGCCTTGGCCGGCCAAAAGCGGTGGGCCTATACCACCGTGAAAACGCTGATGGACCGTATGGCAAAGAAGGGCCTGTTGCACATCGATAAAATTCGAAACCTGTATCTCTACAGTGCATCCATCACCAAGGCCGATGCCATCAAATCGGAAATCAAACGTACCCTGAAGCGTGCCTTTAACGGCGCCTTTACACCCATGGTGCAATTCTTGGTCGAGCACGAGCAGCTTTCTGATGAGGAATGTCTGTATCTGGAACGCATTATCAAGGAGTGCAGGGAACAAAAGAAGAAATGACGCCTTGTCATGACATTAAATAGAGAAACCCCCCAGGATCTGGGGGCCTTTAAGGGGAGAGACCAAAACAGTGACCCGTGGCATAGGGAGTGAGCTATGACAGACGACAAAACACTGATCGGGAGGTTGAAGCGGGGGGATAAGACCGCCTTGGAAAGTATCTATCTGAAATATCGCCCCAGGCTGATAGCAACGGCCTGTTCCTACAATGTGGACAGCAATCAGGCAGAAGATGTCCTCCACGATGTTTTTCTCTCTCTTACCTATCGCATTCGAGAATTCGACATCCAGTACAGCCTGTATGGGTATCTTCGCGCAGGTATTGTCAATGGTATTAGGGACATTCTCCGGCGTCGTGTTCGACAGGAGAGGGCACTGGTTCACAATGCTGTTCCAGATAGTCTCCTGTACTCTCCTCAGGCAGGGTTGATCAAATCAGAGGAGACGGAGCGGGCCGAGGATTTGTTGAGCGTGTTGCCCGATTGTCAGAGAGAGGTTGTGCGTTTGCGTATTCAGCATGGGTTGAAATTCCGGGAGATTGCCGGCCTTCAAGGCATATCATCGAGTACGGCGCGAGGGAGATACCGCTACGGAATTTCCCGTCTCAGAAGCCTACAGCTCTGATTGCATGGGCTGAGCGACGGTTTTCAGTGCATCGAGAACGATCGTTGAATTGTGTTCCAACTTGTCGTAGTACGCATCGATATTGGACTGGGCAATCCGGCTGAGCAAGACAATAGAACTATCCCTGCTGAATTGCCCCTCAGATTCCCCTGTAATCAATCGAAGGTATGTCACGCTGTATCCAATCTTTACCAGGGTATTGGGCTGAACCACCGATCTCAGCATTACATCAAAAACATTATTATTAATACCGTTAGAGCTGTTCGTCTTGTTCATGACCGATCTTATCTGCTCTGAGGTTCCCAGGTCAGCCATATTCAGAATTGAATTCTGCTGGATGGCCAGAGCGCAAAACCACACCAAAAAAGCCTGGTCGTGCAGGAGTGAATCCTCTTGACGGTCAGCGGTGTAGTATCCTTCATAAGACTCGAGCATTTCTGCCAGGGTCTTCTGGTCGTCCAGAAACTGGGAGGCAATTTGCACCAGATTATTGACGCTGCCTTCGGACACGGTCGCTCTCAAAGTCTCTGCCGTGTTAAAAAGGTCTGTCATATCCTTATCCAGGTTCACAATGGTATTGATATCTCTATCGATATTGGACCGTATTTCCGCGACAGAATAGGCTTCAGGTGTCACAGACGGCCTCAAATTCATGGCAACCCAGGCACTTAAAACAAGGAGTGCGGCAGCGATGACCAGGGGAATGTATCGGCGCACCCAGGGTCGGCTTTTCGCGTGAATCCAGCTCTTGTGCATGAATGCAGACAGGATGGGCAGCCAACTCATGGCATAAATGACTCCCGCCAGAACCCTGTGAAACGGCAAACCAATCCTGAGCACCAGGACCAGAAAAGCCAGTGATGCCACAATAAAGCTCAGCAGGAAATGCCTGAGCACGAGACCCTGGAGATCTTCGCTCCCGGCGTCTATCTCGCCCTCTTCCCTGGCCTTGGCCTGCATGTCCATGGACCACAATTGTCGCTGAGTATTGAACGCAGTAAAAAATAATCCAAAGGTCGCGATACCCAACGCATAAGGCACGGTTCGCACATAAAGGGATTGGTTTAGATAGATGATCAGGGTGTTGATGACGATAAATCCCAACCGCATTTCAGTGGGGCCAATACCCCAGTAGGCAATGCGAAACTTGTTGGTGGCAGCGAATTGCAGAAAGGAGTTCACCATAAATCCACAGACTACGGCCATCACAAAGAACATGACATATTTCAGGTGATTGGGTATGAGCAGGGAATAGCCGATCAGCATGGCGCACAAAAACACGTAATCCAGAAAGTGGTCCATGTAGTAGCCCCACTTGACCAGGCCTGTGTTTCTCTGGCGGCCGATGGCACCATCGAGCAGGTCGGTGATGTACTGCGCGACAATAGCGCCTGAAGCGCCCCACATCCATTGCCTATTAAACGTGGCCAGCCAACTGAACAAAATCACGAGGATGGACCACACAATGGTGGTTAATGTCAGGTGGTAGGTCTCGATGCCCCGGGGCACGCAGGGGATCAATGCGGCCTTCAGGCGATCCTCCAGGTGGTGAAGTATGGATACGCCTTCCTTTTTATCCCCCGCAAATTCGTCTTTCGCCATCATAGAGGCTCCTGGTTCCTTCAGGCTTTGACCCCATTCTAACCGGATCCGGATTGGCAGGCAAGGGCCAGGGCTTGCATTGGGCCGTGCAATCCACTAAACTGTGCTGTGAAAACGACGGGGTGCAGGGTGATCACCTGGAGTGGGTCGGGCACACCGGGATTCCGAACGACAATGCCCTCAGCGGGCAATGACTAAATACTAATGCAACAGGAGAATAGAATGCGTTGTCAAAAACTGTGGGTTGTCTCGTTTGTCTGCTTTATAGGGTCGCTGAATGTATTCGCAGTGGATTGGCCTCAATGGCGGGGGACCGACCAGACCGGCGTGTCGGTTGAAACCGGTCTGCTTGAGGCGTGGCCCCAGGCCGGCCCTGAGCTCGTCTGGAAAGCCACGGGATTGGGCCAGGGTTTTTCCTCTGTGGCCATTGTAGGGTCCACGGTCTATACCGCAGGCGATGTGGACGGTCAAAGTTACGTGCATGCCATTGACATGGGGGCGGACAAGCCGAAATGGAGCCAGCTTATCGGCAAGGCCGGCGCACCGGGCTGGGGCGGCTTCACCGGTCCTCGCAGCACGCCCACCGTGGCTGACGGGAAGGTCTATGTCCTCGGACAGTATGGGGAACTGGTCTGCTTCAGTGCCGGTGACGGGACTTTGGTCTGGAAGAAACATCTGGTCGATGACCTCGGCGGAAAGATGCCGTCGTGGGGGTACAGTGAATCCGTGCTGGTGGACGGCGATGTGGTCGTGTGCACACCGGGCGGCGGGCAGGGCACGCTGGCGGCCCTGAACAAGACCACCGGCGAGGTGGTCTGGCGGTCGTCTCAGGCCACTGATTCGGCACATTATGCCTCCATTGTCAAGGCCGAGATTGAAGGCGTACCTCAGTACGTGCAGCTCACCGATGCCAGCGTACTGGGTGTGGCGCTCGACGGCGCCCTACTGTGGCGTGCAGAGCGAAAGGGAAGAACCGCGGTCATCCCCACACCGATTGTCCAGGGCAATCTGGTCTATGTGGCGTCCGGTTATGGGGTGGGCTCCAATCTTTTTGAAATCACCCAACAAAACGGCGAGTTCAAGGCCGCGGAAAAATATGCCACAAAGACCATGGCCAATCAGCACGGCGGCGTGATCCTGATCGGGGATTATCTGTACGGTTATTGTGACAGCAAGGGCTGGACCTGTCAGGCCCTGGCCACAGGAGAACCTGTGTGGGTCGAAAAGGGCCAGGTGGGCAAAGGCTCCCTGACCAGCGCCGAGGGCATGCTGGTCCTGCGAAGCGAGAAGGGCGGTGAAGTGGCGCTCATCAAGGTGACACCGGACGGGTATGAGCAGACAGGGAAATTCATTCAGCCCGATGTCGGTAAGCCCATGACCTGGGCCCATCCCGTGATCAGCGGCAAGAAATTGTACCTGCGAGATCAGGACCAGCTGTTGTGTTACGACGTGGCCGCCAAATAACGGCGTGTCACTTGGTTGCCACATACACAAAGGCAGGCGGTGTGTTGCGCCAGACCGTGCGTGTGGTCGTGACATGGCTGAATCTGGATTGAAGCTTTTTCCGGAAACGTCTGCCGGCCGGGAGCAAGAGCCCCTGCAGATAGGCAAAGGTCAAAAAGCGTGCATCCGGCTGAAGGATATCGAGCAGGGTGTCCAGCAATGCATCCTGAAGTGATTCGTCAAACGCGGCCCAGGGCAGTCCGCAGATGACGGCGTCACATCGGCTTTGATGGTGTTGTGTCAGGTACTTGGGGGTTTCGGTGGCACTGTCATGATAGATCTGTGCTTCCGGACACCGTGTTTGGGTGGCCCTCACGAAATCCGGATTGAGTTCCATGGCGAAAAAGAGGGCGTCCTTGGGTTTCTTCAGGAGAATTTGTTCTGTGAACACCCCGGTGCCCGGGCCCCACTCCACAATCACTGAGGCCTCAGCTAAGCCTGCCGCGTCTGTGATGACCTGGGCCAGCTCTGCAGAACTGGGCCATATCGCTCCCGTTTGAGTGGGGTGGATGATAAACTGTTTGATAAAATTGATGGATGCCATGGCGTCTAGTCTTTAGAAAAACCACAAGGGGGAATTCAGACTCGCTGAATTCCCCCCTTGTTTTATTTGCAGGGTTGAAATCTACCGAGTCAGGCGTGCCACCCACCCACCGCCTGGTGCCAATTCGATCGTGAGTGTGTCCTTGGCCGTGACACGCTGCTTGACGCGTTTGAAGTCCTCGCCATACCGGTCGGCGTTGAGGCCGTCCTGGAAGATGTCTGCCTTGAATCTGCCTTTACCCAGGAAGGAAAGATCGACCGTCAACTTGCGGGCTGTGCCGTCCGTCATGGCACCGATGTACCAGGTGCTGCCTGATCGTCTGGCCACGAGGGCGTAGTCCGCGACTTTGGCATCCAGGGCCACGGTGTCGTCCCAGACAGACGGTACCTTGGACAGGAATTCCATACACTCCGGCTGCTGGTAATAATGGGTCGGCGTATCCGACAGCATTTGCAGAGGACTTTCATAGATCACATACATGGCCAGCTGCTGACAGCGAGTGCCCATGCTCATGGGGCGGTCAAAGACGGCATTGTAGTTCTTGGCCTGCGCATTGATCATGGCACCCGGCGTGAAGTCCATGGGGCCGGCCACCATGCGCGTAAACGGCAGTGTCACGCAGTGTTCCGGCGTGATGTCCTCGGACCACTTGCAGTTTTCCAGGCCCTTGACACCCTCACGACTGATCACATTGGGATAGGCCCTGCGAAGGCCTTTCGGGGAATACGACCCGTGAAAGTCTACCATCATGTGACGCTTGGCTGTCTCCGCAGCGACGCGCTCGTAGTAGTTGACCATCCACTGATCGTCCCGCTGCATAAAATCCACCTTGATACCCTTGGCGCCCCAGGCCTCGAATTGATCCAGGGCCGGTGCCAGTTGGTCGTCCAGGGTCTTCCATACCACCCACAGGATGATGCCCACCTTCTTCTTTTTGGCATAGGCAAAGAGTGCTTCCATGTCCATGCCAGGGGCCACATCCAGCAGGTTGCCGAGCTTGTACCAGCCCTCGTCCAGGATGATGTATTCAAGGCCGTACTTCGCGGCAAAGTCAATGTAGTATTTGTAGGTCTCTGTGTTCACACCGGCCTTGAAATCCACGCCATAGATATTGCAGGCATTCCACCAGTCCCACGCGACCTTGCCCGGTTTGATCCAGGCAGTGTCTTTGAGTTTGCACGGTGGGGACAGCTTGTACACAGTTTGATTTTCCAGGAGATCCGTATCCTTTTGGGCGATCACGCACACGCGCCACGGAAAGCTTCTTTTGCCTGCGGTCCTGGCGATATAGTCGGCACGCTCACTGACGGCCACGTCACGGTCACTCGTTTGTTTCTCTTTCACTGCGACAGCCGGGAACAGGCCTCCCAGGCCGGGGCCCGCCGTGCCGTGCAGGTACAGGCCTGCGTAATCGTTCAGGTCCGCCTCTGTGAGCAGAAGCTTGGGGCCATTCTGGATGTCGATTAATGCAGGCAGGCTGCAGAACTGATCGGTTGGGATGTCACTGAGTTTGACCACAGGATACAGCCGTTCGCAGTGGGTCTGCAGACTGTCTTCCCTGGGGAAGTACAGGCTGTGGTCCCCGGCAAAGTTGTAGGCCACGGTTTCGTGTTTGACGAGCATAGAGCCTTCCAACGCGGTGTCAAAGCGGTAGGCCACGGCGTCGTCGTACAGCCTGAAAGTCAGGGAGAAGCCCTGGTCAAAGACAAGGGTGGTCTGCTGATACTGATCATGAATCTCGGCCGACTTCACGCGCACCACGGGGGTCAAAACCGTGTTCTGCGAGGTCGTCTTCTGATGGATCAGTTTGGCGCCCCGGCCGAGTACTGTACCGTCCCCCAACGTCATGGCGATCTCGCAATCCTTGAGCAGCAGCGACTCATTCAGGGCCACGCAGTATTGGATTGACTCGTTGATGTTCACGGTCACGGTGATCGCCTGATTCGGGCTCTTCACGTGCACGGTTTCTGCAGCAGCCTGGCCACACAGGCCCAGCAGTACCAAAACTGCCAGGGCGGCCAAGGAATATTTTGTGTTCATGTTATGGATCTCCATTGGGTTGTGGGTGAAATTTTGCACAGTGTACTTCACCGGGCCGGGTCCGTCAAAGGTCCGTCCATCGATTTTTGTCGGGTTTCGTGCGTCCATGCCGATAGAGTTAATATGACGAACGATTAACGGCTGGAAGGGCTGATATGAAGATAGTCAGTATGATTAAAACTGGGGTCATCCTGGTTGTTCTTGGGGCTGTGGGTACCGGCGGCGTGGTGGCGTGGCAGCATCTGTTTACCAACAAGACGATTGAAGCGTTGCTCACGGAGAATACCCATCTCAAGCAAGCCCTGACGCATCTCAGTGAAGAAACTCAAATTGGCTATGCCAAGGTGGTGTCTCAGGATGTGCGCGATGGCCGTTTATTTACACGTCTGATGTTCGTGGAGACGCGCCCGAACGAGCCCCTCAAGCCTGTCTTGAAAAAGGAATATGAGGTCCAGGGGGATATCGTGCATTTTGACGCCTTGATCGTGAAGTTCGGCCAGGAACGGGTGATGGACGGCCGTGAAAAAGCCCTGTACCTATGGCGACGTATTTATGGAGAGAACCAGTCACCGGATGAAGGCCTGGCCATCAATCATGAGGGACAGGAGCCTGCACGCTACAGCGATCTGTGTGAGAAGCTGTCTCTCAAGGATCGAAACCTGTTCTGGACGCACATCTGGACCCTGTCCAACGACCCCGATCACCTCTCAGAACTGGGCGTGCAGGCCATCTATGGCAATGTGGTCTACCACAAACTCGAACCCGGACTGATCTATGTGTTCAAGATCGACAACACAGGATCGCTGTATCCTGAGGTCGTGCCGGACCTTTAGACCAGCCGAATCGGTGCTGTCAGTGACAGGGGGATGACAAACGGTCACGCGAGCGCGACCTCTGCGGTTTACGCGTTCAGCACAAGTTGTTCGATGGCCACTTCCGGTCGTGTTTGACCGGTCTTTATCTGGTGATCGATGTTGGCGAGTTGCTGAATGATCCGGCTGATCTGTTCGAGCGAAACCTTTCTGATCTGGGCGTAAAACAGATCGGTTTTTCCCCAGATACGCAGCGCTTTGGTGACTTCCGGGATATTTTTGCCCTGGTTGAGCATGGCCTTGGCATTGAACATCTTTCTGACGTGGAAGGCAAAGGCGCCCACCACTGTGTATTGGGCGTTTTTATCCTCTGCAAACATATTTCTCAGTCGCTGCAGGGCGGTCCCGGTTTGGCCCGCCACCATGGCATCGATGACCTCAAACACGCCAAACACTCGATTGTGTCCCACCAGGGCTTCCACATCCTGAATGCTGATGTTTCTTTTCTCATCCACAAACACCACGAGCTTCTCCGCCTCACTGTAGAGGCGAGTGACGTCATCTCCAGTGAGATCCACCAGCAATTGGGCCGCGTCCCTGGCCAGTGTCTTGTCAAAGGCCTGCTTCACATATTGAGTCATGTGGGCCGGCAGTTGCCACGGCTTGGGGGGCGTGATGTTGATCAGCTCCCCGACCTGCTTGAGTTTCTTGGCCAGCTTGGTATTGGACGGAAAACTGGCGGCCATGAGGATGAGCACACCGCTGGCACAGGGCTTATCAAAATACGTCTCCAGCAGGGGACGGTGCCTCGTAATGAATTCGTCCGCTTCCTGCACCACGACGACACGACGGTCCGTCAAGAAGGGCAGGGTGCGCACTTCATCGAGGACCTCATCAATTTGAGCCTTGCTGTCTGTGACCCAGAGACCGGTCGCATGCTGATCCGCCGGAAGCAACCTGTCCAGGAGATCATGATACTGTTTCTTTGCGAGTGCCTGCTCCTTGCCGGCAATCACATAAATAGGATGAATGCTGGTTTTGGCCATGCGTTATATTACTCGTCAGAGGTCTCGGTGTCCGAGGCATCCGGATGATCCTGTGCCTGCGCCTCCCTATCGTCGATCGCGTTCTCATCCACGTCGTCATTGTCGCTGTCGTCACCCGCAGGGATCACTTCGGCGGCGACCAGGCTGTCGCTTTCCTTCAGGTTGATCAGGCGAACGCCCTGGGTGTTTCGTCCGATGGTCCGGATGTCGTCCAGGCCGGTGCGAATGATCATGCCCTGGGCCGTGATCAGCATGAGATCCATGCCTTCGGTCACAGGTTTGATGACCACCACGGGTCCGGTCTTGTCCGTGGTCTTCACATCAATCAGGCCCAAACCGCCTCGTGACTGGACGCGGTACTGATCCAGGTTCGTGCGTTTGCCATAGCCGTTTTCACACAGCGTGAGCAGGTCCGTACCCTCATCATTGTCCGTGACAATCATACCGACCACTTCGTCATCGCCTCTGAGTTTGATCCCCCTCACGCCGCGCGATACACGCCCCAGCGATCGGGCTTGCGTCTCTTCAAAGCGAATGGCCATACCGTGACGTGTCCCCAGGATGATGTGATGCTGACCACTGGTCTCTGACACGCCGATCAGGGCATCGTCTTCATCCAGGTTGATGGCAATCACGCCGGTGGTTCGAGGATTGCTGTAGGCGGCGAGTTCGGTCTTCTTGACAATCCCCTTCTTCGTCGCCATGATCAGTTGTCGGGTGCCTTCGCCTTCCACATCGTCGAAGCTGCTCACGTTGATGATCGAGGTGACCTGTTGATCCCCGAGATCCAGCAGATTCACAATGCTGCGGCCCTTGCTCTGTCGCGACATGCTGGGAATACCATAGACCTTGAGCCAGTAACATTTGCCCCGATCCGTAAAGAACAGCAGGTAGTCATGCGTGGAGGCCACAAACAGGTGCTCGATAAAGTCACCTTCCTTGGTGTCAGATCCGATGATGCCCCGACCCCCGCGACTCTGCTTGCGATAGGTGTCAATCGGCATGCGTTTGATATAGCCGCTGTGACTGATCGTGACAATGACCTCTTCGTCGGCGATGAGGTCTTCCTCCTCCATGATATTGACAGCGTGCGTAATCTGAGTCCGTCGCGCGTCGCCATACTTGGCCTTGATCTCGTTGATGTCGTCGCGAATGATCCCCAGCAGGACGTGAACGTTGTTGAGGATTTCTTCAAAGCCATCTATTTTCTCGGCCAGTTCCGCATATTCCTTGGCCAGTTTTTCGATTTCCAGGCCTGTCAGACGCTGCAGCTGCATGGTCAGGATGGCATCGGCCTGCGGACCGCTGAGGAAGTGGTCGCCCTGTGTTGCTTCGTCCAGAAACTTGGCAGGCAGCAGCCTGCGCAGCGTTTCGGATTCCGCCAGGCGAAGCGCCTTTTTCATCAGGTTCAGCTTGGCGGTGGGCGCATCCGGCGACTTTTTGATGATCTCAATGATCTCATCAATGTCACTGACGGCCAGGATCAACCCCTCCAGGATGTGCGCCCGATTTTGGGCCCGCTTGAGCAGGAATCGGGTGCGCCGGCGAATCACGACCTTGCGGTGATCCAGGAAACAACTGCACATTTCCTTGATGTTCAGCGTTTCAGGGCGTCCATTGACCAGCGCGATGTTGGCAATGGCAAAGGTCGTCTGCAACTGGGTGAAACGGTACAGTTTGTTGAGCACCACCTCAGGGTCGCAGTCTTTCTTGATCTCCACCACAATACGCAGGCCGTGGCGATCGGATTCATCACGCACATCCGATACCTCGGACATTTGCCCGCCGCGCACACAATCGGCGATCTTGGACACAATATTGGTCTTGACCACCATATAGGGAATTTCCGTGACAATGATCTGACTCTTGCCGCGCCCGGTATCCTCGACCTGGACCTTGCCGCGGACTCTCAGGTGGCCGCGGCCCGTGGCATAGGCATCGTGAATTCCCTTGCGTCCGCAGATCAGGCCGCCTGTGGGAAAGTCCGGACCGGGCAGGACCGTGAGGATGTCCTTGATCTCTGTCTCGGGCTTGTCCAGCACCATGAGCAGGGCGTCACAGACTTCCGACACATTGTGCGGGGCCATGTTTGTGGCCATACCCACAGCAATGCCCGTACAGCCATTGACGAGCAGGTTTGGAAACTTGGCAGGCAGGACGGTCGGTTCCGTGGTGGTCTCATCGTAGTTGGGGATAAAGTCGACAGTATCGTACTTGAGATCATCAAGCATTTCCATGGCCGGGGAGGCCATGCGTGCTTCGGTATAACGCATGGCAGCCGGCGGATCCGAGTCTATACTGCCGAAGTTGCCCTGCGGGTCCACCAGCGGGTATCGCATGTTCCAGGTCTGGCCCAGGCGGACCAGGGTGCCGTATGTGGCCTGATCGCCATGGGGGTGGTAGTTGCCGCCCGTGTCACCGACGATCTTGGCACACTTTCTGTGTTTGCTTCGCGGGCCGAGATTCAAATCGTTCATGGCCACCAGGATACGGCGTTGCGAGGGCTTCAGGCCATCCCGCACGTCCGGCAGGGCACGCGATACAATGACACTCATGGCATAATTGAGGTAGGATGCCTTGAGTTCCTCAAGGATCGGCATGTCCTGAAACTGTTCATGGAATGCTTCTATTTCGTTGTCTTTACTCATCATAGGAATCTCGTTGCTGCCTCCAGGCATTGCCGTTGAAGCCATCCGGGCCGGCTCAAAATGGGGGGCAGCTAAGTTTAGCTTACCATCAAAGAAAAACAGGGCGGATCAGCCCCGTCCAAGCCGGATAGAATAACGCCAAAGTCCTTGAAAGTCAAGAAATTGAAGACTTTTGGTGAGATTAGATCATTATCGAATGGCAACCACGAGACGGTCGTGGTTTTGCATGTCTTTGTAGGTTTGAATGTGAGAGAAAAGGCTCGTGTTTTCCAGCATGGATACGACGTCAGGTCCCTGCAGATACCCGATTTCCAGCATCAATACGCCATCAGGTTTGAGGTGGGATTCAACCTGCAAGAGCAATCGTTCGTAGATGTCCAGGCCCTTGGGGCCGGCCAGCAAGGCCTCTCGGGGTTCGTACTCCTTGACATTCTTGTCCAGGACCGCGTATTCCGCTTCACTGACATAGGGCGGGTTGGATACGATCAGGTCAAAGGGACTGGAAGCAACAGGCGATAGCAAGTCTCCCTGCAATAACGTGATGCGTTCAGAAAGCCGGTGTTTCAGGCAGTTTTCAGCGGCAATATCCAGGGCATCCTGAGACAGGTCTGTGGCCGTGACATGGGCATCTTTGACATTGTGCGCGATGGCGGCTGCGATGCAGCCGCTGCCGGTACACAGATCCAGGACGGACTGCTGACCCTTTCGTGTGCGCAACAATTCGATGGCATGCTGCACCAGCATCTCTGTTTCCGGCCTGGGAATCAGACAACCTGGACGCACATTCAATTCCAGGGAGTAAAATTCCGTTTTCCCCACCAGATAGGCCACAGGCTCATGGTCACTGGCGCGCTTGACCAGGGCCCTGAGCTGAGCCAGTTGGTCAGCCGGCACCACCTGGTCAAATTGAGTATACAATTCTATTCGCTGCTTGCCCAACACGTGACACATCAGAAATTCCGCACACAATCGCGGCGCATCCACCTGCTTGTCTCCAAGAAAGGGCGTAATCCAGTCCAGCAATGCTTTAATAGTCCAGGTCTGCATAGTAATTGGTTTTCAGTTTGCAATATGCAGTTTTTGGCATTGGGCAGGCAAGTGGTTCTACTGAACACTCAAAACCCAACACTGAAAACTGTTTAAATATATACTTTGTCCATCATGCGTGGGAAGGGGATGCACTGTCGGATGTGCTTTTCACCGGTGATCCAGGCCACGGTCCGCTCCACACCCAGGCCAAAGCCTCCGTGCGGGACTGTGCCGTATTTCCGTAAATCAAGATACCAACTGTAGTTTTCAGGGGTCAGACCTTCCTCTTTCACCCGATTGATGAGTGTGTCGTAGTCGTCCTCCCTGACAGACCCGCCAATGATTTCGCCGAAACCGGCCGGGGCCAGGCAGTCGAAGTTCTCCACGACCTGTTCATTGCTTCGGTCGGTCTTCATGTAAAAGGCCTTGGCCTTACGAGGATAGTGGGTCACGAATACGGGTTTGTCGTGCATCATGGAGATGATGGTCTCATCGGAACCGCCCAGATCCTTGCCCCATTGAAAGTTGGCTGCGAGTTCTGCGTGTTTGGGGTTGTTTTCAATCTTTGTGTCCAGCTCGCTCTGTTCGCTCCTGAGGTCAATCAGTTCTGCGGCGATTTTGTCCTTCTGCCACTGCTTCACGGAACCCTGTTGCTGCGTTTCCAGTTCTGATATGCGTGATTCGATAATTGCTTTCTGTGTTTGAAACTCGGTCATCTGTTGTGCCAGAAAGGTCCTGGTCCGGTCCGAGGTGAGGATATCCACGCATTCGGTATAGGTCAGGCGATAAAACGGGGCCTGGATTTTTTCCAGGGCTGGTATGTCGGCTTCGAGCTGCTCCAATTCAGAGCGGTTGTCTGCGAGCACGCGCGATACAATCGATGACACAAAAGTCTCAGCCAGTTCGAGCAAGCCGGGCAGGTCAATAAATGCCACCTCCGGTTCGACCATCCAGAATTCTGTGAGGTGACGGCGGGTTTTGCTCTTTTCAGCCCTGAAAGTGGGGCCAAAACAGTACACCTTACCGTAACTCATGGCCGCGGTCTCAAGGTAGAGCTGCCCGGTCTGGGTCAGGTGAATGGGATCGCCAAAGTAGTCGACTTCAAACAGAGAGCCCACCTCTTCACCGGCGATGGTGGTGAAGATCGGTGTGTCGATCAGGGTGAAGCCGTTGTCATTAAAGAATCGTCGAATGGCATCCACGACGGTGTGGCGGATCTTGCCGATGGCCCACTGCCGCTGCGACCGCAGGTGCAGGTGACGGTGCCTCATGAGAAACTCTGTGCCGTGCGATTTGGGTGTAATGGGGTAATCCACGGCAGGGCCGATGATCCGGACATCTGTGACTGCCAGTTCGTGGCCGCCCACACTGCGTTCTTCGGCACGCACCGTACCGGTGACGGCCATGGAGGATTCCTGGCCCAGGCGCTTGACTTGATCAAACAGGTCGTCCGGCAGGACACCCTTTTCAATCACACACTGACACAGACCTGTGCCGTCCCGGAGCACCAGAAACTGGACCTTGCCGGATGGCCGGTTCCTGGCCATCCATCCCTGAAGTGTGACCTGCTGATCGACGTGTTCATTTAGCTTATTTATGCTGACTGATTGACTCATCACGGGATACCCCTTATCAAATGGCCTTCATGTGAATGTGCCATAGGATAAGGGGCACCGAACACGGCGTCAAGCAGCGGGTGTCTGTTTATCTTTTAATACTGACGAGGCCGCCTTGATCATGCCTGCAATGTCCGCCAGATCCGAGGGAATGATCATGGTGTTGTTGGTCTTGGCCAGTTTGCCGAACTCGTTGAGATACTGCTCTGCGATTCTCAGGTTCACGGCCTGGGTACCGCCCTGTTCGTTGATGGCGAGGGCGATTCGACGGATACCCTCAGCCGTGGCTTCAGCGACCTTTTCAATTTCAAAGGCTCGGCCCTCGGCTTCATTGACGCGTTTTTGCTTCTCACCTTCGGATCGGGCGATCGTTTCTGATCGCTCTCCTTCTGCCCGGTTGATCTTGGCCTGGCGATCACCTTCGGATTCCGCAATGAGTGCCCGTTTTTCCCGCTCGGCCCTCATCTGCTTCTCCATGGCATCCTTGATGCTCTGAGGCGGAATGATGTTCTTGACTTCGTAGCGTGTGACCTTCACACCCCAGGGGTCGGACGCCTTGTCCACCGCGGCCACGATCACGTGATTGATGTTTTCGCGTTCTTCAAACGTCTTGTCCAGGTCCAGCTTGCCTATGACACTACGCATGGTGGTCTGGGCCAGTTGTGTGGACGCGAATCGATAGTGGTCAATACCGTAGGAGGCCCTTTTCGGATCCACGACCATCATGTAGAGGATACCGTCGACTTCCACGGAGATGTTGTCCTTGGTAATGCACTGCTGAGGCGCCACATCCACGGCCTGCTCCTTGAGTGTGTGTTTGTAGGACACCTTGTCGATAAAGGGGAAAAGGATGTGGAATCCCGCTTCCAGCGTCTTGGAGTATTTTCCCAGACGCTCCACAATAAAGGCTTCCTTTTGTGGAACGATCCGAATCGTTTTGAAGAATATGACCAGGGCGAAGACAATCAGGCCGAGGATGATAGTGGTGGTCACAATGTCTGAGTTTCCTTGGGCTATTAGAGATGTCATGGTGGGTCTCCTTTTCCTCGTGATCAGGTCGGTTTCACTGTAAACGTCAGGTTGTCTTTGGCAACAATTCTTACGGTAGTATCGGCTTCAATGGTATGCTCTGAAACGGCTTCCCAGAGTGTCCCGTTGAGCTCGATCTTGCCGGGGGCGTGCGGGGCGATCCGTGTTTCAACCATGGCTTCCTTGCCGATGTTTTCATCAGCGTACTCCAAGCCGCTGGGATCGCCCACGATGCGCCCGAAAAAGACCCTTTTAAGCAATTTTCTCAGAACCAAAAGGCACACGACCGATGTCACCAGAAAGATCAGGAGCTGCCATTTCATGGCCAGTGCTGGAAAGAAAAAGCACAGGCCAGCCACGATCCATGCGCCCACGCCAAAGAAGAAGATTATCAAACCGGGCAGGGCAAATTCCAGCAGCAGCATGACCAGACCCACCAGAAACCAGATCAATTCAGGGTGAAGATACGCTTTGATCCATTCCCATTCCATAGTCTGTCCCTTTCAAAAAGGTTATTCCACCACCACGGCTGTACCGTAAGCCAGGATTTCAGACGCGCCGCCCATCACGGAGGAGGTGGAAAAGTCGATATGCACAATCGCATTGGCACCGAGGTCTCTGGCCTCTTCCATCATACGATCGAGGGCCTGTTCCCTGGATTCAGCCATCATCTTGGTATAATCCGTAATCTCCCCGCCCACCATATTACGAAGGACTGCCAGGATGTCGTGTCCTATGTGTCTGGCACGGATCGTATTACCCTTGACCAGACCAACATGCTTGACAATTTTCTTGCCGACGATTTCATTGTTCGTGGATAGATACATAACCTATCTCCTGACATGACGATATCTGTCATGCTTCCAGAAGTAGAGCCTTTCCCGCATGATCGAAATCAGCAAGATGCTGAGCCCCAGAATCATGACCAGTAGGGCCACCTTTAAAAACAGGCTCACCGAGGGGTCGGTGACAATACACTCAACCATTTTAAAACCTCCAAAGACCGCCAGGCAGACACCGGCCATGGACATGAGCATCCATCCGATGCCGCGTTCCACCCGGTTGTACACGTTATCCCAGTAACGCTGCCAGACCTGATCTTCAGGCTCTGATAAAACAATATTATCGGTCATTGACTTGAGGGACTTGAATTCTTCCAATTCTTTTGAGCACTGGGTGCACTGGGCCAGATGTTCCTGTAACATCTTGGTTTGCTTGTCATCCAGCTCGCCGTCGAGATAGGCCATCATCAAATCTTTGTTGTCCCGGCAGGTCATACAGGCTGACCTCCTTTCTCTTGTTCGAGGACTTCTTTGAGTCGTTTGCGAGCATAATATAAACGGCTGGTTACGGTCCCTTTGTTGCAGAAGAGCAACTGGGCCATTTCTTCATAAGATAAGTTTTGAAAGTGTCTTAAGATAATCACCTCTCTGTGCTTCGGTTCCAGGGCCCCGATGGCCTTCCAGACCAGGTCCTTGGTCTCGTTGCGCTCGGCAATGGCGTCAGGCTCAAAACCCGGCGATGAGGGTACGTCCAGGGTCTGGCCGTCGGGCATGTCCATGGGCAACGTACGCCGGTGCTTGCGCTTGCGCAGGTGGCTGATACACAAATTTCGCAAAATTTGGTAGAACCACGGATAGAACTTGCCCTGGGCATTGAGCGAACGCCTGTGTTGATAGGCCTTGGAAAAGGCCTCCTGTGACAGTTCAAGGGCATCGTCATGGTTGCCCACGAGGCCCAGGGCCACAAAATAGGCCTTTTTCATGTGTGCCTTGACAAAGGTTTCAAAGGCCTCCTTGGTATCATCCACCAGGGACCACTCCACCGGGATTGAATTGTCCAATATACTATTCAACGATGTCGGGCTCCATGCCCCCCCTGAATATTAGTGCCCCATTCATTTGGGGCTGCTCCTATAGACGCACCACCTGACCATAGTTTCAAAAAAAATAAGGGGAAAGAATATCTTGCCTTTATATACACCGAGCCCTGTCATTTCACAACATTATTGTGGGACCCGAGTCGTGGATTGAGATCCCTGACCACGCTGTCGGATTCCGCTTGGCCGACTGCCCCTCATGGGCCGATCCTGTGAATGTGGGCTGGAAACCGGATTTATCCCCAATTATGACGGCTTAAGCCCCCAAGAGCCGAACTCCACTGAATTCGGTGGCGTACTCTGGGGGTAACTGTTGTAAAAACCATCAGGGTTCGTTAAAATGCACCGACATCAGAGAGCGCGTGATGAGGATTTACTATATCCGCTGCCTATTTCGGTGAGTTCTGGAGATCGTAAAGTATGAAAGACCGTGAAGTAACCGGCTTGGACGAGCACGCAATTGAGACACGGGAATGGCTTGACTCCTTGGATGAAGTCTTGAAGCGTGTCGGGCCTGAACGTGTGCAGGAGCTGTTGGGAGAGCTTTCCCTCCATGCCCACCACAAGGGGCTTCGGTTGCCGTTTACTGCGAGCACGCCCTATGTGAACACCATTATGCCCCAGGAGCAGCCCGCCTATCCGGGCAACCGAAAGCTGGAGGAGCGCATAGAGAGCTTCATCCGCTGGAATGCCATGGCCATGGTCGTGCGTGCCAATCGGGAGGAAAAGGGCATTGGTGGTCATATTGCCACGTATGCATCTGCCGCGACACTGTATGAAGTGGGATTCAATCACTTTTTTCGAGGACGCACAGAGGATCATCCGGGCGATTTCATCTATATACAGGGTCACGCCTCACCCGGCATTTATGCCCGGGCCTTCTTGGAGGGTCGACTCTCCATCGACCACATTAACAACTTCCGTCATGAACTCCATGAGAAACCGGGCCTGTCCTCGTATCCGCATCCCTGGCTGATGCCCGACTTCTGGAAATTCCCCACGGTCTCCATGGGCCTGGCCCCGATCACGGCCATCTACCATGCGCGTTTTATCAAGTACATGGAAGACCGTGGCCTCAAAGAGGCTTCGGATCAGAAGATCTGGGCCTTCCTCGGGGATGGAGAAACCGACGAGCCGGAAACGCTGGGCGCCCTGACGCTGGCGTCGCGTGAGAACCTTGACAATCTCATCTTTGTGATCAACTGCAATCTGCAGCGTCTTGATGGACCTGTGCGAGGCAACGGCAAGATCATCCAGGAACTGGAAGCTGCCTTCCGCGGTGCAGGGTGGAATGTGATCAAGGTCATCTGGGGCCGGGATTGGGATGCCCTGCTGGAAAAGGATCACGAAGGACTCCTGGTCAAACGTATGAACGAGACCGTGGATGGCGAGTATCAAAAATACAGTGTGGAAACCGGGGCCTACATCCGAGAGAACTTCTTCGGCAAGGATCCCAGGCTGCTGGAGATGGTCAAGCATCTGTCCGACGAGCAGCTTGAAAAACTGGGCCGAGGTGGTCACGACGCTGCCAAGGTGTATGCGGCGTATAAAGCGGCAGTGACACACACCGGTATGCCAACGGTCATCCTGGCCAAAACCATCAAGGGTTTTGGTATGGGGGAAAGCGGGGAGGGTCAGAATATCACCCACTCGCAGAAGAAGCTGAACGAGGAGGCGCTGCGGGCCTTTCGTAACCGATTTAATATTCCTCTCTCCGATGAGGATGTTGCAGCTCTGCCCTTTTACAGGCCTGAAGACGACAGCCCGGAGATAAAGTATCTTCACGCACGACGCAATGACGTGGGCGGCTATCAACCGGAACGGTTGGGTTTCCGAAATCCCTGCAAGACCCCGGAGGCCTCGTTGTATCAGGAGTTCTTTGACGGCACCAACGGACGTGAGATCTCCACGACCATGGCCTTTGTCCGCATCCTGAGCAAGCTACTCAAGGACCCGGAGATTGGCAAGTTGATTGTGCCGATCGTGCCGGACGAGGCGAGGACCTTTGGCATGGAAGCGCTGTTCAGGCAGTGCGGCATCTACTCCCACTGCGGTCAACTCTATGAGCCGGTCGATAGGGATAATTTTCTCTATTACAAAGAGGCTCAAGACGGACAGATCCTCGAGGAAGGCATTACCGAGGCAGGCTCGATGTCCTCCTTTATTGCAGCAGGCACGGCCTACTCGAATCACGGGATCAACATGATACCCTTCTTCACCTTCTATTCCATGTTTGGGATGCAGCGCGTGGGGGACCTCGTGTGGGCCGCGGCGGACAGTCGATGCAAGGGGTTTCTGTTGGGGGCCACGTCCGGTCGAACCACGCTGGCCGGTGAAGGCCTCCAGCATCAGGATGGCCAGAGTCACCTGCTGGCCCTGCCTGTGCCCAACCTCATGTGTTATGATGTCACCTTTGCGTATGAATTGGCTGTGGTCATTCAGGAGGGCATCAAACGCATGTATGTCGACGGTGAAGACCTCTTCTATTACATCACCATTGCCAATGAAAACTATGCCCACGGTGCCATGCCCGAAGGCGTGACTGAGGGGATTCTCCAGGGGATGTACAAATTCCAAGGCGCCTCCGATCCCACAGCGCCGTTGCGCGTGCAGCTGATGGGCAGCGGCATGATTCTCAACGAGGTCATCAAGGCGGCCGCGATCCTCGAAGCAAGGTATCAGGTCCATGCCGATATCTGGGCTGTGACCAGTCACAAGGCCCTGCACCGAGACGCACAGGAGACCGACCGCTGGAATCTGCGTCACCCGGACCAAACGCCCAAGCAGGCCCACGTGACACGCTGCCTGGCCGGTGCCCCCGGACCGGTGATCGCCGCGTCCGACTATGTCAAGACCCTGTCCGACATGATCAGTCGCTGGATGCCCCAGCCCTTGATCAGTCTGGGGACAGATGGGTTTGGACGCAGTGACGGTCGAGAGGCGCTGCGTGACTTCTTTGAAGTCGATGCCAACCATATCGCCTACACTGCGCTGGCCGCCCTGGCACGCGAGGGCAAGGTCGAGATTGACACGGTGATGGCAGCTCGCCTTGCGCTGGGCATCGATGCCGACAAACCCAATCCCCTTGATGTGTGAAAGGAACCACCCGGATGTCCACAGAATTCAAACTGCCAAGCCTTGGTGAAAACATCGAATCGGTTCGCGTCGTCGCAGTCCTGGTAAAGCCAGGGGACACAGTCCAGCCCGAGCAGACCGTGATCGAGCTGGAGACCGACAAGGCCATGATGGAACTGCCTATACCGATCGGCGGGGTGGTTCAGGCCGTGCATGTCAAGGCGGAGCAGGATGTCACCGTAGGTCAACTGATCTTGACCCTGGACGAGGCCGGTGCCGCCCCTGCAGACACAGCGGAGGCTGCAGAAGCCGCCCCTGCAGCAGAGCCGACGCCTGAGCCCGTGGAGGCACCAGTCAAGGATACCGTGGAGGCTTCCCCCAAGTCCCAAGCTGCAACCCCGCCGCCTGCCCCGGTTGCACCACCGGCGTCACCTCCGGAATCGACCCTGGCGCCGGGCGCGCCATCGGTCAGACGCTTCGCCCGGGAAATCGGCATTGACATCAACGCCGTGACAGGCAGTGGACCCCATGGACGGATCTCCGTGGACGATGTCAAGGCCTATGCCAAGCAGCTCAATACCGGTCGTGCGCCGCAAGCAGCCGGCGCCGCGATATCTTCAGCCTTGCCCCCGTTGCCCGACTTTGAAAAGTGGGGCAGTGTCCAGCGGCAGAGCATGAGTCCCGTACGTTTGAAGACGGCTCGACAGATGCAACTGTGCTGGTCTCAGATTCCACATGTCACCCAGTTCGACAATGCCGACATCACCGAACTGGAGGCCCTGCGCAAGAAATACGCCAAGCGGGCCGAGGCCATTGGCGGCAAGCTCACCATGGCTGTGATGGTCGTGAAGGTAGTGGCTCAGGCCCTCAAGAAATTCCCCACGTTCAATGCCTCCATTGATATGGAGAAGAAGGAAGTCATCCTCAAGGACTACATCAACATCGGCATTGCAGTCAAGACCGAACGGGGTTTGCTGGTGCCGGTCATGCGTGATGTGGACAAAAAGAATATGATCGATATCTCCAAGGAGGTCATTGAGATCGCAGGCAAGGCCCGCACCGGCAAGGTGTCGATGGATGACCTGACTGGCGGGACCTTCACCATCACCAACCTGGGCAGCATCGGCGGCAGGCATTTCACCCCCATTGTGAATTACCCGGAGGTTGCGATTCTGGGCATGGGACGTGCCTTTGTAGAGGCGGGTTTTGATGACAAGGGCCACTGTACGCCTCGAACCGTTCTGCCACTTAGTCTATCTTATGATCATCGATTGATTGACGGGGCCGAGGGTGCCGCCTTCCTGAAATGGATTGTCGATGCCGTTCAAGAACCTCTTATCTTGTCTTTGGAAGGATAAATCATGTCAAGCAAAGAAACTATCCCCCACGTCGTTGTCATCGGCGCAGGCCCGGCCGGTTACCCGGCGGCGTTTCATGCGGCCGACCTGGGGCTTAATGTCACGCTCATTGATCCGGAGGCTGCCCCCGGCGGTGTCTGCCTGTATCGCGGCTGCATTCCCTCCAAGGCCCTCCTGCATATTGCGGCCTTTCTCAATGAGGCCAAGGCCCTGGCCGATCACGGTGTCACGGTCGAAGGCATTAAAATAGACCTGGACAAACTGCGCGGTTTCAAGGACTCTGTCATCCAGAAATTGACCGGTGGCCTGGGGCAGCTCACCAAGCAGCGCAAGATCAAACTCGTGCAGGGCAGGGCCCAGTTTGTCGATGCGCACACGGTCACGGTTACAGGCCCGGAAGGGAAAACCGACAAGGTAGCTTTCGACTATGCGGTCATAGCCACAGGGTCCATGCCCACCCAAATCCCGGCCTGGCCCGAGTCGCCCCGTATCCTGGATTCCACCGGGGCCCTGGCCCTGGAAGATATCCCTGAGTCCATGCTGGTCATAGGCGGCGGGTACATCGGTTTGGAACTGGGGCAGGTCTACTCGGCTTTGGGCACGGCAGTGTCCGTGGTGGAGATGATGCCGCAACTGGTGCCCGGCGCGGACCCGGATCTGATCAAGGTCCTGGCACAGCGGCTTAAATCGCAGTTCACCGACATCATGCTTGAAACCCGCGTGGCCCAGATGGAAGACACGGGCAGCGGCGTCAAGGTCTCTCTGGAGGCCAAGGACGGTAAGGTGACAGAACAGACCTACAGCAAGGTGTTGGTCGCCATTGGCCGCAAGCCGACCACCGCGGGTCTGGGGCTGGAGAACACGCAGGTCAAGGTGAACGAACAGGGCTTCATTGAAATCGACAACCAGGCCCGTACGGCCGAGGCCAATCTCTTTGCCATCGGAGATGTGGCCGGTCAGCCCATGCTGGCCCACAAGGCCACGGCGGAGGCCAAGGTCGCGGTGGAGGTGATTGCCGGGCACAAGGTCGTGTTCGAGCCCAAGGCCATTCCTGCGGTCATGTTCACAGATCCGGAGATCGCCTGGTGCGGCTTGACTGAATCTCAGGCCAAGGCCGAATCGCGTGACATTGTGGTCACCACCTTTCCGTGGGCTGCCAGCGGCCGGGCCACCAGCCTGGGCCGCAGTGACGGTGTCACGAAGCTGATCATGGAGCCCGACACGCACCGCATTCTGGGGGTTGGCATTGCCGGGCCCGGTGCCGGTGAACTCATTGCCGAAGGGACGCTGGCTGTAGAAATGGCGGCTGTGGCCGAGGATCTGGCCCTCACGATTCATCCGCACCCGACGCTGTCAGAAACCATGATGGAAGCCGCTGAGGCCGCAGACGGACAGAGCATCCACGCGTATCGACCGAAACGAAAGTAGCGCATAAAAAATCCGGACGCATTATAAGAGGATGCGTCCGGATTGAAAGTCCGTTTATTAACCGTTCACAGCGTGGTCTGCCACCAGGTCGCCGACCTGGCTGGTGGTGTAACCCATGCGTCCGGCTGCCAGAGATTTCAGCTTCGTGCCGGTGACATGCATCACGGCCTGCTCGATGGTGTTGGCGGCGTCATCTTCGCCCAGGATCTGGAGCATCATGCCTGCCGCACAGATGGCGGCCAGGGGATTGATCACACCTTGACCCGTATACTTGGGGGCGCTGCCACCAATGGGCTCGAACATGCTGACGCCCTCGGGATTGATGTTGCCGCCCGCGGCGATGCCCATGCCGCCCTGGGTAATGGCTCCGAGGTCCGTGATGATGTCACCGAACATGTTGCTGGTGACCAGGACGTCAAACCACTCCGGACTTTTCACCATCCACATACAGGTGGCATCCACATGGTAGTAGTCTCTTCGGATGTCCGCATAGTCGGCCGCCCCGATCTCGTGAAACGCGCGTTCCCACAGGTCGAAGACATAGGTCAGGACATTGGTCTTGCCAACCAGGCCGAGTGTGTTTTCCTGGCCCTTGCCGCGTGACTTCTTGCCGTACTTGCGCGCATACTCAAAGGCGTAGCGCAGGCAGCGCTCGACCTGGAAGCGGTTGTAGACCATGCTCTGGACCGCCACTTCATGGGGTGTGCCCTTCATGGAGATGCCGCCCGTGCCGGTGTAGATCCCGCCCGTGTTTTCGCGCACGACCACGTAGTCAATGTGTTCGGGGCCCTTGTCCTTGAGCGGCGTTTCCACACCCGGGAACAGCTTGACGGGTCTGAGATTGATGTATTGATCCAGGGCAAAACGGGCCTTGAGCAGAATGCCCTTTTCCAGGATGCCAGGCTTGACATCCGGATGACCGATCGCGCCGAGCAAAATGGCATCGTGTTGACGGAAGGCCTCCACACCGCTGTCGGGCAGGATTTCTCCGGTGCGTTTATATCGTTCGCCGCCAAAGTCGTAGTCTGTCAGATTGACCTTGAAATCAAACTTGTCTGCCACGGCCTTGAGGACCTTGACCGCCTCGACCGTGACTTCCGGTCCGGTGCCGTCACCGGGCATGACTGCAATGTTGTAACTCTTTCCCATGTGTATCCCTTCTTCGATCAAATAGTGTCTATATTATGGTTGAACTGTCACCAATCGATTGATCGCGTTGACATAGGCCCTGGCACTGGCTTCGATGATGTCCGTGGACACCCCTCTGCCCATGAAGGTCCTTTTGTTGTCCACGATCTTGACGACGGCTTCGCCGAGCGCCTCCTTGCCGCTGGTCACAGCGCGAATCGAATAGCTGTTTACCGTGGGGGAAAGCCCAATGGCCTGGCGTATGGCCTCATACGCGGCATCGACCGGGCCATCGCCGCAGGCCGCGGCCTGGACCACACCGGTGGGAGTTTTGATGCGAACACTGGCCGTGGGCATGGCCACGCTGCCGCTGACCACGTGCAATTCTTCCAGTTCATAGGTGTGTTCGATCCCGCGGATTTCGTCGTTGATCAGGGCTGTAATATCCTCGTCGAAGATCTCTTTCTTTTTGTCCGCGATTTCGAGGAATCGTTTGTAGGCGTTTTCCAATTCGTCCTGATTCAGGGAGAAGCCGAGTTGTTTGCAGCGATCCACAAATCCGTGTCGACCCGTGTGACGGCCCAGCACCACGCGGGAACCGCTCAAGCCAATGGTCTCCGGCCTCATGATTTCATAGGTCGATTTATCCTTGAGCATGCCGTCTACATGCACACCGGATTCATGTGCAAACGCATTGGCCCCGACAATGGCTTTATTGGGTTGAATGACAAAGCCGGTCAGGCGGGACACCATCTGGCTGGTCTTGAAGATCTCCTCGGTCTTGATGTTGAGCAGGGCAGAGGCCTCGTGCTTCGAGAAGAAGCTGGCACGCGTATGAATGGCCATGACAATTTCTTCCAGGGCCGCATTGCCGGCGCGTTCGCCCAGGCCATTGATGGCGCATTCCACCTGCCGGGCCCCGTTGCGGATACCGGCCAGCGAGTTGGCCACGGCCACACCCAAGTCATTGTGACAGTGCGTACTGATAATGCACTGGTCAATGCCCGCGACGTTTTCCTTGAGTTCGGCGATGATTCTGCCGTATTCATAAGGCAAGACATACCCCACGGTATCCGGGATATTGAGGGTGGTGGCACCGGCTTCGATGACTGCCGTGAGAATCTCGATCAGGAATGCCATGTCACTGCGGCAGGCATCCTCCGGAGAAAATTCTACGTCCTTCGTAAAGGTCTTGGCCAATGCCACAGCCTTGACCGCCATGGCCAACACTTCACTTGGCTTTTTATTGAGCTTGTGCGTCATGTGGATCGGAGACGTGGCAATAAACGTGTGAATTCGTTTATTCCGAGCAGGCTCCAGGGCCTTGGCCGCGGATTCAATGTCCTTTTCAACCGCTCTGGCCAGACCCGCAATGATCGGCCCCTGCACTTGCTCGGCCACCAGACGTGTGGCCTCGAACTGCGCTGGCGAGGACACAGGAAAGCCTGCCTCAATAATGTCCACGCCCAGGGCTTTGAGTTGATGGGCTATTTCCACCTTCTCATTGATGGACAACGAAGCGCCTGGTGATTGTTCCCCATCTCTCAATGTGGTGTCAAAAATATATATTCTATCGTCAGACATGGTATTGTCTCCAAGAGTCTGAAGTTCTAAGTGGCTGGTCATGCTCAAAAGAGCCAGATTTTGCCACGATTTCGATTAAAAAACAAGTCTATATTGGGATTGGAAGGGTGTGTTATTGCGCCAGACGGCGCAGAATCAGGCCCAGGCTAAGCATGGGCCGGCATGAAGAGTCAATTGTCATCATGGTCGTCATAAGGCCTAATATTCTAGCTAAAGACAGGGGAATTGCAAGGTTATTTTTCCATACAAGAGGTTAAAAGAATCCTGGGAGAAACCCTGCTGGCAGGCCACTTTCAGGTGGAGCCAAGCGTTTTAAACGGCGAAGGGCGTCTGCCTGGGCCTGAGAGGGTTGGACCATAGGTTCCGTGACACCGGGGAGTGGGTTTGTCCGTTGCCTATTGGATGTGGTATTGGGGCTGCGTAGTGCGGTCTGTCGCCATGAAAGATTACTTTGGAACTCGGCCTAATCGCCAGAATGCTTCAATGGTTTCTACCGTGTCAACCAGTTGCTGGTGATCCACTGGTTTCACGATATAGCTGGCCACGTTCAGACTGAAGCTCTCGACCATATCTTTGTCATTCGTTGAGGTGGTAAGCATGACCACGGGGATCAAGCCGAGGTCATTTCTGGATTTTGCCTCTTTCAGGAATTCAATACCATTCATTTTTGGCATATTGATATCCAGAAGAATGATGCACGGTTTGCAATTCATGGGATTGCTCAGGTAGTCAAGGGCTTCTTCACCATTGGTGGTATGGATCACCTCATTCAAGACCTTGAGGTCTTGAAGCGCTCTCTTGACGGTCATTGCATCGACCATGTCGTCCTCTACAAGCAAGATTGGGTCAGTGCTCTGCATAGCTTACCTCTTATGTTTGTCCGGGTATCCACTCAACTTTATCATCACTGTTTGACTCTGGCAGCCTACTTCATACGTTCTGATCGTATCCCTGAGACGTCATACATTTGTTAGAGCCTATCGCATGCAGACGGTTTTGGGAAATGTAAAATAAAAGACGCTGCCTTGACCGACATCTGCCTCGACCCATACGCGTCCCCCATACATGGTCACACTCTTTTTCACCACACTCAGGCCGATGCCAGTGCTGTCTGTCTCGTCTCCAGTTTGGAGCGTTTGAAACAGTTGAAATATCTGCTCCAGATATTGTTTTTCAATCCCTGGGCCGTTGTCTGCAATACCAAACCGCCAATGATCGCCTTCGTCTGAACATTGGATTTGAATGCAGCCCTGGGGCTTGTCCATAAATTTTACGGCGTTGCTCAGGAGGTTTTGGAAAATCTGCGAGATGCGAGTCTTCTCACACTGCAATGTGGGAAGGTCCTTCTGGATGTCTATTGAAATATGGTTTGGGATGGCGAGTATATCGATAATGTCCGGCAGAAGCACATTAAGATCCACCTCTGTCATGTGTTCCGATACCTGGCCCAGTCGCGAGTATTCCAGAATGCCGGTGATCAGATCCTGCATCCTATCGACGCGATTCTGCAGTAATGAAAGTTGCTCTCTGCCATCTTTGTTTAACGACGAAAAATGGTCACAGACAATCCAGTCGGCCAAGGATTTAATACCCCGCAACGGGGCTTTGAGATCGTGAGACACGATGTAGGCAAAGTCTGTGAGTTCCTTGTTCATACCCTCAAGTTTGCGCATTAATTCTTCTTGACGGATTTGTGCCTCTTTGAGACTGGTAATGTCTGTCAAGCTCTCAACCCAGTAGTTCCTGCCGTGCCATTGAATGGGCACCACGGTTCTAAAAATGAGTGTTTCTGTGCCATTGGCGGTTAACAGAATGCGTTCCGATTGATCCAGACTCTCGCCCTCATCCGACAAGGGATACACCTTTGCTGCTGCAGGGCAAAGGTCGCGAGGGCAGAGATGTCCAATGATCTCTGTTTTGGGGAGCCCCATGATCCTGGCGGCTGCATCATTGGCATAGACGATGGTTTTGGCCTGGGCATCGATCAGCAAAAGACCACTCCGTACCGACTCCAGTATCAGGTCCATGATGCCAGCCTCGTCCCCAACCAATTCGCTGACGTTTTCACCCTGGTGACAAATCAGCTCGCTGATATCAGGCACCGAGACCTGACTGCCTTCGTGATTCGCATCTGAATGCGGCACCGATAATGGGTTGGTTTCATGACTTTGGTTATGACTGTCTAACATAAGAGATCTCTATTTACCAAGCACATCCGCTATTTGTTTCTGAGGGCGGCAGGTTAACTCTTTAAGCAATGTGAAGTAGAAGGTTGAGCCTTGGCCAACTTTTGACTCCACCCAGACCTGGCCGCCATAGAGTTCGACGACTTTCTTGACCACGGCCAATCCAATCCCTGTACTCTCCAGTTCGTCTCTGGGCACCAGTGTCTGGAAGATCTTGAAGATCTTTTCGTGGTACTTGGCATCAATGCCAGGGCCATTGTCCCTGATGGAGAATTCCCAGACATCCTCCTTGTCCTGGCAGCCAATTTGAATGAGTCCTCTGTCTTTGTCCAAATACTTGATGGCGTTTCCAATTAAATGCTGGAAGATCTCAATCATCCGAACACGCTCCACGGTGAGGGTGGGCAGGCTGGTTTCAATGACGACTTCGATATGTTCCGGCGGCGCCATCGCCGTGAGTGTTTCGTGCAGCAGGTCGTTAAGGTCCAGGGTTCTGGCATTCCGACTGCCTCTCCCGATTTCGCTGTATTTGAGAATACTGTCAATCAGTTCGTTCATGCGGGAGACCCGCCCCTTGACCAGCTCCATTTGTTCACGTCCCTGGTCGTCAAAAGCGTCTCTGTAGTCCGCATAGACCCAGTCGGTGAGGGTTCCGATGGCTCGCAGGGGGGCCTTCAGGTCATGCGCGGTGACGTACGCAAAATCCTGTAATTCCATATTGGATCTTTTTAGCTCATTGACCGTTGCCTTGAGGTCTTTATTTAACTGGACCTGGTTTTTCTCCGCTTCTTTACGAGCGGTGATGTCCCAGAAGATACTGAACAGACCAATGATTTCTCCCTCTTCATTCCTGACCGGTGATTTCATGGTTTGTACAATCAGCGTCTTGCCATTCAGACTATACGGCTCCTCGATTTCCTCTGGCAGGCCTGTCTGCATGATGCGTTTCTCATCTGCCAGGTACTTATCCGCCAAGGTCTTACTGAAGAAATCGAAGTCTGTTTTGCCATAGATCTCATCAGGATTGATGTGTAAATCCCTGGCATAACTCTCATTGCACAGCAGATAACGAGAATTGAGGTCTTTATAGAAAATCTTCTGCGGGATATTCTGAAGCAGGGTTCTGTAACGATGTTCACTTTCCCTCAGGGCGAGTTCCGCTCTGCGGCGTTCCTGGGTTTCAAGCTTCAGCATGATCATGTCCGCCACCGAGGCTGCAAAATCCTGCTCTTCCAGGGTCCATTCACGCGATTTTTCAAGCTGTTCATGACATATCAGACCGACCAGTTTTCCATGAAGACGAATGGGCACACTCATCAGGGAATGAATCCCTTGAGGTTTCAGATAGGCCTCATAATACTCTGCAGTGCGTATGTCTTTGGCGGCGTCGTCCGCAGCCAAGATACGGCTGGCCTCAATGGCCTGAAAGTATTTTGGAAAATCGTTCGTATGAAGACTCATGCCGCTTTCATGCGAGTCACGTGCGAGGATATACAGATCTTCACAGGTTATCTCACTTGAATTGGCCTCTTTTAGCCAGACACCGACTCGATCGACCTGAAGTGTTTTCGCCAATTCCTCGGTGGTAGACACCAGGACATGGTCCAGCTCGGATTCATACAGCTTATCCAAGTGCAGCAGCGTGGCCTGATGACGGATAATGCGCTCGGTCCTCTCTTTTTGAGAGCGCTGAGCTTTTTTGCGATATTCCATTTCCAGGGTCAGCAGCCTGTTGGATTCTTTCAACTCTGTCGTGCGCTCTTCAACACGGGCCTCCAAGTCCTCACTGGCATCGTCCAACGCAACGTCCCGCACCTGAATCTGGGTGAGCAGTTCATTAAACGAGTCTGCCAGCACACCCAGTTCATCGTCACTCTCTTTGTTGGCACGAATAGAGTATTGTTTTTGGTCGGATGCTGTTTTGGCAACTTGCACCAGCTGTAAAACTGGCGCGGCGATGATCCCTCGAACTTTGAAAGACATCAGATAGGCCACCAGTAATGCGATCAAGAGGGCCGTTCCCATGGTGATGAGATCTCGTTGGGCCACCGCTCGGACAGGTGTCAAATCTGACCAGACAGACAAGAGGCCTATGGTCTTTCTATCTGAGTGATCTATGATGGGCTTGGATACGACAAGAAAATTGTCCACAAACAGGTATTCTTCCCGGAGCGTCGCTCGGGTGACAAGTGGCGCTACGATGGCGTCTTTGTGTTTATATTCCGCAAATATGCCGCCATTGACCTCGAAAATGCAGGCATATGCCACGGAGGATTGAGCGTGAAACGCCGCCAGGATTGTTTTTGCTTCTGCGGGATTTTTGGAATTGATGGCTGCCTGGCAATTATCGGACAGTATGGCCGCCTGAGTCTGAAGCGTTTTGATCAGATCCTGTCGTGCGTTGATATGCTGGAACACAGAGAATGCCACACCCACCGCGACCAGGGCCACCACGCAGGTCGACATGACCACGGACACGATTTTATGGCGAATGCCCATATCTCGCATGAAGGGCCCGATAAATCGGTCAGCGGCCGTGTGTTTCATTTTTGAGTGTAGGTCAATCATGCCCAGCATTCCTGCCACAGTGTCCTGCGCGTCATTTCAAACCATGAGATCTCGGGAGATCATAACTCCAGTGGATATCGGGTAGATAAACCAGCCGCATTAGAATAGAGTGGCCGAAGACACTTATATGCGGCCTCTTTGTCTACACCCACGCCCGTCCAGGCCAGCCGCTTGGCGTTCACGGCCCCCTTGGATTGATGGATAGAATTCAAACGTCCGGATAAAAACTGCGATGAACGCGACATGTTTCTGGCGGTCTTAAGACTTGACAGTTCCTTGCTCATTGTCATAGACTCATCGCACTTAGGCGGCAGTCAGACAGGTCCGCATCCAGGAATCAACAGTCATGCCCAAGGCCAAATGCAGAAAGTTATGAACAGGCAGATAGCAATTCTCGGTTCAACAGGATCGATCGGTAAGAATGCTCTGAGAGTCATTTCCTCGCTGGGATCTCAGTATCAAGTGGTGGCCTTGTCTGCGCACAGCAATGTGGCGCTGCTGGCAGAACAGGCCCGTCAATATGGCCCCAAGGTGATTTGTCTGACAGATGAGTCCAATGTGGACGCATTGGCTGAACGTGTCAAGGATTTGGATGTGGCGATTCTATCCGGGCCCAAAGGACTGATTCAGATTGCTGAAATGCCTGAAGTGGATACCATTTTGAGCGCCGTGGTGGGGGCGGCCGGCCTGCCTTTTGCGTTGGCCGGTGCGCGTTTGGGCAAACGCCTGGCAATTGCCAATAAAGAGCCACTGGTCATGGCGGGTGAATTGTTGACCTCCACGGCAAAGACCCATAATGCCATGATTGTGCCGATTGATAGTGAGCATTCTGCCGTATTTCAGGCCATGCAGGCCGGGGACCATGAGGAAGTACAGCGAGTCATTCTGACGGCATCAGGCGGGCCGTTTCGTCAGTTTACGCGGACACAGTTACAGACCGTCACGCGCGAGCAGGCCTTGGCACATCCCATTTGGAATATGGGACCTAAAATCACGATCGATTCAGCCACCATGATGAATAAGGCGCTGGAGATTATTGAAGCGCATTGGCTGTTTAACCTCCCCGTGTCTCAGATTGACGTCCTGATACATCCTGAATCCATTGTGCATTCTCTGGTGGAGTTTGTAGACGGCGCGATGATTGCCCAAATGGGGACGCCTGACATGTGTTTGCCAATCCAGTATGCCCTGACCTATCCCAAGCGTCTGACAGGGGTGTCGGAACATCTCAGATTGGAGGACATGAAGCGGTTGACTTTTGAACTGCCCGATCATGCTGTTTTCAAGGCATTGCCCCTGGCCTATCAGGTGGCGCAGACGGGGGGGACTGCACCGGCTGTCTTTAATGCCGCCAATGAAGCAGCTGTGCAGGCCTTTCTAAACGGGGATATCGAGTATGTTCGGATTCTTGAGTGTGTGGATGAATGTCTAAATCGCCACGATGTCAAGGCCCAGGTCGGACTTGAAGAGTTGGTGGAAGCGGATTTATGGGCCAGAGACCAGGTCCGAAGTGTGCTTCGGTCGTCCTATTTGCAGTAATTGTGCAGAGGCCCCCTAGAAATGGGCGACAAGATTATGTTAGAGTACTTTATTTCGAAGGGAATAATGCATGTCCAAATATAAGACGCTGATCTATATGCGTATGACGTTGCTCGTGGTGATCGTTCTGTCTCTGGTTGTCCTCATTACCAGGAACGCCCAGACATCGTGGAACATTTTTCTGGCAGTCTTTGGTTTCAGCGCCGTGGTCTTCATCCATGAATGCGGTCACTTTTTCGTGGCCAAGGCAGGTGGGATCAAGGTCGAGGCCTTTTCAGTCTTCATTCCACCGCTCCTGATAGGCATTCGTCGTACGCAGGAAGGCTTTCGCGTCCGCATCTTGCCCGGCTTGTTTCCAAAGCCTGATGATCCGGATGGCAATGGGTTATTGACCTTTACGTTTGGTGCCAAGGGCAAGGCCGGAGACACGGAATATCGCATTGGCTTGATCCCAGTGGCCGGCTATGTCAAAATGCTGGGTCAAGATGATTCCGGGGCAGACAAGCAGTCGGCAGATCCTCGTTCCTTTGGCAATAGACCGATCAGCGTGCGTATGGCCGTGATTGTGGCAGGTGTGACGTTCAATATGATCACTGCCGTTATTCTGATGGTGATCCTGTACATGGTCGGACTGCCCATGAAGGCCCCTGTGGTCGGCGGCGTCATGGCGGATTCACCGGCCTATCACGCGGGGCTTCAGGCCGGGGACCGGATTGTCAAGATAGAAGGCAAGACGGACCATATCGAATATGGTGACATTCTGATCGCAGCGGCCCTGTCTGACAAGGGCAAGTCCATTGACATGACCGTGCTGGGCCGTGACCACACAGAGCGTCAGGTCAGTATCGTGGCCGGGCCGGTGGATGGATTGCCTGTGCGCTTGTTCGGGATTTTGCCGTCTTCAAGCCTGATTGTGGCGGACCTGAAAAATGCGGATGTTCTGTATGAAAGGACAGGTCTGAAACCGGGCGATCGCATTGTGTCGGTGGGCGGCCAGCCTGTGACGTATTACTGGGAAGTCGAAGAGATCGTTTCCAAGACCTATCAGACCACGATTGCCCTCCAGGTGGAGCGTCGCGCCGAACAGGGCGAGGTTCAAACCGTGGACATTTCATTGCCTCTGGCGCTGAATAACAGCAGCACAGAGATTGAAAAGGAGTCGGATCTGAACCAGGTCTGCTCGCTGGTGCCTCGATTACGCATTACCCAGGTCGGTGCCGGACCGAAGTCGCTGAAGTCTGGGGATGTGGTATTGCGCATCGGGGATGTCAACTCTCCGACATATAAAGAGATGCGTGATCTGACCACGGCATTTGACGGGCAGGACCTGCCCATTCAAGTGCTTCGGGAAGATCCCAATGGGGTGGATCAGATTGAAGACGTGATGGTTCAGCCGAAACGCCAGTCAGACAGTGATCGGGTGGTGATTGGGGTCGCCGTGGAGTTGGATGCAGCCCATCCGGTCATTGCCAAGTCCGTGGCCACCGAAGGTCAACCGGCCCTGGCCATTCCCAGAGGCGCGACCATTACCCGGGTTGCCAATGCTGATATCAACGATTTTTATGATATTATTCATGCCTTCCAGGCTCATGTGGGGCAGGATGTCACGATCGACTGGCTGTTTCAGGGGCAGGCTGGTAGTGTCACTTTGTCCCTGACCGATCTGGGTAAACAGATGAATATGGAATCCGTTCTGGCTCAGGGGATTCCACTCAGTGACCTGGAAGAGATTCACAAGGCGGATACGCTGGGTGAGGCCTGTGTGATGAGTCTCAAAAAATGCTATTCGTTTGTACTGCAAACCTATGTCACACTCAAGCAATTACTGTCAAGAAGCGTCAGCCTGAAAGCCATGAGTGGACCTGTGGGCATTGCCACAGTGACATATCAGGCAGTCGAGCAGTCCTTTTCGAGCTTCCTGTATCTGCTGGCTTTTATCAGTGCAAACCTGGCTGTTGTGAATTTCTTGCCGATTCCAGTTGTCGACGGGGGGGTCTTTGTGTTATTAATTGTTGAGAAGATTAAAGGCGGACCTTTAAGTGTAAGGATGCAAGAAATCATCACCTACGCCGGGTTGGCATTGATACTGTCCGTCTTCGTGTACTTGACGTACCACGATATTGCCAGGCTGGTCTTTGGGTGATGAGAGGGTAAGGAATGCTGTTGGATAGGGATGCCCGAGTAAGACCCCATCGTCGTAAAGTCTCGAGTGTCGAGGCGATCAGGCCTGTGGCTAAGCCACTGGGAAATCGACGTTACCACCTGGGGGTGACAGAGCAACTGGCGCGTTTTGATCATCAGGTCTACGATCTGATCGAACAGGAATACGCCCGGCAAAATGAAACCCTTCAACTCATTGCTGCCGAGAATATCTGCTCACGCGCAGTCTTGGGGGCTCTGGGATCCGTGGTGCAGAACAAGACCACCGAGGGCTTTGTGGGGGCGCGATTTCATGGCGGGTGTGATTATGTAGACGCCCTGGAAACCCTGGCCATTGAACGCGCATGTCAGGTGTTTGGCGCGCGGTATGCCAATGTGCAGGCCCATTCCGGCACTGGGGCAAACCATATCGTCTTGACGGCCGTGCTCAATCCGGGGGACAAGATTCTGAGTCAGGGTCTGGATCAGGGCGGGCATGTGTCACATGGTGCAGACGTGTCATTGACCGGTCGGTTCTTTGATGTGACACAGTATGGGATCGAGCCTGAAACCTACCTGCTTGACTATGACAGGATCTTGGCCACGGCCCGCGACGTTCAGCCAAGAATGATTATCTGCGGAGCCAGCGCCTATTCCAGGACCCTGGATTTTGCCCGTTTCAGAGCCATCGCCGATGACGTGGGGGCCTTTCTGCTGGCGGATATCTCTCACATCGCCGGCCTGGTGGCCACCGGCATGCACCCCAGTCCCATTAATCATGCCCATTTTGTCACGACCAGCACCTACAAACCGGGCGGTCCCAGGGGGGGGCTGATTCTCATGGGACCGGACTTTGACCGGACTGTCTCGTGTTCACTGAAAGAAAGACCCCTGTGGCGTCAACTGGACAAGACCACATTTCCCGGGGTGCAGGGCACGCCTTATCTGAATCACGTGGCTGGCAAGGC
>JAIPFM010000015.1 GCA_021736645.1 Phycisphaerae bacterium | reverse complement strand
CCGGACAGTATTTTTCAATACTGGCAAGCGGATATGTGACAGATAGTAAACTAGAAGTGAACCGCCAAATCAATCCATGGGCAAAAGGTTATAGGCCGTTATGGAACCTATAGGGATGACCTGATACAAGGGGTAACAACAGGTGGAGTGTTCTATTCAAGAGGCCCCTTGAGGGCTTGTGCATAGAGTAAATCATCTTGAGCACGCTCTTTTTTGTCCAGCTTCCCATACCACAGTCCTCTGGATTGGTAAGCTTGATAGCATGCCGGAGCATACTGGATGGCGAGAGAACAATCTCTTACAGCCTCCTCATAGCGTTCCATATAGCCATAGACCGTGGCACGGTTCACGTACGCAGACACATAGTCAGACTTTAATCTCAGAGCCTCAGAATAATCACGGATTGATTTCTCATACTGCCCCAATTTCCAGTAGTTGACACCTCGATTGTTGTATGCCTTTGCAAACCGAGAATTCAACTGAATAGCTGTATTAAATGCCTGGATTGCATTTTCATAGTCTTGCTTTTTTGACAGAATAAGCCCTCGGGTATTAAAGGCTTCGGGCATTTCCGGGTATAAGTCAATAGCGTGGTCAATATCCTGCAAAGCAATTTGAGGGTCCCCTAGGTTCAGATAGACAATGGCCCGATTAGCCCATGCGGACGCATAATTTGGATTCAATTCTATGGCATCAGAGAATAGAGATATAGCTTGCTCTGAATTGTGATCTGCTTCACAGTCTCTCGCTCTGGCATTACACACAAGTGCCCGCAATCCATGATAATCAAGACGCTGTATCTTTTGATAAAGCCCCAACCTGTTTCCTGTATCAATTAAGCAATCGTGGTCACCCTCAGAAGCGTAATGAGTGTGAAAGGTAAAAGGCAGGCTTGTTATGTTCGATGTCAAATCGATTTGAACGTACTTGCTCTCGCTTATTTGAACAAGACAGGCCACATGTTCGCGAGCTACGGTCTTATAGTCAGGCAGCACAAGTATTGGCACAATCTCAAGCCCAACGGCTTTGCCTACTACGTAATAAAGCTGAGTCAAGCCTAGACATTGCCCCTGCTTCTTGATAACCACATCCGTCAAATCATAGTATTGCTCATTGTATGTAGTTTTCGAGTGCAGGTATTCAGCTATCTTGGAGGCTGTTTTTTCCTGACTCCTGCACCATTTTTTTTCAGACAATTCACCTGTTTCATACGCTCTTTTTGACTTGTCCAAAGCCTCAAAGCAATAATTAATGAGGGACACCCCAGGTTTGACATCCCAAGCCAGCACCCACTTCGAAACCAACGAACTCGCTTCCTTCGAATAGCCAAACTCAGAAACATTTAATGACAATCGTAAATCCAAATCAGGGTGTAATTCATTGGAAATCGAACCTGGATGTGGAATACCGCAGAAAGCGCATAAAGGTGACACTATTATCACCCCTAAGATCATTGATTGCCAAAGCCCAATTTTCATCTCAAGAAAACGCCTCCGTTGACCTAGCTCTTCTCGTTCACTCCCATCCACATTTAGAATAGCTATGTGACGCAATTCACTAGGCCACTCAAGACCTAATATAGTATACTACTCATCTTCTTTTGTCAATTCCCAGGTATTTGTATGTATTTCTGAACGTCTTAAACCGACTTTATAAAAAGGGTCTGTTTTGATTTGGGGCAAACTGTGTAAAACCTAGTCTTCATTACTGGACCTAACGATCCATCAACAACTGTATATGTCAACCAAGATACTTAGAGAAAAGCCGAGGTGTTCCCATGCTGCAGTATATACAGCCTTGGAATCATCAAGATTTGTAAGACACTTTACCCGAACGCTACGCACCCATCGCTTAGCATGTACATTTTAACAACTATGTCAATTGCATCGCAATGGGAACGATAGTACACATTGTGGAAAAGCTAAAAATACTTTTGTTGCCATTATTTTGCACAAAATGTTGCCACGACAAAATTAAGTACTTATGAATAAGAGAGTTGCAATGAAGTTGATTCAACTTGGAAGGCTGGAGCTTTACCATTAAGCTACACCCGCATCGGCACTTGACTTTAAATAACATTTGCCTCATGATAGCAAGTTTGTGATATTAAAGGACACTATACGATTAGTCAACAGGAAATTTCAATGACGATCCAGGCCATGGCAAGGGCCGCCAAACAGACATCAATTCTGCTGGCTGCCCAGACAACTCGAGCCAAGGATGCGGCTCTCAAACGCATTGCAGAGGCCCTGCGTTCACACAAGCAGGTTCTTGTCCAGGCCAACCAAAAGGATCTGGCCGCTGCTGAGGCGAATCAACTCGCTGCGCCACTACTGAAGCGCCTGAAGTTTGATGCCGGTAAAATCGAAGAGGTATGCCTGGGCCTTGAGAGCCTGATCCAGTTAAGGGATCCCACTGGACAGACGCTATCCTTCACAGAACTGGATCAGGGCCTTGAACTGTACAAGGTCACCTGCCCTATTGGTGTGATCGGCGTGATCTTTGAATCGAGACCGGATGCCCTGGTGCAAATCTCATCCCTGTGCCTGAAAAGTGGTAATGCGGTGATGCTCAAGGGTGGCAGTGAGGCAGCGCTCACCAACAGACTCCTGGTGGATATCATCAGTCAGGCCAGCCAGGAGGCGGGCATCCCTGTGGGCTGGATTCAATTGCTGGAAACTCGGGAAGACGTGGCTGAAATCCTCAATCTGGACGACACGATCGATCTGATCATCCCGAGAGGTTCCAATGAATTTGTTAAATACATCATGGACAATACTAATATCGCGGTGTTGGGCCATGCAGATGGCATCTGCCATGTGTTTGTCGATGCGGAAGCTGACCTGGACATGGCAGTGGCCATTGCTGTCGATTCCAAATGCCAGTATGTGGCCGTGTGCAATGCAGCAGAAACACTGCTGGTGGACAGGGCCATTGCACCGGAGTTCCTGCCCAGAGTCAAGGGCGCGCTTGAAGCACGAGGTGCGGAAATCCGAGGTTGCCCGGAGACCTGCAAGCTCATTGCAGCCGCCCCGGCCACAGACCGGGATTGGGCGACAGAGTATCTGGATATGATCCTGTCCATCAAGGTAGTGGCCGGACTTGCAGAGGCCATTGACTTCATCAATCAGTACGGTTCAGGCCACACGGACGCCATTGTGACACAAAACCCGGACAAGGCCGCCCAGTTCATGAATACCGTGGACACGGGCAATGCGTTCTGGAATTGCAGCACGCGATTTAGCGACGGTTTCAGATACGGCCTGGGTGCCGAGGTGGGCGTCAGCACCAACAAGATCCACGCGCGAGGACCGGTCGGGCTTGAAGGCCTGGTCATCTATAAATGGAAGCTCATTGGCCATGGCCAGACCGTGGCTCAATACAGCGGCCCTGAGGCCAGGACCTTTACCCACAAACACAATCACAAGGACTGCCCCTTATAGAGAGACCTTAAATGCGGGATTTCAGCAAAGCCAAACGCATCGTTATCAAGATCGGTACCAACACCTTGACCCGCGACAACGCCTTGGACAGTGAGTTCATCCAAACCATGGCGAACCAGGTCAAGGTACTGCTTGAGACAGGCAAACAAGTGGTGCTCGTGAGTTCCGGGGCCATCGGCATGGGTGCCACGCGCCTGGGGATGAACGAACCCCCCAGGGAAATCCAGATGCGTCAGGCCTGTGCGGCCATTGGTCAGCCCCTGCTCATGGCCCAGTACAACAGGGCCTTTGGTCAGTGCGGTGTCACCATCAGCCAGGTCCTGGTGACTGCCGAGGTCCTGGATCATCGAAAGACCTATCTAAACCTCCGCAACACCATTGAGACACTGCTGAAACTCAATACCGTCCCCATCCTCAATGAAAACGACTGCGTGAGCACAGATGAAATCGGCACGGCGTTCGGCGACAATGACACCCTCAGCGCCCTGGTGGCAAGCAAAATCGACGCGGATCTCTTGATCCTGCTCAGTGACATTGACGCCCTGTACGATCAGGATCCCAGAAAGCATCCTGATGCCAAGCCCATTGACACAGTGTTGGAGATCACGGACGAAATCATTCAGACAGCCGGCGCCAAGGGCAGCCAGTTCAGCACTGGCGGTATGAAAACCAAAATCAAGGCCGCCCAGATTGCCTCCAATGCAGGCTGCCGTATGATCCTCACCAACGGACGCATCCCCCGTGCAATCGAACGCATCATCCAGGGAGAGGCCGTTGGCACGATTTTCCTGCCCAAAAGACGGCTGGGCAATCGGGCACGCTGGATACTGCACAGCACGCCCTGCGGCACCATTCATATCGACCAGGGTGCATCGCGTGCGATTGAGAATCACAAAAGCCTGCTGCCCAGCGGCGTCGTGTCCGTGGAAGGCGTATTTGAGTCTGGCGATGTCATTGCAATCAACCATCACGCCAAGGCCGTGACAAGCCTGAGTAGTGTCCAGTTACAGCGACTGATCGGCAAACACAGCACTGAGATAAAAAAGCTCTTTGGCCCTGATCAGCGCGGCGTGGTGGCCATTCCGGAAGACATCGTTTTCATTGACCGGTAGATAGACCCGCCCGCAGGCAATGTCATCCTGCCCCCTGACCCCTGATCCCCGACCCCTCAATTTTGGCTTTTCACGGTTTTGACAATTGACAATCCCTCAGGAATCGTCCATAATTCGCCTTTTACGCCGGAGTGGCGGAATTGGCAGACGCGCGGGATTCAAAATCCCGTCCTGGCAACAGGGTGAGGGTTCAAGTCCCTCCTCCGGCATTCACTCTTTTTGACAGAGCTTATTCCCCAAGACAACCGGTGATTCATTGAGAGACCTTGTCATGCACACAATTGACCTCAGAAGCGACACTGTGACACTACCCACACCGGCAATGCGCCAGGCCATGGCCCAGGCCGACCTGGGGGACGATGTGTTCGGAGAAGACCCCGCCACAAACGAGTTGGAGCAGAAGGTGGCCGGCCTGCTCGGCAAAGAAGCCAGTCTACTCGTACCAAGCGGGACCATGGGCAATCTGGCGGCTGTACTCACCCATTGCGGCAGAGGCGATGAGGCCATTCTCGGCAATCAATCCCATACCTTCTTGTATGAAGCAGGAGGCATCGCCGCCCTCGGCGGTGTCCATCCCCACGCCCTGCCCAATGCCCAGGACGGTACGCTCGATCCCACGGCCATTGAATCTGCCATCCGATCAGACAATGTCCACTTCCCCAGGACGCGTTTGATTTGCCTTGAAAACACACAAAATCAGTGCGGCGGTCGGGTGCTTCGGCCGGACTACATGACCCGGATCAGACAGTTGGCAGATGCCCATCAGCTCAAGATCCACCTGGACGGGGCACGCCTGTTCAATGCGGCTGTGGCACTGGGTCTCTCTGCCGGGACACTGGCTGCGCATGCAGACTCGGTCAGCATCTGCCTGTCCAAGGGCCTGGCCGCCCCTGTGGGATCCGTGTTGTGCGGCACAAAGGCCTTTATCCAAGAGGCCAGACGAACACGCAAGATCCTGGGCGGCGGCATGCGCCAATGCGGGATCATCGCGGCCTGCGGTATGGTGGCTCTGAACGAGATGATCGAACGCCTGGCACAGGACCACGCCCTGGCGCAAGCCCTGGCCAAGGGTATGGCCGGCATTCCGGGGCTCTCTATTGAACCGGATCATGTGGAGACCAATATCGTGTTCTTCGAGGTCACGCATGAAAGTATCTCGGCCTCTCAGATCGCCGATGAACTACGCAGACAGGGCATTCAAATCCTGGCCCTGGGACCCCGCCGCTTACGCGCGGTCACACACCTCGGTATTGAAATCCAGGATATCACCGTCACGCTGGACGCATTACGGAAGATCATGGCATGAGGTCGCGATGAAAGCCAAGGACTCGAACTCAGCCAAACGCGACTCACCATCGTGCATTTCACTCCAGCCTGACCGAACATCGAACACACGATCATACAGGGAGTGCAGAATGGACGCCCCTCTTTTTACATCCCCCTGACCGATCGCCTGATCCGAAAACCCGTGCGATCTCTCTGAAGTCGACGCCAAACACCCGCCGCAGTGCTGATAGTCCAGGAAATGCCTTGCAAAAACCAAGAACTTTCGTGATAATAAGGCGTTACATCGACCCGGAACGCAGGCTTGAGCTTCTGTGATCTTGGCAGCACAGGGTGCAAGAAATCATACAAGCCACAGGGTTTCCTCTTAGAAGTCATGAACCCGATGTGGTATGCACGTATATAGAATCCAGTCACTGAAGTGCAGTATGCAAAGGTAAAACGATGAAAAGAAAAGCATTCACACTGATTGAACTCCTGGTGGTAATCGCCATTATTGCAGTCCTGATGGGGATACTCATGCCTGCCCTGAGAAAGGTGAGGGAACAGTCCAGGCAAAAATCCTGCGGCACGCGCATTCGCCAGCAGGTCCTGGCCAATCTCATGTATGCAGACGACAATGATGGAAAACTGCCCCGTGCCGTGGGCGGCAACTGGTTTCAGGACCTCGGCCGCACGACCGTCAACTACATGCTTGGGACCGGGATGACCCCGGACATGTTTTACTGCCCCTCCAACCAGACCCATGCAAAAAAAGGGGACAGAGATTACTTCTGGCTGTTCTCCAATATAAACACACCGGACGACTGGAACGGCAAGCGATTTGTCGGCAACCTGGGCGGCGGTTTTGTGGTGGCTGGCTACGGTTTTCTGATTTCGGGATCCGGCCGCCCCAACATCAGCAAGTATCCCAATGACCCTATCAAACCGGAATGGAATACAGACAACCGACAAAAAATGCCGGCCGTGCGCGAGCTGGTGGTTGACCTGATCATGTCTCAACCAGGCACTACGACTGACAAGTATGGCCTGACCTTCGGACGTTGCCAGGGCGGCCTGATGAGCTATGGCATCTATGACACCACCAGCCATCTGGTCAGTGACGATGTGCCTGCAGGTGGTAATGTGGGCTACATGGATGCCCACGTTGAATGGAGAAAGTGGAGTTATCCGGATTATCCACCGGATGATACGAATGGCAGGCCCAGACCCAGAGTCAACTTTGGCCCTGCATTCTATTGGTAG
>JAIPFM010000014.1 GCA_021736645.1 Phycisphaerae bacterium | reverse complement strand
GGTTAAAGAATTCCTTATTCCGGGTCCTTGGCGTATGCTCAACCGACACAACATCGCCAGGCAAAATGGGTATGGCCAGATCTTCGGTCAAGCCACTGCCCTGTCTCAATTTGAATACCGCCCTGGCCACGGTGCCGTCTTTCTTCAAACGGTAGATGGTGATATAGCGAGGATTCAAGGCAATATCCAGATCTCCTGCAAAGCCAATGGCCTGTATGAGATTATAGTTCGCTTCAGGCGGATAATCGTAATTGCCGGCCTGCTTGACCAAGCCCAGCACAGTGAACACAGGCATGCTGAATCGCTCGACTGTGATGGTATCTCCATCGTGTAATGCCACATCCACAAAGGGGATGTTGATGCCCTTGACAGGCAAAACGATTTCGTAGTCGTCGTTGGATGTCTTCTTGAGGGGCATGGCCAATGACTCTGAATCATCCCCAATACTGGCAAATTCAACGGGTGAATGGCCGGCAGTGGCCTGGGCAAACTGTACTGGACGTCCCACTGAGCCATTGAGCACATCAGTCAATGATCTCAACCTCTGGCTGAGCTCATATACCGGTAAACGAGGCGACCTTGCCACGGCCTGATCCATGGCACCAAACAATTGCCTGGGATTCGCAATGTCCACGGATTGATTCACCACCATCTGCCCCTGGTAGCCGATCAGCAACTGGCCCTGTGTGGCGCCGGGCTGACTGGGCCTGAAGGCCAGCTTGATATCATCGTGACCTGATGAGGGTAATTGCCCGTCAAAGGACGAGAGTGAAATGTTCTTTTTTTGCCCATTGGATGGATGAGGCGACACAGTAGAAGCGGGCCCGAAAAGAGCTGGCGCTGCCAGTGGACTCTGTGATGAGACTCTATTGATCTTGATGCTGGCGGCACCCGGAGAATATATATCCACGTTAATACCCCCGGCCTGCATCAAGGCATTCACCAGGGACATCTGATCCCACCTCAGCTCGTACACGCCGGCTGCCTTGACTGTACCGGTGATGGACACCTTGAATGTCTTGTATTCCAAGACCTTGGCAAATACAGAGGGACGGCTCTTGGTGTATTCGGGGTAATAGGCATTGATAATGGCAGACTCTATTTGAGCCAATGTGCGCCCTGCAGCCGGGATATCCCCCACGACAGGCAGAGGGATCATGCCCTGCTCATTCACACGGACCACATAGGGCGTGGCTTCTTCAGGTGTGACAGAATCTTCTGCAGTTGCCACCTTGAGAATTGAAGGCATGGTCAGTTCAATGGCCTCGTCCGGCAACACGCGATACGGACCTGTATCCATACGCGCCTTGATCAGGCCATTCATGTCCAAAGACGGACCCAACGGACCTGCATTGAAAAACTCAAGCAATTCCTGCGAATCAGATAACTGTACCTTATCTCCGCAGCCAGACAGACAGCACGCGATCAACATGACCCCAACGACAAAACGCTGAGGGCATACAACCACCCCATGTTTCACGAAGTTCATTTATGACACCATCTTTCCATTCTACGTTTAGCAGCTTCATCCCCATTCAGCACGCAAAACGCATTAACCTCATCTGGTAATCATCTATATGTATATATCGAAATCCTCAAGTAGACTACTTGGTTTTGATTACCTCCGGGATCATCCCTTACCCCCACTCCAGCTTGTTTGTGAGTAACACAATTAACTTAAAGAATATGACGACTTGCTGAGTACCACCTCAGCAAGTCATCATGTATTCAATCATCTAATAGCTATACGAAAATTCAGGTCTGAACGGAGTCAAAAGCTTCGGATGCTTGAGGCCAATAAGCTTGCACGTTCTCAAGGCCACAGGACGCTCATCTGCCGGGGCTATAATACTGGCACCAGGCGCGACAGCAGCAGTCACATTTACAGCAGAACTGACGCTTGTTAAGACCATTGCATCCAGTGCAAAGGGATCAAACAATCCCATCTCTTCTTCGGCTGCGCCTGCGACGGCAGGCATCATGCCACCAACAATCAAGACAGCAACCAGAGCCACCAGTCCTGTCCGAGTAGTAAATCTTAGGCAATTCATAATTGATCCTCTTTCTTTCTGATCAATAGGTTCGCTTTCGTCAATTAAACGCTTCACAGGCCAACACTTACGTTATCCAGGCCAATCCAGCTATCGCTTGGGGAGACATTGTCAAACAGGATACCGAGCCTCTGTCCCACAGCATTGGGATCATCGGCCGCAACAAACTCCAGGCTATAGTTGGTCATATCGTCGGTCAAGGCAACCTCGCTCGATGCCACCGGCACCATCTCCCCGGCAGCGTTCACATAGAATATTTCCATGAGCATTGTGGTGGCTGCCCAGGTAATCCGTGCATCCACGCTCAACTGAATAACATCACCCGCGGCAATTATATGATGAGTCACCTGAAAAACACTCGGATCGGAACTCCGCAGAAAAGCGGTCCATTCACCGTCAGTCGCACTCCAGCCCGTTTCCACGCCAGAGTCCGTGACTTCACCTTCTCCACTGGTCCAACCCACAACATTCTCAAAGTTCTTTAGCTTGGTTGTACCGGGCAATTCAAAACTTGGATTCCAGACCAATGGACCCTCGAGCATAACGCCAAAGTCTTCATAGGCACCGGCACCGGCCAGAGCATTGAGATCGACATCAAGCCCCAGTCCCAGGACGTCAGCCAGCAACAACATCTGAGCAGCATACACATAGCTTGCCTGGCCACCGAGTGATAGATGCTCGTACACCTGGCCATCGTCACCGAGAGACCCCAGAATCGCCTTTAGAGCATTGACAATAGGCGCCTGAAGCGCGGGGACAATAGCGGGGTTTGCGTCTGCTGCAGCGAACAAACCAAGGGTGGCAAAAATGGCGTCTTGAGTATAGCCTTCAGCCACAAGATTCGCATCGCTGCCTGTATGATCCATTCTCCAGTAGAAACTTCCCGGATCATACCCATCCGGACCCACCTGGTGACTGACCAGCACCTCGGGCAGATCAGACAAGGCCACGCCATCCCAAACCTGGGTTCCATCCAGTGGTCCAGTTGTGGCCAACGCCCATGTCGCGATACCAATGGCTTGGACCGGGAAACAAGCAGAATCATCATTGACTTTGCCCAATGCAGTGATCAAACCTTGACGCCAGATTGCCTTTTCAGGGGCATTCACTCCGTACGCAGCCAGTGTCAGATTTGACAGATAATACACGGCACTGGAAGCATCGCCACCATAGCTTGCAGCATAGGCTGCAGCGCCGCCCGGTGTATACACCTGCACATTTTCAAAGAACCAGGCCGCAGTTTCACTCCAAACGGGGAGACCAAGGCTTGATCCTACAGCATCCCAAGCCAGGACAGAGTCGCCATAGGGAGTCGTGACAATACTGTAGTAGTAGAGCCATCCAGCACCACTGATTGCAGATTTGCCGTAACTTGACTTGCCGAAGATATTGTAGGCAGAGTTCATACCTAAAGTAATCGCCCCGTTATACCCCTCCATCCCAGGCCAGCCTGTTCCAGGCAAGTTCTTATTGACAATTTGATCAGCCACCAAATCATCAGCAACGAGCTCCAATGCACTTCCCAACGGCGCAGGCAACACGACCACGACCATGTTAGGATCATTGGGGTCCATTACGGCATTTGGATCAGGCTCTTGCGCGTACGATCCCTGCACAGCCACTAACAAGGCAAGTGCAAGGAATCCCAATCTCATTCTTGATAACATCATTCCTTCCTTTCCAAATAAACAACACGCCAGCATTTGTGTACATGTAAAAAAATTTCTATCTCAACTGCACTGATAAAACAGATACATTTTACGTTACATACAGCGCTTGGGTAACCCTCTGCTCCAAAGACACCCAAAGACGAAATACCCTCTAGTACTCAAACTTTAATCATTTTAGCGAAATCAATAAGAAATTCAAGCTATTTTTAATAAAATCAGCAAAATACGCGGATACCGAGAGTATCGCCGTATCCTATTAAGTTCCAATAACTTACTGCATCGACCTGAAATCAGCACAAAGGATTACCCGGACATGAGTCCGGGCTGCCCTGTGGCCTCGATCACATCCCGCCACAAGCTCCCCTCAGGGTCGATCACGTGGCGTTCGGAAACCGCCAGCTTTATCGGCACGTGGACAAATCTGTCATGAATCAGGCTGACAATCAGGCCCGTTCTTCCGCTCATGGCGGCATGCACTGAGTGAGCACCCAGTCTGGTGCAGTACACTGAGTCGTTGGCATTGGCCGGGGCACTTCTAATAATATAACTGGGGTCAATATATTTCACCCCGATTTCCACGGCTTTTGACTTGAAATACTGAGATATTTCTCTTTTCAGGAACACGCCCACATCGCCCAGTTTCTTGTTTCCCGAGGCATCACCTCCTGGCGGAACCTGCTCCAATAGGTGCTGACCGGCCCCCTCAGACACCACAATGACGGCGTGATGTCTGTTTTTCAGCCTCGATTCCAATAGGTTTAAGAAGCCGTTTTCGCCCTGCATGACAAAGGGTACTTCTGGAATGAGAACAAAATTGACATCATTGCACGCCAATGCTGTTTGAGCAGCAATGAAACCGGACTCCCGCCCCATTAGCTTTACAAGACCAATACCATTATAGGCTCCGGCAGCCTCTATGTGGGCACCAGCGACAGCATCCACTGCCAGGGAGACCGATGTTTCAAAGCCAAAAGATCGCTGCACAAAACTCAAATCATTGTCAATTGTCTTCGGGATACCCACAATCGCAATCTTGCTGCCTCGCCGCATGACCTCTTGACAAATGGCCAAAGCCCCCCTCTGGGTTCCGTCACCTCCTATGACAAAGAGTTGGTTCACACTATTTTGCTCAAGAAAGTCAACGATCTCCTGGGTTCGGCCCCCATACCCGCGCGATGAGCCAAGTATGGTTCCACCCTGCTTATGAATGTCCCGCACGTGATCCAAGGTAATAGCCATGGCATCAAAGCCAAATTCTTTGAGGAAGCCTCGGTACCCATAACGGATGCCTAATAGGCGTCTCACACCATATCTGTGCCAGAGACACAGTACGATGGAACGGATCACATCATTAAGTCCCGGACACAAACCACCACAGGTGACAATGGCAGCGCCTACCTTGGCTGGATCAAAGTAGACCATCTCTCTGGGACCTGCGGCCTCCAACAGGTCCGCGGCTTGGGGAGGCTGACTCAGATCGACGTCAACCTGGTACACCACGCGTTGAACATCTGAGACATAATCAGAAATGAAATCGCCTTTTTCTCTGGAGAGATGGATGGGTGATGGCGTTGTACAGGGCCCAAGTGTGGGGATTGCAAAATCAAAAGAACTCACGTGTTTGACCTCTCACAAATACAGTTCAACTTTTTGAGAATAATCGAACTGTACGTAATACAAGATCTGAGTTCAGTTGGCAACGCCAAATCTGGATAGGAGAGTAACTCGGAATGAAATGTGCCGGGCTCTGTCAGCCTATGTCTTTAAGACTGATGCGCCATGCTCAAAAGGAGGATGCAAGGAGGGTGTTGAACGCCTGCTTGGATAGAGCCGCCATTGTTGGGGACTCAGAGGCCTGTTGACTGTAAACAGCAATCCAGTCTTTGCGGTTGCGGGAACACTAGAATTGCGATGCGGTATTCATCATGCTGCTCGTATGGTGAATGTCAGCACTGCCGTATTGCATAATCTCCCACAACTTCGCCAGGTCGCTATTCAAAAAGGCATTGACCACTTTTTCGTCAAATTGACTACCCACACAGGTACGTATCTCCTGGACCGCCTGATCAATGCTCCTGGCTTCACGGTAGCTGCGTTTGCTGGTCATGGCATCAAAGCTGTCAGCCAACCCCACGATCTTCCCAATGATAGGAATGTCGTCCCCCAGTAAGCCACTAGGATACCCTGAACCATCCACATTTTCGTGATGACTCATAACACCGGGGACAATATCTCCCATCTGCTTGATGCCTCGAAGAATACCGGCGCCTATGACGGGGTGTTTTTTTATGCTCTCAGATTCTTCCTCGGTGAGCGGTCCTGTCTTGCGCAGCACCGCATCATCCACACCAATTTTTCCAATATCGTGCAGCAAACCAGCCAGATAAACCTCAGAGACCTGTTCCGGGCGCAACATGCCTTCTACCACCAGGCACTCTCCAATCCATCGCGCAATCATGGCCACGCGTTCGGAGTGGCCGTGTGTATAGCCGTCCTTGGCATCAATACTATCCGTCAGAGTCTTCAATGATCCGATAAACAACTCCGAAAGATCATGGAATAATCTGCCATTTTCAACAAACACCGCACATCCACTGGCTACCGAGTTGAACAACTTGACACTCACGCTGTCAAACTCATCTTTTTCCTGGATATTGACAGCAACCATGAATCCAATCACATGATTGGCGGCCTCACTGCGGTGCATAAAGTGCGAGTCGCCACAGTCCTTGCCCATCAAGGGCACAGCGATCACATTACGCACGGACGTAGGCCATTCATATCTAAAGCCATTGTATGCCTGGCTATCCACAAGGGCATCCCGCCCTTGATCCATTTCTTCGAGCAAGCGGCTGTACACCATCCCGGAGATATGGCTATCCAAATCAATCAGACCAGAGCCCGCAGAGACGGTTAACTGGCGTTCCTCATCAATCAGCTTCTCCAGGACAATGGCAATGCCCTCAACGTCCACCACCTCAGTCAGGCTATCACACGCCATCTGCAAAAAGCCGGCATCCGGCTCTGTGACCTTCATACGTGTACTCAACCGATGCAACAATACCAATTCCTCGTAGACCTTGCTCAATTCCAGGCCTATTTGATCCATCTGTCTCTCAACCCGGGTCACCGCCCGAAAACCATCAATCAGCATGGCCAGCATCTCAGACAGAAACAGGCGTTTGGATGCCCCCTGACTCCCTCCGGTAGACCAAGCCTGTCGCCCCATGGCGGCAGTATTGTCACCGAGATCCAAGAGTGCCACAGCCGGCGTGGATACGGACACTGTATCATTGGGCGATAACGGAAGGATACCCGCCAGGATGGTAGTGACGTCTTTATAGCGTTGTACAGGACTCTGTTTCAGGTTCTCTGTGTTCTCACTGCGAACGTGGTCAGCCAGAATTTGACAACTGCGTTCCATAAGACGTTGACGAGAGCTCTTGAAGCCCGCACCTTCGCACAACAACAGTATTTTGCCGCTACTGCTGCAAACTGCAAAATTGGCACCAAGACGATTGACACGGGTTCCGAAGCGAGTCAACTCATCACGCTGTGACGGACTCAGTCCGCTCAGACCGTAAGTCATGCTATGATTATTTTCAGTCATTGGAATCATGAATTCACTATGGAGTCAAAGTTTGAGAAAACGTCACGGACGAAGCAAACAAAATGTTTTCAACTTCGCGCAGCAGTTCTCTGGGACTGAAGGGTTTGCTCAGGCACTGATGTATGCCCAAACGCAAACAATCTTGCTCTGACAAGGCTTGGGTTTGGCTCGTCAACAACACGGCAGGAATGGTTTTGGTGGCACCACAGTCCTGAAGTTTTTCAAGCAGTTCCAGCCCTGTCATGTTGGGCATCTGGTGATCTGTAATAATGACATCTGGGTGCTCTCGACATGCCAGTTCATAGGCTTCCTGTCCACTTTCCGCTGTCATGACTTCAAACCCACTGTTTCTCAATTTAATTGTCACAACATGGACAATATGAATCTCATCATCAACCACCAATACTTTTCTGCCTGCCATTGGTGCCATCCTCCACTGTAAGTTCAATTGGGGCCCTGATCACAAGGTCTCTATTCTGCCGGTTCCACTAAAACCAGTAGAATGCTGCCTCTTTATTCGGCAAAACCCAATGCCTTTTGAACTTGTTCTTATGCGAAGAGGGGATAACTCTGAAATTCTTTTTTTCAGCAAGTGCCGCAGTTCTCTCAAAAATCTTGGGGATTCACGTTTGAACGAATTGAAACAGTCGCATTGTAGGACCAATATAAAAATAGGGACCCTAAAAGGGCCCCTATATAAAAACACATTAAGCATACGTTATTCTGTGCCACCCGCAAAAGTCCTGTGTTTTTAGGACCTTGAATATTTTGTCAATCGTCGTCAGCCGACACCAAAGACTCTACCCTGGCCTTGACATTTCGAGGTAGTTTTTCAAAAGCTTGGACATCGGTCTGAACCAGAATCTTTTCCTTCAATCGCAAGGCTTCCGGATAGTTTGGTCTTATTCTCAATGCCCCCACAACCTGATCCATGGCTTTGTCCAGATCCCCTTGGACATAGTTCTGGCATGCATGCTCATACAACTGGTCTGCCTGCTTTATCCGGCTCAAGGGCTGCATATCTTCCTTGGCTGCCTGATGCTTGCGTGCCACCTCATCAATCGCGGCTGGATCATGAATCTGTTCAGGAGAATCAATAATGTGAGGCGTCAGCAGGATCACCATTTCTTCACGAACGGTTGTATCTTTGTGGCTTCTAAACAGGGCCCCGAGAATCGGAAGGCTGCCCAAAACAGGGATCTGATTCCGCGTTTTTGTCACCTGATCTCTAAATAACCCGCCAATGACCACAGTCTGTCCATCTTTCACAATAATGTTCGTGGCCAGTTCCGTAGAGACTTCATCAGGCACGCCTTCCTCGTTCAAGCTGCCGGTACTGTCTTTGGGGAAAATATCCATACGAATATACCCGTCATTGCCAATATAGGGCCTAAATGACAGCTTTGTACCTGTTTCAAGAAACTTGACTTCACCGTCAGTCACAGCCCCGCCTGCCCCAACTGTGGCAGATTCACGATACCCATATTTAGTACCAATATAGACCTGCCCCAGTTGCTTATTCACGGCCAGAATCTTTGGATTGGCGAGGAGTGTGGTGTCTGTAATCCCCTCCAGGGCACGAATAAACGCCTTGATGTGGTCTGATGAAACGCCCACACTCAATCCTCCGGCACCAACACTTGAGGCAAATCCCGTGCTCATAAATCCGGGCTCAGCCTGTGTGACGCTCACGCCGCCAATGGTATTCCAATCAATCCCAAATTCGGTGTCTTCATTCAATCGCGCACTCATGATCGTGGCTTCCACAAGCACCTGTTTGGGACGCACATCCAGTTCCGCCAGCAAGGCCTCCACGTCAGCAATCTTCTCCGGATAATCCTGCACAATCAGACGATCATTACCAGCCATGGTGTCTCCTCCACTCACAGCAGCGATCGCCGCGTCCACGGTGGCGCCTTCTATCTTTGCAGGTGAAGTCGATTCGATGACACCGCCAGTACTCAAGATTGGCGTAATCAGTTTTTTTGCCTCAGCGGCAGAAACATAATACAGTGTAAACACCTTGTGCACCATATGACGCACGTCCAGACGCATTGTCTCGTACTCTTCCTGAGAATAGACACGAATGGTCGGGCCGACTCGCTCATACGTGAATCCGTTACCCAGCACATCCTCCATGGCCTGTTCAAAAGTCACATTTCTGAGCTTTGTAAAACCAATGGTGCCGGTCACAGACTCAGAGGGTACAATGTTCACGTTGAACTTCTCACTCAAGGTTGTCAACGCATCACGAATGGTAGTGTCTTTGTTGAACGCAAGAGACTGAAGATCTTCACCTTGGCCTGTGGATGCTTCCACACTCAAGGGTTCGACCTCTTGAGCATACACAGATTCATTTCCAAAACCGGGAATCACAAGCAAGCTCAACGCCCATGCACATACCCATGATTTAAATCGAAACTCATTAAATCGTTGCCAAGAGACTGTCTGTGTAAACATTGTGTGTTCTCCTCTGGTGTGGTTAGTATTGAACAGAAATTACGCCCGTCACAGGTTCGACTGCAACAAAACGTGTCTCGGAGCCCGCTGTCAAAGTCACCAATCCGCTATTGAGAGGGTTTCCGTTACCATCATATGGGCTACCTTGATAGTCGAATCGTATTTCGTGTGTGGTGTCAAAAGTTGCCTCTACTAGATCAACCTCACTCAACCGTTTATCTTGAGCATAGGCAATGTGATACGCCTTTTTGGTCACGGGATGCGTAATGACAGCGCCGTTGACACCCCGAACCTCGTAGGTGTTTTGCCACGCATGGAAATGGACACGAAAAGTTTGCCCATGCGTAATGGCCAAATTCCTCGCATAGTTCAAATCTGCGGCCAGGCCATCTGCCGCAGTATAAACCTGGGACTGGGCCCCCATACTCATGAGCGGTATCACACCGATCCCTATAATGGTCATAATGACAATACCCATCATGAGTTCCAGAAGCGTAAATCCAGATCCAACAAACCTCAACATGATCTTTTGCCTCAATTAGGATTATCAGAGCAAATAAAGGAAAAAAAGGCCGACGTGCAAAACTGCACTATCGGCCATTTGACTATTACCTTGTTGTTGTTTTCTTATCCTACGTCTCGGCAACCTCATGCTAGCCTTGCCTGACCACAGCACTCACATCCTAGAGATCACAGTGGTCATCGTCATCCGCATAGAATGCACCTGTGACTGTATTGAGGAACCAGCCGTTGTCTCCGCCCCCAGGTGTGCCGTCCACAGCGCCCCCTTCAATGGTCTGGCCATCGACAGCAACTGCGACAAACGGATTGTCCGGAATCTTCTGCAAATACGGGCCATATACCCCTTTACCTGGTGCGGTACCTGCAGCCAGCAGTGTACCCTCGATATCGGTCATGCCAGTCAGAGCCTCAACGATACTGGCAGACCCACTGCCAGGCAATGCACCAGCATGTTGCAGCTTGTACAGCTCAATCTGCGAACGCACACTCTGAAGATCCTGCAGCAGTCTTGCTTCTTTTGCCTCGCCGCTCGCCTCTGTAAATTGAGGTACCACGATCGCTGCCAGAATACCCAGAATCACGACCACAATCAAAATCTCCACCAAAGTAAAACCGCTGCGACTCTTCATCATTTGCCTCCTGAAAACCACTAGATTTCAATCGAATCACATAGTACCACACTGCACTCAGTGACTGGTTTCTTCTATGTCCATCCAAAGTATAGAAAACAACCAGAGGCAAACAAAAAAAGTGGTCAGAAAATGTCTTGCCACACACCCTGCCGCTGTGGTATTATCTTGAGTCTCTCGGGGCCTTAGCTCAGCTGGGAGAGCGCTTGCATGGCATGCAAGAGGTCGTCGGTTCGATCCCGATAGGCTCCATTTTAGAACCCTGGAATCATTTCAGGCATGATTATAGGAATACAAGCCGGATTATATTGTCCGGCTTATTCTTTATCTATCGATCCTTCTTTGTTTCGCTTAAAGTCAAGGAACGCCTCCAAAATTTCAGCCGCAGCCACAGCATCCAGGCGTTTTTTTGTATGAGAGCGTGTCAGCGACAAGGCGGCCAGCTTCTCAGACGCGGAAAAACTGCTCAAGCGCTCATCATGAAAAAGGATCGGAATCTGGACATGAGCAGCCAGAACCTTGCCAAACTCGCGTACGCGTTTGGCTTGAAATCCCTCAGAATCGTCCATATTTAAAGGAAGGCCTATGACAATCCCCTCAATTCGCTCTTCGGCCACCACCTGAGTAATCACCTTCACGACCTGTGACGGTTCACGAATCACACACAAAGGTGAAGCCATGGTCTCATTGCGATCGCACAGAGCCAATCCAGTCCGCTTATTGCCATAATCCACAGCCAAATACTTCACAGAATCCCCTACAAATAATGGCTGCCGCCCTGTTCTTCAATACGAACCAGCAGTCCCTTCAACTTGTCCAACTGATCTCTTGGACACACCAGCGTGGCATTGGGGCTATGGGCCACCACCAACCCTTCAAGCCCAATACCGGCAATCAAGTGTCCATCCTGCTCAGTCACCACAATATTGTCTGTACAGTCCATCAGCACGTGTTTTTCCGCAGCCACGAAATTCGACTGACCATCCTTGGCCACAATATCGGTCAGGGCGATATAGGACCCCATATCCAACCAGTCGCAATCCATACGAATCGCATACACCTGATCCGCCTTTTCCATGACGGCAAAATCGATACTGATCTTGGGCAAACGCTCGAACCAGGTATTCAAGGCGCTCGCCTGGTCAGGCGTACCCCAGGCAGTGCCTAAATGCAACAGAGGTTCTCTGGCATCCGGCAGAAAACAGTGAATCAGTTCAAGAATCCTGCGAGCCTTCCACACAAAAATCCCGGAATTCCAGAAATACTGCCCCTGTTCAATATAGGACTGAGCCGTGGCCTCATCCGGCTTTTCCCGAAAAGAATCCACCACGTGCACAGGGCTCTCGCACCCCTTGTAGGTCTGCCCTTCCTGACATTTAATATACCCATAGGTCGTTGCCGCATGTGTGGGTTTGATTCCAAAGGTCACTGAAGCCCGGGGATGACTCCCTACAAAACTCAACGCATCCTTGATGGCCTGCTGAAACACGCCCACAGGCTGAATCATCTGATCCGCGGTCACCACTGCCATGGTCGCTTCATCATCCATCCGATCCAAAATCGAAGCAGCCAGGCCGATGGCGCCGGCGGTGTCACGCACTGCAGGCTCAGGCACCACATTCTCAGGCGGTACCTGCCCAAGTGACTCGCGCACAATGTCGACGTAGGCCGCATTCGTCAGCACAAAGATCCGACTCGGGTCAAATACAGGAAGCAGACGGTCCAGACACCCCTCCAGCAATGTCTTGCCGCCAAACAACTTCAATACCTGCTTGGGCCTTGTCTCACGACTTAACGGCCATAGCCGCTTACCAGTGCCCCCGGCCATAATCACAGCATAATCCATATCAATGATTCCTTTGTCAAAAACTTACTATAAAGACCTGGCCAGCGTACCAGACTCCTCCCCCACTGTCAACGAACTCAAAAAACCGCATTTTCCCGGAATTACTTTATCCTGAGAGTTGACAGGCCTTGTTAAAAATGCTTATATATCTCGCTTCAAAAGAGTTGCGCCCGTAGCTCAATTGGATAGAGCGTCGGTCTACGGAACCGAAGGTTGGAGGTTCGAATCCTCCCGGGCGTACTTATTTTTGAGCCAGCCAATAAATGGCTTGCAGGCAGGACTGTAAATCAGTATTCTTGCAAATCTTGTTGGCTAACCGGTCGGGTAGCTCAGTTGGTAGAGCAACGGACTGAAAATCCGTGTGTCGGTGGTTCAAATCCACTCCCGACCATTTTATGTTTGTAGGGTTTTCCAGCTCCAAGGCTCGAAAACCTCTTTCTTTTTAACACTTGCAAGAAGCGCCGCAGTCACGGTCAAACACCGACCATCAAACTGGTTCAAAAAAACCTTCCACCAGCCTGCACTGCTTCCAGATTGGTCTTTTCGCAAGGCGTCCGTTGTAACGATTCGGCAACACGCTACGCCATCCCATGATCCTGTTCATCAGCGGCTTCCTGTCGACGGAGCAGCTCGGCATTCACCTTCCTGTGGACAGCTCTGGCATCCAGAACACCCAGCAGCCTGGCTGTTTTCTCCTCCACCACGCAGAAGCAATCCTGATTGCAGCTCTTCATCTGCTTGAGCGCCTGCTCCAAAGGCGTTGACTCTTGGCATAGATCCACCACGGGCAGCATCATGTCACAGGCCAGGGCCCAGGGCATATTCTCCTGATGAAGAAAGCTCTCCTTGATGCTGTCCACAGTCACCACCCCCAGAAGACGGTTGCTGTTATTGACCACTGGAAAATACAGGGCCTCGGTATTGCCAAACGTATTCAGCATTCCCTGGAGAGGGAGAGATTCGAGCATGGTCACAGGGGACGTATTCATCACATCAGAAACACGATAACTCTTGATGAGGTCTTCCTCGGTAATGTTCTTATTGGCTTCACCGGCCTTGTGCACGGCAATCTTTACACAGGACGGACCGATGATCTGGACCAGAAAGGTCGTGGCAGTAATAATCAGCACGATCGCCTCACCCAGAACCCCTTGAAATCGATGACCCGCCACAATCGAAAGCCCCACTGCCACACCGGCCTGGCTGAACAGGCACAAGCCTGCATATTGGCGAACCGCTTTGGGGGCGTCTGAAATACGGGCGCCAAACCAGGCCCCTGCAAACTTCCCAATCGTTCTGCTGATGACATAGACCAGGGCAATGATGATCACCCATGCATTCATCAGGCCAAGCTGCATACCTGCACCTACAAGCACGAAAAACAACACATAAATAGGTGGGGCAAACTTTTCCACCAGCTCAAAGGTACTCTTGCTCCTTCTGGGCAGACCATTGGTAATGGTGGCGCCCAATGCCATGGCCGACAGGATTGAATCTACGTGAAGCGCATGAGACAGGCCTATGATCAGCATGACCGAGGCCAGGGTAAAGGCCAGTATCTTATCCGGTTCCAGAATGTACTTCAGGACCACGACCAGGACGAGTCCCGTGGCCACACCGACCCCCACTGCACCCGCTATTTCGTAACAGGGCATTAGAATGCTCTTCAGCAGCGACGCCTGGCCATTGCCGATCAAAGAGGAAGCCACACTGCTTGCAAAACCGAATATCAACAATGCCAGACCATCATCCAGGGCCACAATCGCCAGAATCGTTCGCGTGAGGGGTCCGCGGCATTTGTACTCCCAGAATACATCCACCGTGGCTGCCGGTGCCGTGGCTGAGGAGATGGCGCCCAGTACCAGGCCCATGGCCACAGCCAGATGCCAATTCGCGTCCGGCAACACAACGCGGCAAACCAATGTCACTGCTACGGTGACCAGGGCAAATGTAAACAACCCCTCAGAAAAGAGGATGGCCATAAACTGTTTGCCATATTTTCGAAACACCTCGGACTTCAATTCACCGCCGATCATGAATCCAATGATGCCCAGGGCAAACATGTTGAAGCTTTCCATCTGACCGACAATCTCAGCATTGATGATCTTGAGGCACGGTTCCCCAATGATGAGACCGATGACGATATACCCCACCACCTGCGGGATTCGGAGCTTCTGAAATAACCGGGCCCCCACTGTGCCAAAAAATATGGCCAGGCCCATGATTAAAATAATGGGCAGATGATACACATCCACAGAAGAGAGAATCATTGGCATGTTCGCTAACTGGTTTTCCAATCCACAAGTCACTTCTTCTGCACCCCTACATAGTCAATGCCGATTTGGGCCTCTGCCGCATCCTGGGGAGGATGTGTCAATTCCAGAGTCAGGGTATGATTGCCCTGCGTCAATTCGAGAGGTTCCAAGGCGATAGTCCGCAGAAGCGTTCGATGCGGTCGGTAGAGATCCACCTCGGCCAGAGACTTGCCATCCACCCACAGGGCGATCCTGCCGGCCTGGGGTGTCATGGCCAGCGCCACATGAATCTGCTTCCTGCCTGCCGAATCAACGGGAATCTGAAAACTCATTGTGTCACCCGTCTTCTTGGGAGTCCACACCAGCAACTGCCCGCCTGCCCAGAGCCGCCCCTGTTCCAAACGTGTCATCCGCGTATCGACGGCAATGTCCTCAGCCGTAAAAAACACGGAATTGCCAGCGCCCATCCTCGCTGCGGGCTGCCAGTTTTCCGGCAGGACCAGAAGCCTGAGGTCCGCAGGCATGAGTGCCTGATGATCGTCCATGATACCGGGCCTGGCATAGTGATATCCAATGCGTGCATAGGACATCCCAGGGGTTCTCTCGTGACTGTACAACTCCATGTAGAAACGCATGCTGTGCTGGAAGGCCAGGCGATCCAGGATGTGCCAGCGGTAGTTGGTGACAAACCCCCGGTTGCCAGGGCCATCGTTTCTGGGCTGCCCGCAAAAGGGAAAGATAAAGATGTCCGGCGAAGACCACGAGTAATTGAAATAGTCTTCAGAGCCTGTGCCAAAGATCGAAGGCACCTCATCGTCATCCACAAAGATCTTTTCATCCCCTTCGCCCCACCAGTTGCCATAGGGTGTGGGTATGGGACAGGGATTCATGAGGTACACACCCGTGCCCACGTAAACGCCCTTGCCCTGGGCCAGCAGAAACGGCAGGTCCTGCACAGCCCGATTGGACGCAATGAGATCATGGTCAACGCGCCACCTGGCTCGAAAGTGCATGGCATGGTCGTCCCAGTCAAAAGGCATGGCAAGCACCGATCCCTGCACACGCACAGTCTGTTCGCCCCCATTGAACAGCTCGACCCTGCATGACTTGGCAAACGGCATGACAAATCTACAGACCATGGTGCCATCCGGCTGCACTGTAAACGGCAGCGACTGATAGGGATTGACGCCTGGAGCTGCACCAAAGAAATCACCCACAGGGGACTGCACCTGTGCCCACGGATAGTCATCACAATAAACATGAAGCACGGTCTGACGCAGGGCCTTGTCCAAGTCCTTGCCCGTAAGTTTCAGACTCAGTTGTTCAATCGCCTGCGATCCCTCGAGGCGTACCACAGGCTTCTGCTCGTCAGGGCCGAGGCTGAGATCAAATAACTCTGTTTCCTTTTGTGACCTGGCCTCGATATTCCGATCAGGGTCAGCCAGGCTCAGCGTGACCCTGTCAATCATCTCTCGAGAGTCATGGATGTCGCTGGCGCGGAAAGAGACCACGGACGCATCTTCATCATACAGACGCACCTGAAGCTCATAAAAATGTATCTGCTTGACATTGCCTGTCCACACCACCCGCAGATGTCTGGCAAAGGGAATGGGCGCGTACGATGCATCCCGCTGATACACGGTCCGATCAAACCGATCCCTGTCAATCTCCTGCATCTGAGAGAAATGGTCATACGGACGATGAAAAAAGGTATCCGCAGGGCCTTCATAAAAAGGCGTTTCAGCGTTGTCAATCGTCACACGAACCTGCCCTGAAATGGCCGCTGTCCACAGACGAACAATGGCACCTGGTCCCGCAACATCGGCCACCAGATATTCGCCCACACCCTCTGCGTTCGGCGCCTTGAGGACCTTTTCGAAGTTGGGAATCGGCTCGCCCCCAAATCCATCCGAATTGGCAAACCAGTTGGGCCCGCCAGGTACATCACTGCGACGATCAAAAGAAGAAAACTGCACCGTACGAAAGGCTGGCCTGGGGAAACTCGCGAGGCGTACCATATCCGTCATCTCCTCGAACAGAGACCCTGTCGTAACGACCTGCGCATCACCCTGGGAGGCCGCGAGGAGCACGGGTGAGCAACCCAGAAGAAAAAGCCAAATAACGCCAAGCCTGTGTGCATGTCTGGTCATGATATTCTCCCGCTCATCTGCCCATCAAATGGTTGACAATCAGCAGGTCCAATGCCTCGTAGTCGCGATCCGCAATCAGGGCGTCTACCCCGGCCTTGTCCAGGCTGCGAACCAGGTCAAGCAGAGCCAGGAACACTTCCCTGCTGTTGCTCAAATGCTTGGTGGCAACGCCCTGCTTCTGTGTACGCATGGCCTTGACATCGAGACCCACCATTTCCCCGTTTTTGCCGTAGTCGTACTGATCCAGGATACGCACCTGATTAAATGCTCGCCGCAAATCCACGGACCCGAAGCTCTTGTCCTGATCGAACTTCAGTCCGTTCTGGTCATTGAGGTGAACCGTATACAGCCTGTCATAGGCCAGTGCAAATCCCATTTCATCGGACGGGTCCAGACCGGCCAGGATCGCATGGGCGCTTTCAATATTCACACCCACCCGACTCGGATCGGTCGTCAGATAGCCCAGGGCCATGGCGTGACCTGTCGTGGGAATGTACGCCTGATCCATGGGTTCATTCGGCTTGGGTTCAATCGCAATCTTAATCTTTGAATCGTAGGCCAGCATGTCATTGATCGCCTCAACAAGTCGATCCACAGCGACCTTGCTGTCCTTGGCCTCACGGATATAGGTGCCTTCACGTGCAAGCCAGAGCACGATCAGCTTTGTACCCAGGGCATTGGCAATATCGATGGTGCGCCGGCTTCGGTCCCTGGCATATTTCCGACAGGCCGGATCATTCGAGGTATAACCGCCGTCAATGGTATTGGGGCCTTCCCACAGGCGCGGGGCCACGAACTCCGCGCACAGGCCCTCACCGTCCAGCACCTTGCGCACTTCCCTGGCCTTCTTCTTGATGTCAGCGGGGCTGAGGGTATCCATCTCCGGTACAGCGTCGTCATCGTGGAACTGCACACCGTCGAACCCGAGTTTCTTGTACAGCTTCAGCTTCCTGGCGAAAGAAAGGCTCTTTCTGACGGTCGGCCCGAACGGATCACCGCCTTCATGAATATTCCACGGCCCAAACGAAAACCTGTATTCTCCAGCCATTGTCATTGCTCCTTTTTCATAGTACATTTATTGAAATCTTTGTGTAGGCCCGCTATAGTAGGGCAAAACCTGCACATAATCAAATTGAATATGGCTGAACCATCCAGAGAAGTGTATCCTGGGTCTCGTTTCATGCAGACACGGCTCGTGAACCGGATTTGGAGATCATTTGGAGCAAAGACGCCAGTGGGAGTTCTGAGATGCGATTATACCGATATATCCCGTGTGTCATCCTCGTTGTTTCAGGGGCATTAACCATGCAGACCAATCACGCAGCACAGGCGATGAATACCCCTTCCGGTCTTGATGTGCAGCACAAGCCTTTTGGCAAGACTGCGGAGGGCCTGCCTGTCACGTGGTACACACTCAGCAATGCCAATGGCATGCGTGTGGGTGTCATCGACTATGGCGCCACGCTGACCTCACTCGTGGTGCCGGACCGCGATGCCAAGCTCGCTGACATCGTGCTCGGTTCAGAGTCTCCGGACGACTACCTGAGGGGGCGTTACGGTGCAGTCATTGGACGGTATGCCAACCGCATTGGCAATGCACGCTTCACCCTGGACGGCCAGGTCGTGCATGTCACACCCAATGCAGGCCTGCATCATATCCACGGCGGCGCCAAGGGATTTGCCCGCAGGCTGTGGCAGGGCAGGAGTCTCTCGGAACAGGGGCAGGCGGGTGTTCAGTTCTCGTACGTCAGTCAAGATGGTGAAGAAGGCTATCCGGGCACTGTCACATGCTGTGTCACGTATGTGCTGACCCAGGACAATCAACTGAAAATTCTCTATAAGGCCACGACCGACAAACCCACGGTGATCAACCTCACCAATCATGCCTACTTCAATCTGGCTGGCGCTGGCCAGGGCAATATCTACGAACATGTTCTCACGGTGGATGCAGATGCCTACACCGTGGCGGACGAGGCCTTGATCCCCACCGGTGAAATCCGTTCCGTAAAGAACACACCCCTGGACTTTACAGAACCTCGCACCCTGGGCGCGCGCATTGAGCAGCTGCCGCAGACTCGCGGCTATGATCATAACTATGTGTTCAATCGCTGGAACGGCACACTGCGTCTCAGGGCCACGGTGTACGATCCTCTGACCGGACGCGTGATGGAGATGTCCACCACAGAGCCGGGCATGCAGCTGTATACAGCCAATCATTTCCGCAATGTCCCTGGACGTCAGGGTGCTTCGTATCAACAACACGGCGCCTTCTGCCTGGAAACGCAGCACTTTCCGAATTCACCCAATATCCCGGAGTTCCCCTCAACCGTGCTGCGTCCGGACCACCCCTTTGAGTCTTCCACGGTGTTTCGTTTCTCAACAAGATAGCCTACAAGCAAGGGGCCTGGACTTCCTGATACTTTGAATGGGTCAAGGTATCCATTCAAGCGCACCTGCATCTCTCTTGCCGTTTGGCCGCCTGCCTGCAAAATCGCGAAGAAACGGCCCGTCAAACTGCCACGCGTACAATTCCTGGATCGTGGTCTTTGCGTCTTTGAGCGTACCCAGTGCAATACGCAGGAATTCAATGGTGCCTTTTAAGCACTGCCCCTCCGGCGTGCCGCACACCAGCAGGTCACTGCCATTGGAAATAGAGATCCTGCCAAGGCCGGGACCTGAGGCTTCTCTCTGGCCATCCACATAGAGTGTCAGCGTTTGGTCAGAGCGATCTGCCTCAGCGATCACATGGTGCCACTGCCCGTCATTCACCCTGGTTCTGGTGGAAAGTTCGGAGACAATCGACGCGGCCTTGACTGTAAACACGAGCCTGCCTGCATCCAGGGTCAATCCATAGCCTGAGTCACCCATTTTCTGAACCAACACCCCCTCGGACGACGCCGTCTTGAAATACACTTCCACACAGAAATTGGAGTCCCAGACCTGAGGGCTCTTGAAATCAGGACCCGTGACTACCCGATCCTCTGTCTGTCCGTTCTTGTCCCATCGATACCGGATCGGGATGGTCAGTGTCTGGTTCAGTCGGCTGTTTGCACAGACTGCGTACTGGTTTTCACCGTTGAAGGTCAGGGCCCCTTGGGTCCAGTCTTCCAGAGGACCGGTCACGTAGTGCGACTGGGTGATATTCACGCCTGCCAGGGGAAACATGGGCAGCGTATAATAGCTGTCGCGCACATAGTAATAGGGCGTCATGTACCAGTGCTCATCCAGGACACGGGTGGGATCATTGCCGGCGGGATAGAAGTGCCACTCCCCCACCGTGGCGTACAGGGGCCAGGGCACGAAACACGTGACACCCTGGTCAATGGCAGGTGACTGATCCGTCAAACTGAAATCCCTGTGTGCAGGATCATTCATCACCGGCCTGTGCGCCTCCACACCAAGATCATAGGCTATCGACTGAACCTCTTCAAGGACCTGTCTGCATTGCTCAAACGTCTGATGCCACTGGCCTGACGATTTGAACGAACCGTATTTACCTGTAATGTCATGGAACACATTGCCTGTAAATGCATTGGTCTCCAGTGCATACTCGCTGTCTCTCTTGCCAGTGTCCCGTTCATTGCCGTCCCCAGGGGTTTGAGCCGGCTGCGTGTGCCAGAATATCCAATCGCCGATGCTGTCCCAGATATTCCCCATGAACTTGTTGCGCCCGGCCTGCGGTGCCTGGCGCCGGGTGCCCTTGACAAAGTTGTACGCTGTATTGTTGAAAAACATGTTTTGATAGCTGATGATCTCCTGAAACATGGTCGTCGCGCCATGTGCACTGCGTATGTCGTGGCTCAGTCCCCAGCCGATGTTGTTGAAGTAGTAGTTCTTGAACGCGCCATCCAGATAATAGGCCATGCCGAACCGGGCACCGCCTGGGTTTCTGGAGGTTTTGTCCGACATCCAGTGATCGTATCTGAATCCGCCCGGATTGCCTGACACATTATTGAACACATACGCATTGCCCCCCTGCCATGTCTCGATATTGCCGCAGTCATCCCCAGTGCGTATCGAGTCTGTGACCTTGTTCTGGTAGATGAGATGCCGGGTCAAGGGACAGTCTCTGACATTGCTGTTGATCTTGGCGCCATGCACATTGATGCCTGCATGCCAGGCCTGGGACACCACATTGCCTGCGACCTCCAGGGTCTCTGCATTGGCCACATTGATGGCATTGGCAGCGCCCACGCGCGGCGAACGCAGTCCGGTCCGGACCAGATGGTTCCTCAGGATCTTCACGTCAAACAGGTGGCCGGCCCGGTCTGGGAGGGTATCGCCCCACAGCAATCCCTCTTCAATGCTGATACCGTGGTGATCGGTGTCCGTGAATTCACAGTCGGACACCACAATACGGTCAATTCGATCGCCCGGGTTGACTGCCTTCATGAGCACACCACTGTTGATGTGTTCGAATCTGCAATGTGCCACTGTAATGTCGTGGGCAGCCCCCCACACCCTGACACTGGCAGGATAGATGTGCTGCTTGAGCCTGAATTTCTGCGCATACAGCCACGGAATTTCAGTCAGGTCCCAGGCCACATTGGCGAACCTGAATGTCAGACCGGTCACCTCCACATGGCTCTGCCCTGTCAGGTCCAGAAGCGTGGCCTCTTTTCCGGCCTCGATCACTGCGGACTTCGGGTTCTGTCCGTTGGGCAGTATGATATAAAGCCGCCCGCCAGTGCCCTTCTTTTCAAACCAGTATTCACCGTCAGGGTCATCCAGATACTGAGGTTTGTCTTCCAGGTAGTACCGGTGATTTCGACTTATAATGCGCGACGTCGCGCCGCCCAGATAGCCTTCAAAACCAAGCGCGTGGGTGATGGCATCAAATCCCTGAACATAGGAGGGATAGGGTGTGCCGTCCACCCAGCCGAATTCGGCCCACAGGATGGCCCCCATGTACAGTTCCTTGGGACCCGTGATATGCTCGGTATCCTTGCCCATGGCCAGGAGCGTGTTGCTGTTCTCTGCCTTCATGGTCAAATTGAAATACGGATGGCCGGGGTTGTCCCAGTGCCACCACTCACTCTTCACATCCTCGGGATCGGACACCTTCCAGTTCGGCATGCGTGCCAGAGGGATACGCGTGATTGTGTCCTGTGCTGAGGCAACACTGGCTGCAGGCGTCACAAGATACACAGTGCGCGGTGCAAAATCGAGATCCACAGTCCAGACCTTGTCAGGCTCCGGTATGGTTCGGTTCGCTGCCCCCTGTTTCCACGGGCCCGTGATCCTGGACGCGCCGGAGATCACAGCGTCCCCCTGACCCCAGGTCGGATCGCTTGTCAAGTAGATCGGACTGCCCGGCCTGCCTGATTCAACGGCATTCAGGGTTCCTCTGTAGTACACGCCCCGCTTGAACACGTACGTGTGAATCCCCTGGCACTGACTGGCGCGGCCCGAGGCCTGCGCATCCCAGGGATGGTGTTTCCAGGGAGACGTCCTGGTCAACCCATCGTTTGAGTCCTCGCCGCCGTCATAGTCAATGTACCGGACAGAATCGGACTTTTTAAAGCTGAATGGCTGTGGCGACCAGGTGATATCCCCTGTGGGCGACATCTGGGCATAGTTTTTCTGCCAACTGAATGCCTCAGCACTCACCCCTGTCACATTGAGCAAAAACAGAATCACCGCAACACACCAAAGCCATGCCTTCATCCAATTCTCCCAAGACAAGAAACCCATTTTCGCTCTGTCGGAGCCCCAAGGACCACCGGATAAGTAACTGCTGTATTTATCCGACGATCCCAACTAAGGCATGCACAGGCCTTTATTTCCAACGAACCAAAGGGATTCTAGCACCGCACAGATCTTGATTCAAGGGAGAAAGAAGGGTGATCCACACACAGATATTGATCCTGCCGATCCTTATAATACTGGTACCCGTGTCCTGAGGCCCTGCCACTTTTTCCCAGAACGCACGCCAATTGTGAACTTTCTGTAAGCTTTTTGGGGCGTACTCTGTTATCCTACAGATATTCGAGTTTTGCATAAGCATTGAATACAGATTGATGCCAGGGTACGCATCAGGCAGAATCAAGCTGTTGAATCATACTTCTTAATAAGGATGAACATGCATCAAAAAAAGGCCTTTACACTCATCGAACTCCTTGTCGTCATTGCCATCATTGCCGTATTAATGGGCATACTCATGCCAGCCCTTGGAAAGGTCAGGGAACAGGCACGTGCCCAGGCCTGCATGGCCAATGTCAGAGGTGTGGGCCTCACCATTCTGATGCACCTTGAGAGCAACGATTACAAGATGCCCGACTTTTACACGCACACCGGCAGTTCCAACGGCCACCTCTGGTATGCTGCAGATAACTCTACGTTCTTAAAACCCAAGGACGATATGTCATACTGGGGTCTCAACTACAGAGAGTATGTCAAGGAAATTGGCCTGTTCGGCTGCCCCAGTTGGAAGAACTTCTCTCAGACAGTCGCCGACGACATGCTGTATGGCGAGGGGGATATCAGCAATTCAGCCTTTTCCATGAATGGATGGCTGACCAAGATAAAAACGGTTTCCGTCAAACGTCAGGCAGAGGTCATTGTGGCACACGACCACGTGGAACCACGAATTGAGAACTCGAATGATATGCTCTTTGCCCAGTCAAACGGTATCAATCTGTCTTCTTACAGAGCAGGCGGCAACCGTTCCAATTGGTATCGGGGCATCTTCAGGCACTCAACCAGTGCCAATAAGGATTTTGAAACGCAAGGGAAGCTCAACTGTCTCTGGCTGGACGGTCACGTGACAAGCATCAAAGAGACCATGGGAAAAGAGATTCCCAAACGTTATTATGATCCATTGGGGAAGAATTAGACGCCATCTGAGATTACGGTTTCAGATCACAGATCCCGGTTTGCAATAATCTGGACCTGGCCATCGATCATGGCCAGGTCCAGTGTCTTATCTACCGCACGTGGCTGCATTTTCGTGATGATGGGCACTGGGCAGCCTGCACAGAGTCTGTGGCCGCCTGAAAATGCCCCTTCTTGTTGCGCCATGGCTTGTAGTGTTGGCATGGTGTTATGCTCCCCTTACGCAGAGATAGTCAAAGACAGTGTCAATCTTGCCGGCCTGGAGATACTGTTCGCTCTGTTCACAGTCACAGAATCCTAAAGTTGTTGACTGGCAAGTAATCTACTAGATGGTGTCGGGGATTCGTTTTATTTATAAGGATATTGATAGTAAGGCATTATTTTAATAGAATGAGAGGTTACGATAAAATAAGCACTCATAGACACTACGCTCTGAGTAAAATCGTTTTTCAAGACAAAGATAGGAAAAGAGTTTGCTGCAATGAAAATGATGAATGGGAACGAAGCAGTTGCCAGAGGGGCCTTCGAAGCTGGAGTGAAGGTGGCCGCTGGTTACCCGGGTACACCCTCCACAGAAGTGATGGAATATACACATCAGAGGTACCCCGATATCTATTGCGAATGGTCGACGAATGAAAAAGTGGCTGTAGAAGTAGCCATCGGAGCTTCATTTGCAGGATATCGAAGCTTTGCATTAATGAAGACAGTGGGTCTAAATGTGGCGGCAGATGCGCTATGCGGGGCTGCCGGCAGTCAGATAAACGGTGGCTTGGTCCTGGTGGTTTCCGATGATGTCGGGCGCATTGCGGGGGGCGACTACAACGATTGCCGTCATTTTGGGAATATGTTCAACATCCCGGTATTGGAGCCGAGTGACAGTCAGGATGCCAAGGATTTTATGGTTCGTGCATTCGAGATCAGTGAAGAATACAGCACGCCGGTCATACTCAAAACGACATCTGTCACGTGCAAGACAAAGAGTCGGGTTGTCATTGATGAAGACTACACGTACGAAGCAAGATTCAGACACACATATCCCGTCAGTTTCAGTAAGGTTGTGATGACAACCATTATGATGAAGGCAAAAGACTCTACGCATCCAAAATTGACCAAATACTTCAATGATTTCGTGGAAAATATTGATCGCCTGGCCCGGGACAGCAATGACTCCGATCTTAACAAACTGGAGTTGAATGGGTCAAAGATCGGGGTGATTACGGCAGGCACCCCCTATTACTATGTCAAAGAAGTATTGCCCGAGGCCTCGGTCTTGAAACTGGGCCTTATCATGCCGCTGCCTGAAAAGAAGATCAGAGCACTGGCCGAACACGTAGAGGCACTCTATGTGATTGAGGATGGCCATGATATTCTGGAAAAGAACATTAAGGATCTGGGGGTTTGGGTCATTGGGAAAGAACTATTCCCCAAATTCCCCCACATGACGCGTTTCACTCCGGATGTCATAGAGGAAAAACTCGTTCCGGACGCACCTAAGCGAACGCCTCAAAAGGATGTCCCCTTCAGATTGCCTATCAGTTGTGCCGGCTGTTCACACCTCTTCGTTGCACAAACATTGAAGAAACATAAAATCAAGGCAGCGACTGACGTCACCTGCGGTATTATTGGCTGCTTTCCTCATATGGAGGCCTATTCTCTTGAGAAATGCATGGGAGCATCCATTGCGATGGCCCATGGTTATACGATTGCCAATGAGAATAAGGAAGATTTTGTGGCCGTGATCGGCGATGGCGGTTTTTGGGCCACCGGGATCAATGGACTGATGAACCTGATATACAACAATGGTCAATCCACAACGATTATTGTTGATAATAGTTGCCTGGCCATGACAGGGGGTCAGAATGTCCCCTCCAGTGAGTTTGGGTTTAACTACAAACCGGAAAACAAACTGGATATTACAAAGGTCTGCGAAGCCATCGGTATCAAAGATATTGTCACCGTGGATCCCCACAAGGTTGAAAGCCTGGAAGCCGCGATCTTGAATGCCGTAAACGCAAAGACTAATTCAGTGGTCATTGTTCAAAAACCATGTGTCACAAGATTTAAACTCCCCAAAGACACTCCAAGCTATATTGATCAGGATCTATGCACTCAATGTCGACAATGTTTGCATGTTGGATGTTTGGCCATTGAGAGAAAAGCAGGAGAAGGCTCCCATCAAATAGTGATCAATGAAGATCTTTGCACGGGCTGCAGATTATGCTCTACCGTATGCAAGCAGGAGGCCATACAACCATGAAGTCACCTGATACAGGAAAAAATATCATCATTGCCGGCGTAGGCGGGCAGGGAATTCTCCTTTTTAGCAATATCTTGAGCCAGTTTTATATGAACCTTGGATATGAGCTGAAAATCTCTGATGTGGTGGGATTAGGTCAACGCGGTGGAGGGGTCGAAAGCCATTTCCGCTATTCAAACAAACCCGTGCTGTCGCCCTTTATCAAGGCCGGGGATGTGGATTACGTCATATCTTTTGAACAAACGGAAACGCTCCGGTTTTTGCATTGTCTGAAAGCCGATGGTGTCGTCTTGACCAGCACCTATGAATTAACGTCTTCCACCGTGAACACTGGATTGCAGAAGGATTTGTCCGAGTCGAAAACGGAGATCATAAAGAGATCAGGCAAGAAGGTATTTGCGATCGATCCCACTGAGCACAAGAGTCCAGACTTTGATATCAGCAAAATGATGAATGTCGTCATGCTTGGCTTCTATGCTCAGTTCCGAGGCTATGCGCATGATGATATGACTGACATAATCAAGGAAAGTGTTCCCAAGCGATTTATCGAAGGAAATTTGAAGGCATACGAATTGGGAACGACTATTTCCGATGGTAATCTCGTGGCTGAATAGTCGAGGATGGTGAAGGTATGAATGATCGCCATGCGGGACATAAAATGGAATACCCCGAAGGGGTCGTGCTGTTGGATAGTCTGGGTGATCTACAGCCCGGCAATACAAGCCCAATACTCGTGTGCGGGTCCCATTGTGGAGGCAATAGAGATCTTGCCGAACACGTGAGAAGCTGCCATGTGAAAGCTGTTTTTCTCAACAATGCAGGTGTCGGCAAGAATCGGGCAGGGATCAGAGGGCTCACGCACTATGAGGCTGAGAACGTTCTGGCATGTGCTGTCGATAACTACAGCGCTGAGATAGGTATTGCCTGCGATACCTATGAGAGCGGAATCATAAGTCACACAACCTCGCAAGCAGAATCAGTCGGAATCCAGATCGGGGATTCCGTGCAAGATGCCATTGCCAAAATAATCACCCACCGATCGCTGACTCAACAGAATGCGGCCTCTGTGTCTCTTGATAAAGAGGAAAAGAACCACAAGATAAGCATAAAGAAACAAACACAAACACATATTGGTGGCCTGTGCATCACCGTCACAGATAGCATCACTTTCTTAAACGAGAGTAATTCAGGAGATATCGTTGTCTGTGGATCACATGGAGGTTTAAGTGCCGGGAAGTATGCAATGAAATATCGCGTCAAAGCCGTGTTCTTTAATGACGCTGGAATAGGCAAGAATGATGCAGGTGTAAAAAGCCTTGCATTCCTCAATGATGGCGGCATTCCCGCTTGCACGGTAGACTGCATGAGTGCGGAGATCTTTAACGGACAGGACGTACTCGATAATGGCATTATCAGTGTGTGTAATCAACTTGCAAAGCACAGAAACATCAAGAAAGAGCTGATGGTTAAAGAGGCAATTAAACATATATAGAAGCCCTCTCACTTCAAAATATTTTGCCACCAATACCTCCTGGACGCAGTGAATTCAAAAATTTAAATATTACAGGTTCGTTGTTTGCCAAAAACCGAATGTGGGGTCAAGCCGAAGACCCCACAGGCACAAATCGGATCTGGCCGCATCCGAACAAGCCCCACTGATTGGCCCTGATTACTCCACGGTGTTTCGGAGCCTGCTTGACGGGCGGGGTTGACCTCACTAGAATTAGGCTGACATGGTTTAAGAATGACTGGTATGTCTTGCGGAATAGATGGCATTGATTAAAGGAGATTCTATATGGCCCTGGATGCGGCAAGGATTGGAGCAGCGTTGGATGAGTGCACCACACACCTGACTGGGCAGTTACTGCCTTTCTGGCTGGACCGCTGCAAAGACGACATCCACGGCGGCTTCATCACCCACTTCGACGCTGACGGCAATGACACCGGCGAAGACGAAAAATCCCTGATCGCCCAGAGCCGAACCGTGTATACCATGGCCTCCGCCCACAGGGCCGGCTATGGCGGAGGGAAGTGCGCCCAATACGCGCGTCACGGCGTGGATTTCATGATCGACAAGATGTGGGACAAGGCATACGGCGGGTTCTATTGGACTGTGGATCGCAAGGGACGCGTGGCCATTGACAAGAAGATCCTGTACGGTCTCAGCTTCTGCATGTATGCCTTGAGCGAATACACCCTGGCCACGGGCGATCAGCGAGGTCTCGACTACGCGGAAAAGGTCTTTGATTTGATCAAAAAATATGCGGCCGACACACTGTACGGCGGCTACTTTGAGATGTTTGAACGCAATTGGGACTTGTGCGGGCCCGGTGCAGGGGGCGGTGACCGCAAGACACTGGATGTTCATATGCACCTGATGGAGGCCTTTACCACACTGTATGAAGCCAGTGGCCAGGCCATTCACAAACGTACCCTGATCGAGGACATCAGCCTGCTGACAAAGCGCATCCTGCACCCCGACCATGCCACGGGCATCCCGCAGTTCACCCCCTGCTGGACGATTGCCCCGCAGATCAAGTTCGACATTGTGTGGGGCTGGGACCGTTTTGCCGAAGGGGGCGCCAAACCGAACTCCCAGGACAATACCTCGGCAGGTCACAATGTCGAGTTCGCCTGGCTCCTGGCCCATGCCACAAACATCATGGGCACTGGCTGGGACGAGTACAAGGGCGTGATCAAGAAGGCCATGGACCACGGCCGGGACAATGGCATTGATCACGAGTACGGCGGCGTGTTTGTGGAAGGCCCCCATGCGGGCGGTGTCTATGACATGGAAAAGGAATTCTGGCAGCAGGCTGAAGTCATGATCGGGATGCTCGAAGGCTGTCTCCTGTTCGGACCTGACGACTACTGGCCTTCGTACGAAAACGTGCATCGCTTTGTGTTTGACAAGATGATCCACACTCCTCCTGGTGAATGGTGGCCCTTGCTGAGTCGCGAAGGCGAGCCCATCTGGACACACATGAGCCATTCGTGGAAAGTCAATTATCACACCGTGCGCTGTATGGTCCAGTGCATCGAACGCCTCAAAACCCTCCAGAGCCAAGTGACACCCTAGTCGTTTGAACCATCACAAAGGAAAGATCCATCCATGGAACAGACAGTCATCAAAGAGATTATCGACTCCATCAAGCATGTGAAGATTGCCGTGTACGGAGATTTCGGCCTGGATGCCTACTGGATGCTCGATCCCCGCGGATCGGAGATCTCCGTGGAAACAGGACTCCAGGCCCTGGCAGTGGCAAGGCACTATTACTCGCTGGGCGGTGCGTCCAATGTGGTGGCCAATGTGGCGGCCCTGTCCCCTGCCTCGGTCCAGGTGATCGGCGTGATCGGGGATGACATCTTTGGCAGAGAGCTCACCCGTCAACTGCTTGCCCTGGGCATTAACATCGAGTCGATGGTGGTTCAACCGGACAATTTTAACACGGTCACCTTTGCCAAACCGTATCTCGAGGGCAATGAACTGGCGAGAATGGATTTTGCGTGCTTTAACACACGTTCCCAGGACACGGACCAGGCCCTGCTGGCCGGCATTGAAAAGGCCCTGCGCACTGTGGATGTCATGATCTTCAATCAGCAGGTCCCTGGCTGCATCACCCACGACAGCTTCATCGACCAGGTGAACGAGTTATTCAGTCGATACAGTGACAAGATCGTGCTGCTGGACTCACGTCACTATGGTGACCGCTTCAAGCATGTCTTTCGCAAGACCAACGATCTGGAAGCTGCTCGCCTCAATGGCGTGGACGCACAACTCGACGATGTGCTCTCTCTGACAGATGTCAGGCAGTATGCCCAGACTCTGTACCGGCAATTCTCCAAGCCCGTCTTTCTGACCCGCGGTCCCAGAGGCATCATTACGATCGACGCCGAGGGTGTGCATGAGGTCCCGGGCATCCAGTTCATGAAGAAGCTCGACACTGTGGGGGCCGGCGATACAGTGACAAGCGCTCTGGCGCTGTGTTTGGGTGCAGGCGTCTCCCCTGCCCGCGCCTCAGAATTCGCCAATTTGGCAGCCGCTGTCACGGTACAGAAACTCTTTCAGACAGGCACGGCCTCGCCAGAGGAGATCCTGGAGATTGGAGGTCATGCAGACTACATCTATCAGCCCGAACTCGCGGCCGACGTGCGTCAGGCCCGATACCACGGGCACAGCGAAATAGAACTGTGCTGCGACACCATGGTGGGGGGCTCGATCAAACACGCCGTGTTCGACCACGACGGCACGATCAGCACACTGCGTCAGGGCTGGGAGCAGATCATGGTCCCCATGATGATCCAGGCCATACTCGGGGACGCCTACAAGACCGCAGACGAGACACTCTACCACAAGGTCAGAAACCGTGTGCTCGACTACATCGACAAATCCACGGGTATCCAGACCATCCTGCAGATGCAGGCCCTGGCTGAGATGGTGGCGGAATTCGGCATTGTGCCGGCCAAGGACATCCTGGACAAGCACGGGTACAAGCAGATATACAATGACGCCCTCATGCAGCTCGTCACAGCGCGCATCGAGAAATTCAAACGCGGGGAACTCGACATCGCCGACTATACCATTAAGGGATCTGTCCCGTTTCTCCACAGTCTTGCCGAGCAAGGCATCACGCTCTACCTGGCCAGCGGCACGGACCATGACGATGTGGTGGCTGAGGCGACTGCCCTGGGCTATGCGCATTGTTTTGACGGCGGCATCTACGGCGCACTCGGTGACGTGTCCAAATACTCCAAGAAGATGGTCATCGACCGAATCCTGGCTGAAAACAATCTCCAGGGCCCGGAGCTGGCTGTATTTGGCGACGGCCCTGTAGAGATCCGCGAGGCGCGCAAACGCGACGGCATTGCCGTGGGCCTGGCCAGTGACGAGGTACGCCGCCATGGCCTCAACGCGGAAAAACGATCCCGTCTGATCAAGGCCGGCGCCCACCTGATCATCCGGGATTTCTCTCAAGCCAACACCCTACTGAACCTCCTCCTGAAAACTGAAAACTAAACACCGAATACCGAATACCGAATACTGAAAACTGAAAACTAAAAACTGACTACTGACTACTCCTCTCATACCCATTCCATCGAGTCACCTCCTCGAATGGTTTGCGATGCCTGGGACGAGTGCTGTCAGACCCGGCATAGCCCACAGTGATAATCAGGGCCACGGTCTTTGATTTGGGGATGTGGAGCAGTGCCTGGACCTTGCGTTCATTGAACCACCCCAGCATGCAGGTGCCCAGACCCTCGGCTTGAGCCTGGAGGCAGAAGTGTTCCGCAGCAATGCCGATATCGATCCAGCGAAAGTCCCTCTGCTTGATCAGCCCGCCGGCCTGGGCACTCAGTTTGCCGGGTTCCAGGACCATGACCACATGGACCGGGGCCTGATACGTAAAATGATTCAAGGGAAGCCACTTGTCTGCTGTACAGGGGGCCAGTTTGTCCCTGAGCTGGGGATCATCCACAGTGATGAAGGTCCAGGCCTGGGCATTGCAGGCGGATGGGGCCAAGCGGGCCGCCTCCAGACAGCGCTCGATCTTATCTCTTGAAACGGAGCGTGACTCATACGCACGCACACTGGATCGCTGTTGGATCACCTCCAACACACCTTGCCTGGTCATAATGTCTCCTTAAGCACCTGGCTCTGGAAAAAGCCGTCAGCCATCAGCTTTCAGCCGGCCCTCCACTGAGAATTCCAGTGTCAAGGGTACACCCGGGACCTTGCCCTGAGAGGGTGCGGCCTTGATGATATGCGTCCCCGGAGTCAGGGTGCTGGATGCGTAGTCGTAAAAGGGACAGCCTCTCAGACCCTGGTTCACCGCACAGGGTGTCAGGCAGTACGGCCACTGGGTCAGCGAGGTCGTGACACCATCCAGGGAGATCGTGACCTGATCCAGAATCAGGGGGCTCGTGTTGGCACGCAGGGTCAGGTGGCGCGGGAGTGTCGCCAGATCCAGGACCGCATTCGCAGGCATGGGATCATACCCTGGTACAGGTGCATCTGTGTCCGTATCGATCAGCGTAAAGCCAGTGACTCGGCCTGCCACAACCGCAGGATTTGCCGGTGCAGTCAACCAGACCGGCTGGGTAAAGGCCCCGTTTCTGGCCACGTCCCACACCTCGAAACGCACCCAGTTCGCCGCACTCAGATCTGCAGCCACGGTGATCTGATGGGTGTCGAATTCCCCATGGTCCGCCAAAGCCTGCTTTGTCTTGTGGATGCCCTTGGCATCCCCCCAGGTAATCTCTGCAAAGGCAGGCGGAAAGTACCACTCTACCTGAGCTGTCACGCCGGATGCTGACGCATGCCACGCGTGGATCAGGACCTCCCCTGTGGTGGTGAAGAACTGTCCCTCACGAATGCACTCCACCAGGCTGGTCCAGTCGGTCTTGGAAGGGAGTGACGGCAGCTTGAGGTAGTTGACGTTCATGTGGCCGTAGATCTCGTGGGTCATGTCCAGCTCGAACGTGTCGACTTCCCCCAGCATGGATTTCTTGTACCCCCACAGGGCCGTCTCATCCATCAACTGGAATCCCCGCACACCCAGACGATCCTGAGACAGATCCAGAGGCATGGCCTTCCAGTCCCCTGCCAGATAGACGGGATCCCTGTAGAAGTCACTGTCCATATACGTGTCCGGCATCTGCTGCGAATCCTTGATGCGAGGGTGTGCCCCCCAGGCCAGCCCTCCTTCATCCCTGAGCAGCTGAAGCATGGTCTCGGCATTGCCCACTTGATACACCCGTGGATAGGTGACACCCTCGGACTCTACATAGGTTTGCCTGTAGGCCTTTCCCTCCTGGCCGGACCATCCGGTAAAGTACACTGGCTTGGGAAGGAGGTAGCTCCAGTGACCGCCAAAATAGTGGTTGTACTCCTCGCCCGGGATGAACACCAGATCGTCATCCGATTCGCGTTCAAACAGCGTGTACATGGCGTGCAATTCAGCGAGACGTTCTTCTGTATTCTTAAAGGGATGCATCTGGTTTCTGTATAGGTGAAACTCGCTTGAATGCACAATCTGAACACCGAGTGACTTCATGGTCTCCTTGAAGGGTGTGATGGTGTCCTCGCCATTTAAATAGGCCTGGGTAAATTCCGGGTGAAAGTGCTCGGCCATGGTATAGTGACCAGGCACAGGCTTGTACCTGTCGCCGTGGGTATAGGTCAGCACGCGCGACAGGGTCTGTTCCGGATCACGGGGCGTGAAAAAGAGAAATGAATCCATGCGCTGGGTTGCGCCTTGCGGCGCGTCGATCCAGGGCACATAGCCTCGATCGCCCCAATAGGACATCTTGGTGCCAATGAATGTCTTGCCAGCCTGGAGAAATCCATAGTTGTTGCTGCGGTCCAGGGGATAGAAACCTGCGTGCGGAGGAAGGACCATGGCCACAGTGCCTCTGCAGTCAGAGACCTGTCCCATGATAGTACGGTGTTTGACCTTCACACCGGCTGACTCGCCCGGTGTTGTTTCCTGCAGCGATGCGGCCGGGACCGTTTGGAATGTCTCGTTCATGTCCCTGTAGGCCACTGTGTCGAAATCCGCATACAACAGAGAATCGTAGATGTAGGCCACCCAGGGCTGATCCACCCGCATGGAGGCCTGGAGTTGAATGAACGGGCTGCCTGCATAGAGCGTGCACACCAGATCTCCGGAGTACGGCCCCACAGAGAGCGTGGAAAAGACGATCGTCACACGACTGGGACTCACACTGACCACGCGCACAGATTCGATCGTCAATACGGACAGGTGGGCGGTGGGTGCAGGTGTATTGTCAAACACCTTGTCAAAAAAGATGTACGGCCAGCCAATCTGTGCATGGCGGGTTCCGAGTGTGACACGATATCTGGACGCCACGTTCTGGGCCACGGTGGTAAAGGGATCACCCGGGGCCTGGGCCGTTTCAAGGCGTCTGAACAGTGGGTCACCAGAGTTCAGGCTGAACTGGACACGGTACTGGGTCCCCCCCCTGTCAGACCATTGCGCTTTCAAGGTGTTCGCATTGGGATGCGACACACGCACAGCACTCGTCGGATCATAGTCGGACAGGTCCACGGTGGTGACACTCCACGCCAACAGGGGCGTGGCCAGAGAAAGGATCACGGCACTTCGAATCAAGGGGACCCAGGCCGCATGCCTGTTTTTTTTCTGCGTGACCGTCACCATCACCATTGTCATGTCATCCCTCACATGGGCTTACGGACCAGATCGAACCACGAGCGGTTTAACGGTGCCACTCCGGGGCAAAGAAGCTGATAGCCTCGTCAAATGCCGGTTTACGACGAAAGTCTTGGGGGTTGTATTCAGGTTTTCCAGGGTCAGCAGTCACCCACCTGGCGTGGTGTCGACCATAGTAGGTGCCGTAGAACTGGTAGTTGCTGTCCACCCAGCGACTCAGAATCATCATCTCCGTGCTGGTCAACATCTTGGAATGATCGTCCTCAGCATTCTGTGCATGCGTGGTCCGGGTCAGCAGATCCATCAGCGGACTCTGATAGCAGCCCAGACTCTTGGGCAGGAGAAAGGCCCCATTGTAATTGCCCTGATCACCCTTCTTAAAAGAGGTGAACTCGGAAATCAGGGGACCGGCCAGTTCCCTGTTTCCAATCGCTTCATAGGACGTATTGTAATAATCGGTCACGTCCCCTGTGAGTTTCAACCCGGCCTTTGGATCGGCATTGCCGTGACATGTGATGCATTTGGCGTCAAAGATGGGTTGAATATCCGTGGGATAGTGAATCACCTGTTGAGCCAGACCGTTGCCGCCGTTTTCCTTCAAATCGCAAGGCTGGGGCTGGGGCATACTGGGGTCCCTGCTGAGGGCCATGGTGATTTGGTGTTTTTGAGGCTGCGATGACCGGGTCCCCTGAGCATGGCACCCCACACAGGATCTGACCTCACCAGCCTGGTAATTCACATACGTCCTTTCACGCTGGATCTCGCGAAAGTCTTTATCCAGGGCCTGATAGAAGATGTCGCGGTTCGCAGGCACTGTAAAATAGGCAGAGCCGTCCGCTTCCACGGGCACCACACCCCACTGCACGCGCGGCCACAGCGCCGCCTTCCAACTGGAGCTGCTCGTGGCAGATCCCCATCTGCGACCTGTATCCCAATAACGCGGTATGGCTTCATTGATGCGCAGCCACTTGACCTCTCCGGGTGCCACGCCGTCCATGCCTTCATACACATTGGTCACAATACACAGGGCCTCCTCCTTGGCTGCATAGGTCGGATTTTTATACGAATAGACCTGGGGCGGCAGGTTTCGAGCGGCCAGAGGTGTGGGATGCCAGCAGGACAGGGTCTCATCGCTGTGTACAAAACGCTGACGGCCCTGGGTATCTATGAGGTACAGGGCATAGGCATTGCCCACATTCTTGTAATGGTCTTTGGCATTGACCTTGTATGAAACCAGGAATGTATTTTCTGTGACCGGATAGGGATGCGTATAAAGATGCCCGCTCCGGCCCTCCCGATCATGCACATACTCACCTGCTTGCGTGCGAAAGTGCCAGCCCGGCTCAGTACGCCTTTCAATAAACACCTCTGGCGTGAGATTGGTCACAGGGTATCGATCATCCCACTGCACATAATCGGCCTCGTCCGGATCAGGACCGCGCTTGCGATTGCCTCTCTGGAAGTCGATCAGCATGATGGCACCCAGGCAGCCCCCCTGGGGATAATGGCACGTGCCCACACAGACCACGCGATGGTCGCTGCCGGGAATGGCCTGGGGATACATGTACACGGTCGTGGTGTCATCCGCCAGGCCGTAGAGTTCCTGGGCATGTGTGCCGTCCGGATTCATGGACCAGATCGTCTTGCCCACGCGTGCGCCCTTGTCAATGTACTCCCAGCGGTGATACATCACGCGCCCGTCATCCAGCACCACCGGGCAGAATTCACTGACCGGACTTCGCGTGAGCTGCTGGATGTGGCCGCCGTCACTGTCCATCCGGTGAAGACCGGGGGCCACCAGGGCCGCTGAACCGCCGCACAGGATCGTGTGTTCGCACCGCGTGGACGAGAAAATGATGTCCCCATCCGGCAGATAACAGGGATGGATATCATCCGTATGCCAGGGTCTGCCCCAGCGTGCGATTTTCTCTGCTTCATCGGCCGGTGCAAACGACAACTGACGCAGGCCCGTGCCGTCTGTATTGACCTCCCAGATGCGAAACCCGGAGTCCGCAGTCTCCCGAAAATCAAAGATGACCTTTTTCGCATCAAAGGACAGGCTGAGCTTGCCAATAAACCCCTTGCCCCCGGGCAACTGGGCTGCCGTGACCACAGGCCTTTCCTTCCGGGTACTCATACTGTATACATAAATGCCGTTGCGCGCATCGAACCGATCCGGGCTGGTGCCGTTATTGATGTCCGTATAATAGTGATCCGAGGAATAGGGTTTTCGTTTCACGAAAATGATCTCGTCCAGGGCCGATCCATTCTGAGCCAGGGTCAGCGACTGGCCGACTCGGTCCGTATCCGCTGCAGCCAAAATCCCTGTCACCGCGAAACTCAGGATGACAGTCAAACCCGTTAGAAATAGCCTCGAATTTTTCATAAGACAGTCCTTAGCCTAACTCTATGATACATCACATTTACAGATCCAACGACAATTCAGCCTTTTTACCGTGATTCAAGTATAGCACACCCTGTCACAGGCTTCAATACTTCGTATACCTCAGTACCTTTCCCACGGCGCACGTGCAAAACCGGGCGACGCTTCACGACCGAACCTCAGGGCCGGATTGCCGTTCTCAAAGGCGCCGATATCCGGGGCAGTGCCCTGATAGTCGTCATTGAAACCGGGCACGCGCACGCCCTTGTCGATCGCCGGATTGGGGACCTGGACCACGGGATCCGTAATGGTGAATGTCTTGCTGCCGCGCGCGTACTCGACCTTGCCCCACTGAATGGCAGGCACGGTGCTCGCCAGGAACCATTCCATCCGGTTCGAGGGTACGAACATGGATCGCACAAATCCGCCTGTGATGTAGCCGCTGGTCAGGTCGTGGCGGAAATCGTTCGACGGACCGTCACCCCGGTTTGAGGGATAGGTGCTGCCGCGTACCCGAAAGATGTTATTCCTCGACATGGCGTTGCTGACGCCGTGGCCGCTGAACACATTCATGGCCCCACTGGGCTGGAGTGCCGTGTTGTGAAAGATGTACCGTCGGCCCCGATCACCGGGGACCTCCTGCCCGTCCACTGTGATGGTCTTGTCTGGTCCCCAGGTCTTGAGGATCACACCCCCGCTGGGGTCCTGGTGAGAGATGCGGCTGGAGGCAAACACATTGCGGTAGATATAGAGCGGTCCCATGGACGTGCTTGCCGTGGCAATGAACGCGAAGGTCTTGTCCAGGTAGTTGCCCCAGATGCGCACGTTCATGTTGGCGCCCTCGCTCTCAATGGCATCGTCCCAGCAGTGGGTGATGATATTGCCGTAGATATCGGAGTCGCGGTTCGGACTGCCCTGGAAACTGAAGTTGCTGCTGCCGCCAATACCGTCGTTGTACCCGTGGTCTTCGGTGGATCGAATCTCATTGTAGCGAATGATGTTCCTGCCTGCGGAGTTCTGCAATGTGATCCCCTGGGGTCCATCCGGGTGACCGGACTCCCAGTCGTTCGAGCCGCTGCGAGGATGTTCAATCAGGTTTCGCTGGAGGACCAGTGCCCCGGCGCCGGTCTCTGCGTAAATCGCGCTGTCCGAGCCGTGAAACACACCCCAGACCCGGGCCCCGCCGACCCGGCCCCACTGGGTCATGCGGCAGTCTTCGACCACCACGTTCTGCACGCCCTTGCGTATGCGTACGGCATGCTGTCCGGCGTTCTTCAGTTCCAGGCCCCGAATGATCACGTAGTTCGCTGCCACATCGAGGCAATGGTCGTGGAGGTTGAACACATCGATCACGGCCTTGGTCCCAGGGGCCGGTGTCACGAGGTGCCAGGCATCGGCCCGACCGGACTCGGTAATGCGCACGGGCTCATCCAATTCACCGGCAGACAGGTAGGTGGTCTTGCCAATGGGAAACTGCTCACTGCGCGTGCGGCCTTGGAACTCAAGGGTCTTGCCCCGGCACGTCAGGCGCATGACATAGGCGGTATCGGGTTTCAAACCCACCAGACTCCCGCGATACTGATGCTCACGGGCATCGTAAACCAGCGGCAGCGCGTCGCGCCACAGTGGCTCATCCGCTTGACAGTACTGCACCGTGCAGAGGCCCTGGTCATTGACACTGGGATAGTACAGCCCCAGGCACTCGAACGTCGCCACAGCCCATGGCCCCTTCTCCTCGGCCGTGCCCAGGCTCGTGAATAACAGCATGACAGCAGCTGCCAGATATCGTGTGCGAATGTCGGGTTTCATGATTCTATTTCCTTTACATGTGTTCCAGGTCGTTCGTGTCATACAGCCCGCGTGCCTGCTCGTCCGCACACAGACTCCTAAAAGCCTGGTGCGACCTCTTCCAGGGTGAGATAGTCGAGCCCAAACATGTAGCGTTTCACGGCCTTGTCATTGGCGCCGACAATCTCGACGGTCAGAGTGTGCTCACGCTTGTCAAGAGGGTGAATGCCCATATCCAGGGCGCCGGTTGCAGTCACGCCGTTGTTGAAAAGATCTACGGGTGTGCCGAGCTGTTTGCCGTCCAGGTAGAGCTGGACGATGCCGTAATCAATCGCCTTTGTCAGCTGAAGGGTCAGGCGATTGACAAGATCCACATATGTCAGTCTCTGGGCGGCAGGTGCAGTTGATACCCTGCCAAACGCCAGACATACACAGATTGCGAGAATTGTTACATTTAAAGGTCTCCTGGATTCTCTCATGATTCACTTCCTTTCAATGCCTGACAGGCGATGGCAGATAGATCCGACCTCACTTGAGCTTTGTGAGGTGCCTATTCTAATGGGAAAACCTGCTCTTGCCAATGGATCTTGGATCCGCGTCACAAAAACCTTCAGCACTCAGCCCTGATGTGTTGCGGATTTCTTGTGAAACATGCCAGAATAAAGACAATCACGGGCAGCACCAGTACGCAGAATGTGGTGCTGCGGTAGCTGCCCAGCAGGTGTTGCCCCCCGCTGAACAACGCCGGGCCCACAGCGCTGGCAATCACCATCACGGACATGCTCAAGCCGCTGATCGCACCCAGGTGTTTTCTGCCAAAGTACCGTGGAAACGTCACATTGCACAGCACGCCCCAGGCCCCCCCGGACAGACCAAATCCTATAGTGGTTATAAGCCAGCCCAGCGTTGTATTGAACCACGCAAGGCTCAAGGTGTAGCAGCTGATGGTGGCGGCAAGAAACATCAGCACAAAACGGAGTTTGAAATGCGTGTTGTCGACGAGATAACTGATGGCGAAACGTGCAGGGATGGAAATGAAACTCGAATAGAAAAACATCATCACTGCCTGATCACGTGTCTTGCCCATTTCTTCACCAATGGAGGTGATATGAAAGGCGATGGCAGTGACGATCAGGCCGTGCGCAGCCAGACCCAGTGCGAAGGCCCAGAATGACACGGTCCCCATGGCCTCGTATCGGGTGAACTGGCGGTGTACAGTGTGGAGCTCTTTTCTGGGCATGCTGAGGGCCTGATCTGCTGTCATGCCATCCATGGTCAGGCCGCATTCCTCTGGTGTGTCGCGAAAGAACAGCAGGCCGATGAGCGTCATGGCAATGCCAATGAGACCTGCCAGGAGGAAGCATGCGCCCTGCCAGCCCAGCGCGTTGATGAGCTTGTTGAGTATCCAGGGGGCTGCATTGAATGCAAATGCGATGGGGACTCCGGCGATGGCCGTGGCCGTGCCTCGCCAATGATTGAACCATCGCCCCATGGCCACTCTGCCCACCATGGTCATGTTGCCCTG
>JAIPFM010000013.1 GCA_021736645.1 Phycisphaerae bacterium | reverse complement strand
CCGGACTGTGGTTCTCATGGATACACCCTTCATTGAAACCGGTTGGCTTTGACAGATACTACCGTGTCACTGGAACGCCGTCAAGGTTCACGAATTTCGGTTATTGCTTGTATTTCCAGGCGCATATGGTACGCTCTGTACACAATGCATGAACCATGCAAAGAACAAGGAGATCAGGCTATGACACCACCCTCAGACATGTCGAGACGGGATCTGATCAAGGGCACATTGGCCGGTGCTGCCATGACCCTGACAGGCGTTTCACTCCAACAGGCAACAGCACAAACCGCACCCTATCCCATCCGTCTGGGTGGACCGGTCTTTGGATCTGTCAATGATCCTGACCAGTGGATTGCGGCATTGAAACAGCTCGGATACAGCGCTGCCTACTGCCCGGTCGGACCGGAGGCCGGGGATGATACGGTCAAGGCCTATGCCCGGGCTGCAGCCAGGGCCAATATCGTGATTGCAGAAGTCGGTGCCTGGAGCAATCCCCTCAGTTCAGACGACCAGGAACGCCAGGCCGCCCTGACAAAATGCCGCGAGGGTCTGGCCCTGGCAGACCGGATCGGGGCCCGATGCTGTGTGAACATCAGCGGGTCGCGCGGTCCTCAGTGGGCGGGCCCGTCTGAGAAGAACCTGACGGACGAGACCTTTGACATGATCGTGGCCACCACGCGTGCGATCCTCGACGAGGTCAAACCCACACGCACCTTCTTCACACTGGAGGCCATGCCCTGGGCGTATCCGGATTCACCGGAGTCTTATGTGCGGCTCTTAAAGGCCATTGACAGAAAACAATTCGCTGTGCATCTGGATCCCACCAATCTGGTGTGCAGCCCGCAACGCTATTACAACAACGGCCAGCTCATCCAAGAGTGCTTCAGACTGCTGGGGCCTCACATCAAGAGTTGTCACGCCAAGGACGTGCTCCTGAGCACGGAAGCCCTGACGCATCTCAGCGAGGTGCGCATCGGCCTGGGCCGACTGGACTATGCCGTGTTCCTCAAGGCACTGAGCCGACTCGGTGACGTACCGCTCATGCTGGAGCACCTGCCCAATGCGCAGGAATATCAACTCGCAGCTCAACAGGTTCGCAGTGTGGCTCACTCCATAGGACTGACTTTCGCATGACTACACGACTCATAAACAACTGTGTGATCGATCTTGATTCGAAAAACCCTGCACAGGTCTCCGTGCTCCTGGAAGACGGGCAGATCCAGGCCATTGACCGGAACAATACGCGCTCTGAGGCCGACCAGGTCATTGATGCCCAGGGGCGATTCCTGGTGCCCGGTTTCATTGAAGTCCACATCCAGGGCGCAGGCGGTGCGGATGTCCTGGACAACACAGAGCAGGCATTGGCCACACTGGCGCAGACCTGTGCCCGGTTCGGCGTGACCAGCTACCTGGCCACGACCGTGTACAAACATGGCCTGGACAACACCCACCTGTCCTTGGCTGCTGACCATGTGGGTCGTGACCTGGGCGGGGCCGCCCTGCTGGGCATCCATATTGAGGGACCCTTTATTTCGCACACCAAACGGGGCATGATCCAGCCGGATTGCCTGTGTTCGCCGAGCCCGGACACACTGGACAGGATCAATGCCTTGTGCCAGGGCTGCTTGACCATGATGACGATCGCCCCGGAACTGCCCGGGGCCCTGGATCTCATCACGGCCCTGGAAAAGCAAAACACCATTGCCTCTCTGGGCCACACACACGCCACATATGACCAGACACTCGACGGCTTTGCAGCGGGCATCCATCATGTCACTCACCTGTTCAATGCCATGACGAGTCTGCATCATCGTGAACCCGGCCCCCTGGCGGCCATATTCAACCATGACTCTGTCACAGCGCAGGTCATCCCGGATGGCGTGCACATCCATCCTGCAGTGCTCAAAATGGCCCTGTCCCATCTCGGACACGACCGTGTCATCCTGATCTCGGACGGCATGCAGGCCCTGGGCCTGCCGGAAGGTGAGTATGTGTACAACGACCTGGACTATGTGTCCTCCGGCGGTACAGCACGCTACCACGACGGCACGCTCATTGGCACGGCCGTGGGGCTCAGCGACCTGGTCAAGCGGACGATTTCCCTGACCGGCTGCTCTCTGCGGGCCGCGGTTCAGATGGCCACTGAAAATCCGGCCCGACTTCTGGGACTGGACCACCAAAAAGGCGCGATCAAAGTCGGCATGGATGCGGATCTGGTCCTGTTGAACGATGATCTCTCGGTCTACAAGACCTGGGTGGGAGGCAACCTCGTATTCAGTCAGTAGAGACGGTAGAGAAATGAAAAGCCCGGTCACCATTTCCTGAAGGAAATCTCACCGGGCTTGACGTGCGCCTCATGATTGGAGTGGCTTATGAAAAGCTGCGCTTCACATTGCAGGAACGACCTGTGCGCCGCTTACTGCTGAGCGTCAGGTGCCCCTTGCTGGTTCGCTGGCGGGCACGAAAACCACTCTTTCGTGCCCGTTTCACGAGGCTTTTCCTATGGTTTTGCATACAGAATGGACCTTTCAAATAGTCCGTGGCATAATCCTGAAGGCGGCCACACACTGCAACTGCCTCGGTTCATTATCAACTGACAGGGAAATGTATCCTGGCGCGCGATAGACTAGCAAATCGGCAGGCCAAAGTCGCTCCAATTATGGGGTTCACAAAAATATTTTTTCATGGGGTTCCCCACCCAAAAAATCCCTCCCACGCGCCATCTCCACCTGAACACGCCATTTTTGGGATTTATCGTTAAATACCCTTGCGTGGTCATTCCTGCACAGCTTACACTCTTGACTCGGTTGCTTTTTGATCACGTTCTATGAAAGGATTTTCTCGATGTTCAGACATGTACCAATGCCCGTTTTGATCGTAGTCACCCTGTGTTCCTGCCTGTATGCAGACGGCCCCAGGAGCATTCGGTCATTTGATGTCACACCCGACAACACCGCTGCGGTCAACAAGGTCAATCTGCAAAAGGCCATTGACTGGGCTTCCCAGAGCGGTGCAGCCCTGTGGGTGGAACCATCGGACGAACCGTACCCCATAGACGGCGGCCTGATCCTCAAGAAAAACGTCTCCCTGATCGGTGTGCACGGCCCGACCCCGAGGGGCACATCGCATGCCACAAAGAAACAACCGGTCGGCAGTGTCCTGGCCATTACAGATAAGGAAAACGTGTTCATGATCGTGGAATCCGCCACGCAGATCAAGGGCATCCAGTTCTGGTATCCCCAACAGACACTCAGCGATCCCAAGGCCATTATCCCCTACCCGGCCACGATCCAGACCTCCATGACCAGTATGACGCAGGGTGTATACCTGTCCTGCCTGACTTTCTACGGTGAATATCTGGCCATGGATTTCAATGCCAACCGCCGAAGGCCCTGTGAACTCATGCTCTTTGAGCACTGCTATGGGTATCCCCTCAGCGGCGAGTTCATCCGCATGAACTACTGCTACGATGTCCCCCGCATCCTCCATTGTCATATAAATCCGGCGATCCAGCGGTTTATCGGAGGCCAATACAGCCGAGCCGTGGTGGATGCCGTGATCGCCAGAAAGACCTTTGCCTATACCATCAACAACACGGACAATGCCCAGCTCATGGACCTGTTCACCTTTGGTACGTACGGCGGCATCCTCCTGGACGGCGAGTCTTACGGGCAGCTCACCAATTTCAACTTCGACTGTGTGGCAGTGGGCATCCACAAGAAGGGCAACAACACCAAGAACCGCAACTGGCAGATTGCCCAGGGCTCCATTATTGCCAATTGCGGAGAACCCGTGGAGAACATTCATCCCATCATCATCGAGGGACAGGGACACACGGCCCTCACCAATGTGGAGGCCTTTTCAGGGGGCAACGGTGCACTGACCACGGTCCCTGAAAATCAATCATGGGATTACATGCTCGTCAAGGGGGACCGCAAACTCACGGTGTCTGTGTTCGGGGCACGCATGAGAAACTACATGGCGGATTCGCCCTTCACCCTGCAGAACGATCAGGCCGTGATCCAGGCCGTGGCATGCTTTGACAAGGATGAGACCCTGTTCAATGCCACTTTCCCGAATCCTTAGGACTCACAGCTCAAACTGCTCACCCGCCAACTGACAGAGGTGTTCGCCTATGGCCAGGCAGGCCGTGGCAGCAGGCGAAGGGGCATTGAGTACATGGATGGTTCTTGGGCGGGTTTCTATCTTGAAGTCGTCCACAGGTGTGCCGTTTCTGCTCACGGCCTGGGCACGAATGCCTATTTTCCCTGGTATGATATCTGTGGACTCCAGTGACGGCATGAGTCGCTGGAGCTGCTTGAGGAAAAGGGCTTTGCTCATGGAGCGGGCATATTCATCCAGACCGTATTTGATGTTTTTGGCAAACAGCCGGAGCGTCCCTGGAAAGGCCAGGGCTTCAAAGGTGTCTCTGAAGCTGAAGGCTGTTTTGCTGTAGCCCTCGCGTTTGAAGGCAAACACGGCATTGGGACCGCAGTCTATGAGGCCGTCAATCGTGCGTGTGAAATGCACACCCAGAAAGGGAAACTTGGGGTCCGGTACAGGGTACACGAGATTTTTTACCTTGGACGCGGCCTCAGGCGTGAGGTCATAGTATTCCCCGCGAAACGGCACAATGCATGTGGACGTGGCAATGCCGTCCAGGCTCGCGATGCGATCGCTCTGCAGGCCACTACAGTTGATCACGTATAGACTCTTGACAGGCCCTTGCTGCGTACGAAGGGCCATGGAAAAATCGTGCCGTTCAAATCCCGTGACCTGGCGTGAGCACAGCACCTGATTCTCGGGATTGGCCTCCTGTACGAGTCGGGCCAATGTCTGGGCCACCTTGACAAAGTCAATGATGCCGGTACAAGGCACAGACAGTCCCTCAATCCCGTGGAAGTAGGGCTCCAGTTCCGTGATACGAGCGCCTGTGATTTTTTCCAGGCCTTCAATCTCATTGGCCTGACCGCGTTCATAGAGCTGGGCCAACCTGGGCAGTTCTTTGGGGTCTGTGGCCACCACGATCTTGCCGCAGATTTCGTGGGGGATGTCATACGCCCTGGCAAAGGCTGTCAGGGCCCTGCGTCCGCGCGTGCATAACCGGGCCTTGAGTGAACCGGGTTTGTAGTACAGGCCGGAATGGATCACACCGGAATTGTGTCCCGTCTGATGCTGAGCCACAGCCGCTTCCTTTTCCAGGATACCGATCCTGAGCTTGGGATACGTCTGACAGAGCTGATAGGCAGTGGCCAGGCCCACAATACCGCCGCCAATGATACATACATCAAAATCCGTTTTGGGCATTTTTGTCACCCTGCCTACTTGGCAGCCTTTATTTGAACATCTCTCAAACTGCGCACCGGGTCCTTGTCTTTGGTGACCAATTCTGCGGTGAGCAGATACTTGCCTGTCTCTTTCGGGACTGACAGGGTCAAGCCAATCACGGTTCGACCCAGGCTCTCTACAGTACAGGCTTGAGACTGTTCTGTCACGGTCTTTCCGTTTTGGATCAGACGCAGCACTACAGTGCCCTGCCACGGCTCGGGAAGGTCATTGATCACAGCGACCGGGACGGCCTGTTCAGATCCAGCCGTGATTGCCTCCTGCCACATATCGATCATGAGGCCGACCGGGGCAAACGCGTCACGCACATATTCAACGAACATGGGATCAAGATTCAGCGACTCCAGTTCTGAAAAATGGTCGCTGGTGGCACCGGCTTCAGGACGCTCCCAGCCGCCCGATCGCGAATAGCCCAGGCCGCAGAAATGCATGACCGCTGCACATTCCCGGTGACTGCGCCAAAATTCCGTGAGCGCTGCCAGAGTGCGGGCATAGGTGTAGCGGTGTTCAGGAATCGAAGCCGTGGGCCCGATCAGATCGCTGTACACATTGCGTGTCAGGCAGGTGGGCGTGCCGTCTCGATTGAGCCAGAGCCAGGCATATTCATTGTTGACAATCGGCAGCGTCTCAGCCTTCTGCTCCTCGCGCACCCCGGGACGCGGCGAGGTCTTGGCCAGGTCGGAGAGTTTGAACGGCTCACCCCCGAACCAGTTCCTGATCCACAGGTAGGGATGCGATTCAATACAGTCCTGGTCTGACTGGGGCGCAGCCCAGCCATTATCCCAAGGGCGATTGGACAGGTCCAGGTCGCGCACAGAAGCCAGGGCCTTGCCGGTTTCCTGTGTGGTGCTTTCGTTCTGCGCGTCCCAGATGACCACACAGGGATGGTTCCAACGCTCGCGCATCCAGTCTGTGTACTGCGGCGCAATGGCCTCGCTCTTGAGGGCCTTGGGCCATTCACCCAGATACCAGATGGGAAACTCGTCCTGAATCAGAAAGCCCTCTTCATCCGCAATGTCATACCAGAAATCCGGGGGAAACCCGATACAGTAGCGAATCGAATTCCAGTGCATGCCGGCAAACCGCTGATGCAGCTTGCGCACCCATTCTCTGCGCCAGGGGCGGTTGGCCCGTTCGACATCTTCAAAAAACCGATAAATGCACACATTGGTCCCACGCATGAAATAGGGCTTGCCGTTGAGCATGGCCCTGCCCGAGGCCTTGTCGAACCTAAAGGACCGCATGCCGAACCGTGTTTGAGTCGAGTCGCCGGCAGTACTCAGTTCGAGTGTGTACAGGAAGGGATCTTCAGGTGACCACAGACGACAATCCCGAATGGGGACACGAAAATCCGCCTTCAGATTGACACCTTCACCTGCGACCTCGTATTCGCCGCGTGTCACTTCCTGACCGCTTCGCCATTCGCGCAGCACATAGGTCAGGGGCACACGCTTGGCCTTGCGCAGGTTTTCGAGTTCCACGACCACACGCACGCAACTGGCCTCGATCTCGGGCACGGTCTGGACATTCACGATGCGCGGCGTCTTTGTCAGGATCAGTTCTACGGAATCGTAGAGGCCGGGAATATACAGATACTTTTCAAAGTCCCAGCCCCGAGGCAGTGTCTCGGGCAGACTCTCACGGTTGGCACCCACTCGAATGATGAGTTCATTGGTTCTACCGCGGCCCCTGAGCTGTTTTTTGACATCCAGCAGGGCCGGTGTGAAACAAGGCAGATGCTCGCCCACGACCTGGCCATTGAGCCAGACCTGCATGCCGTACTTGGCCTTGTGTACCTTGAGCATGGCCGTCTCAGGAACGGCACCCTCCACAGTGAAGGAGCGTCTGTACCAGAAGGCCTGACGCTGCGATGTCACACGTCCCACGTCTCCAAATGCAGGCACTGCCATGTCACACAATCCGGGCACAGGGATACGCCGCTCAAA